>JANXYG010000129.1 GCA_025350245.1 Betaproteobacteria bacterium
GAGCGGGCACCCCACGATAGACCGCTCGGGCGAAGTCCAAGGCAACTGCGATTACAGCCTCGGCACTTCGCACGACAGGGTAACTAACCGCGACGCGGGACTGGGAGCGAAGAACCGCGTCCAGCATGCGCAAAGGTCAGCTCCCGGGGGGAGAGGGAAGACTACTGCGCCCTTCCCGGGGGGGAGGAAGACTACTACACCCTTCTCCCTCCGGGAGAAGGGTCGGGGATGAGGGAAGCCTCGCTTGCAACCGGGCGCTATTATGCGGACAGAAAATCATCCCCTCGAACCCCAGTGAGCCAGTACCTCCGCCCCGCCGACCTGCCGACCGCGCTGGATGCATTGCGATCGCATTCCTATGTCGTGCTCGCCGGCGGCACCGACCACTATCCGGCGCGGGTCGGGAAGCCGCTGACCGACGACGTGCTCGATCTGAGCGCACTCGTCGAACTGCGCGGCATCACCGAGCATCCGGATCACTGGCGCATCGGCGCGATGACCACCTGGACCGATGTGCTCGAGGCGACCCACCTGCCGCCGCTGTTCAACGGGCTGCGCCTGGCCGCGCGCGAGATCGGTGGGGTTCAGATCCAGAACGCCGGCACGCTGTGCGGCAATCTGTGCAATGCCTCGCCCGCCGCCGATGGCGTGCCGCCGCTGCTTGCCCTCGGCGCACGAGTGAAACTTCGTTCTGCCACCGCAACCCTGACGCTCGCGCTGGAGGACTTCATTCTCGGACCGCGCCGCACCGCCTTGCAGGCCGGTCAGATCATGACGGCGATCCTGGTGCCGAAACCGGCCCGCGCCGCAGCGGGACATTTCCTGAAGCTCGGCGCCCGCCGCTATCTCGTGGTCTCGATCGCCATGGCCTCGGCGGTGATCGAGACGAGCAACACCGGTATCGTCACGGCGGCGCGGGTGGCGGTGGGGTCGTGTTCGCCAGTGGCGCGGCGCCTGCCGGCACTCGAAGCGTCGCTGCTGTCGTGCCCGGCCAACGCGCAACTTGGCGCCGTGGTCGCGGCATCGCACCTCACCCCTCTGGCACCGATCGACGACGTGCGCGCCTCGCGCGAGTATCGTCGCGACGCCACGCTCACCCTGCTGCGCCGCCTGCTGAACGAACTGGGGGCCCGCGCGTGAACGACATCAGCCTGCCGGACACGGTCACCGCCTTCACGGTCAATGGCCGCGACGTGACCGCGACCGCGGCGCCCGCCTCCAGGCTGGCCGATGTGCTGCGCGATGAACTGCGCCTCACCGGCACCAAGATCGGTTGCAATGCCGGCGACTGCGGCAGTTGCACGGTGCTGCTCGACGGTCGCCAGGTCTGTGCCTGCCTGACGCCGCTCGCGCGAGTTGCCGGACGCCACGTCACCACGGTCGAGGGTCTGGCGCAAGGCGGCATCCTGTCGCGCGTACAGGTCGCCTTCCATCGCCATCTGGGCGCGCAGTGCGGCATCTGCACGCCCGGCATGCTGGTCGCCGCCACCGACTTGCTGGCCCGTCATCCGCAGCCGACCGAAGCGCAGGTGCTGGACGGACTCGGCGGCGTGCTGTGCCGCTGCACCGGCTATCGCAAGATCATCGATGCCGTGCTCGCCGCGGCGCAGGCGGTCGAGATGCCCGAGCAGCCGCCGTGCGGCGGCGCGCTGGGCAGCAACGCCCCGAAGGTCGACGGTGTCGCCAAGATCACCGGGATCGATCGCTTCGGCGCCGACGTCATTCCCGTCGATGCGCTCTGGCTGCGAGTAGTGCGCTCACCGCACGCGCGAGCGCGCTTCACGCTCGGCGACATGGATGCGGTACTCGCGGCACATCTCGGTCTCGCGAGGATTCTGGCCGCCCGCGACGTGCCGTTCAACGGCTACGGCATCTACCCCACCATCAAGGATCAACCGGTACTGGCCGATGGCCAGGTGCGCTATCGCGGCGAGGCGGTGATCGCGCTGGTGGGAACGCGAGCGGTGGTGGAGGCGATCGCCGATGCCTCATTGCCGATCACGTGGGCGATCGATCCACCCATAATCGGCATCGATGCTGCGCGCGCGGCCCATGCGGCGCTGGTGCAGGCCGACAAGCCCGGCAACTTCCTGGTCGAAGGCCGGGTCCGTTGCGGTGACGCCGCGGCGGCGATGGCCACCTGCGCCGCGATCGCCGAAGGCACGTTCGAAACCAGCTTCGTCGAGCACGCCTACATCGAGCCCGAAGCCGGGTTCGCCCGCCGCGTCGGCGACCGGATCGAAGTCTTCGTCACCACCCAGACGCCCTGCATGGACCGCGACGAAGTGGCGAGCGTGCTGCGACTCGCCCCCGCGCAGGTGCGCATCGTGCCGACCGCGTGTGGCGGCGGCTTCGGCGGCAAGCTCGACCTGTCGGTGCAGCCGCTGGTCGCGCTCGCCGCGTGGCTGCTCTGCCGGCCTGTGGCATGCGTGTACACCCGCCCCGAAAGCCTGATGGCCAGCACCAAGCGCCATCCTGCGCGGGTACACGCGCGCTTCGGCGCCGATGCCGAGGGCCATCTTCAGGCCGTGGAAGTGGATGCCGTGTTCAACACCGGCGCCTACGCGAGCTGGGGGCCGACGGTGGCCAACCGCGTGCCGGTTCATGCCATGGGCCCGTATCGGGTGCCACACGTGAACACGCATGGACACGCGTATCTCACCAACGAACCGGTCGCGGGTGCCTTTCGCGGCTTCGGCGTGCCGCAAGCGGCGATCGCGCACGAGACCTTGCTCGACGACATCGCGCAGCAACTCGGTCTGGACCGACTCGAGATCCGGCGGCGCAATGCGTTGCGCGTCGGCCACACGACCGCGACCGGACAGTTGCTGGAGGCGAGCTGCGGGCTGGTGCAGTGCCTGGATGCCTTGCAACCGCACTGGACCCGGGCACTGGCTGACGCGGGTGCGCACAACGCGTTGCAACAGCGAACGCGACGCGGCGCCGGTATCGGCTGCATGTGGTATGGCATCGGCAACACCGCGCTGTCGAATCCATCGACGATGCGGGTCGGCATCGCCCGCGACGGCGCCGTCACGCTCTACAACGGCTGCGCGGACATCGGCCAGGGCACCAACACCACCATGCTGCAGGTCTGCGCCGACGCCGTGGGGCTGCCGCTGGCGCAGTTCGGCTACGTGATGGGCGATACCGATCGCACGCCCGATGCCGGCAAGTCGTCGGCTTCACGGCAGGCGTTCGTCTCCGGCAAGGCGGCCGAACTTGCCGGGCGCGACCTGCGGCGCCGCATCCTCGCACTCGCTGGCGTCAGCGAACCCGCGACGCTGTCCCTGGTCCACGATCAGCTTCTGATCGACGACGATCGCGATCAGCACGTGATCGATCTGCCCACGCTCACCGCCAACGAACGCGGCGACGTGCTGATCGGCACCGGTCGCTTCGATCCGCCAACGACGCCGCTGGATGCCGATGGCCAGGGCATTCCCTATGCGACTTACGGCTTCGCGGCGCAGATTGCCGTGGTCGATGTCGACCTCGATCTGGGCACAACGACGGTGGTGCGCATGATCGCGGCGCACGATGTCGGGCGCGCGCTGAATCCGCAGCAGGTGGAGGGCCAGATCCACGGCGGCATCGCGCAGGGCCTGGGCATGACGCTGATGGAGGAATACATCGCCGGCCGTACCGAGAACCTGCATGACTATCTCATTCCCACCATCGGCGATATCCCGCCGATTGAAACCATCCTGATCGAGGATCGCGAACCGCTCGGGCCGGGCGGCGCCAAGGGGATCGGCGAGCCGGCGCTGATCGCGACGCCACCGGCAATTCTCGGCGCCATCCGGCATGCAACCGGGGTGCGTGTCACCCGCGTACCGGTGTTGCCGCATCGGCTGCGCGCCGCGTTGCTCGCTTCGACCATGACGGCGCGGCCGAGCATCGTCGTGCACTCGCCGATCCACAGCGGGGATCCGTATCGTGCGTGACGATCTCGCCGAACCCGGCGACTCCTTCGACCAGCCGGTGCCGGCAGGCAACGTCCGCTGCGACGCCTGCCCGGTTTTGTGCGTCATCCGCCCCGGCAAGACCGGTGCGTGCGATCGCTATGCAAATGCCGATGGTGCGCTGGTGCGCGTCGATCCACTGGTGATCGCGCAACGCGTGGAAGCGCAAGGCGGCAAGGTGGTGCGCTTTCTCGATCGCGCGGCCGACTGGACCGGCGAAGTGCTCGCCGACCCGCCGGTGTTCGTGACCGGCATCGGCGCCGGCACCACCTATCCCGACTACAAGCCGGCGCCGTTCATCGTATCCAGCCGCCATGCCGGCATCGACATGGTCACCGTGGTGACCGAGGGCATCTTCAGCTACTGCGGCGTGAAGGTGAAGATCGACACCGATCGCTATCTCGGCCCCGAGCAGGCGGCCGTGCGCATCGACGGCGAGCAGATCGGGCACGTCACCACCGCCGAGTACGGCTCGCAGATGCTGGCGCTGGGCGGCGTGCGCCACCTCACCGGCGGCGCCAAACGCGAGGGCCGGGTCACCTGTGCGGCGCTGGAACAGCTTTGCAACAAGCAAGCCGTCGAGGTTGCCATCGACGGCGGCTCGAAGGTCATCATCCAGTCGGCCGCGGCGCCGATCGTGGACGGCGAACGCGAAGACCGCATGCGCGTGGGCTGCGGGTCGGCCACCATCGGCATGTTCGCGAAGCAGTGGCTCGGCCACGCCGATGAAGTGATCGTGGTGGACGACCACATCACCGGCGTGCTCACCGAGCATCAGGCCGGCCGGTTCCTGTCGATGCGCCCGGCCGGCATCCGCGTGCGTGGCCGCAAGTCCACGCCCGGACGCTACTTCAAGGTGGCGCAACCCGGCTCGGGCTGGGGTGGCACCGACATCACCGACCCGCTCGAGATCATCGAGCGCATCGAACCGGAAACCGCGTGGCCGGGCATGACCTTGCTGATGGTCTCGACCACCGGCGAGCAGGCCGCGTGGTTCGTGCTCGACGAGCAGTTGCGGCCGGTGCCGGGCGCGATGCCGCCGGCGATCACCGACGCGGTCGAACGCATCGCCGAGAACTGCGAACCGGCGCTGTGCACCGTGCTGTTCATGGGCGGTGCCGGCGGCAGCCTGCGCGCCGGTGTCACCGATAACCCGGTGCAGCTCACGCGCTCGGTCAAGGCCGCGCTCACGCGTGTAACCTGCGGCGGCGCGCCCACCTATGTGTGGCCGGGCGGCGGCATCACGCTGATGGTCGATGTTGCGCGCATGCCCGATCACTCGTTCGGGTCGGTGCCGACCCCGGCGCTGGTGGCCCCGATCGAGTTCAGCCTCACGCGCGAGCACTACCGGCAACTCGGCGGCCATCTCGGCAGCATCGTCGCGCTGGAGGAGGTGCTGCGGAGATCGGATCGCAAGGCTTTCGACTGGCCGCTGGAAAATCCCTGGCCGCTGGATCCGTGCCAGGGCTGAACCGGAGACCGGCAATGCACGCCACGAACACGTCGTCCGATGCGATGGCCGCGGACCACTCGCCCAAGGCATGGCGCGGTGCTTCCGCACGCCGCCTTGAAGACGGAACCCTGCATCTGCAGCACGGCCCGATCGACCTCCTCGTCCAGGCGTGGTCCGACGCGGGGAACGAAGTCGAACGCGCCTATGCGCAAGCGCAGGCACGATTCCACACAGTGCTGGCGCCCCTGGTAGAGGAACTGCCGACATTGCGGCAACCGCTGGGGCGCATCGAGCCCCGGCTGGACGGTCCGATCGCGCGACGCATGGTCGCCGCGTGCTGGCCGCACCGCTCCGTATTCATCACACCGATGGCGGCCGTGGCAGGTGCCGTCGCCGACGGGATCCTCGCGGCGCTGGTCGATGGCCGGACCCTGCGTCGCGCCAGCGTCAACAATGGCGGCGACATCGCCTTGCATCTGAGCCCGGGCGAAACGTTCGCGATCGGGATTGCCGGCGTCGACGATGGCGCCTTGCACGGCTCGATCGTGGTGCGTCATGCCGACCTGGTACGCGGCGTCGCCACATCGGGCTGGCGCGGCCGCTCGCAATCGCTAGGCATCGCCGACGCGGTGACCGTGCTCGCGGCCAACGGCGCCGCCGCGGACGCCGCGGCCACCCTGATCGCCAACGCCGTGAACGTCGACCACGCCGCCATCGTCCGCCGCCCGGCGCGCGAGCTGCGCGACGACGCCGATCTCGGCGATCTGCTGGTGACGGTGGCGGTGGGGCCGCTCCCCGCCGCCACCATCGATGCGGCGCTGGATCAGGGCTGGCGCGTGGCCGAAGTCATGCGCTGCCGCGGGCTGATCCAGGCCGCGTGCCTGCGCCTGCGGCATCATGTGCGGGTCGCTGGTCCGGTGACCGACGCCGATCAGTGCGAGCTGTCCTTCCCTTTCCGCAAGAGGTAGCCAGAATGAGCAATACCGTCGCCACGGGAGGCACCGCCTCGGCACCCCGGGCCGGCGCACTGCCGGCCGTCGAGGTGCGTAAGCTCTGTACACTGATCGAAGAAAGTTTCCACGACGGCGGCATGCCGGTGGCGGTGCCGCATCGCAAGGCTGCGGTCGTCGCCGTGATCCGCAATCCTTACGCCGGTCGCTACGTGGAAGTCATCGAGCCGTTCATGGAAGCGCTGAAGCCGCTCGGCTTGCAGATGGCGCGACGGCTGGTCGACGCCCTGGGCGGCGATCCGAAGCGCGTGGAGGCTTACGGCAAGGGCACGGTCGTGGGCATCGCCGGCGAACTCGAACACGGCGCCTTCTGGCACGTGCCCGGCGGCTACGCCATGCGCGAGGTGCTCGGCGGCGCCAAGGCGATCGTGCCGTCCACCGCGAAGATCGGCGTGGCCGGTACGGCGATCGACATCCCGGTCCACCATATCGACGCCGCCTATGTGCGCAGCCACTTCGACGCGATGGAAGTCCGGGTACAGGACTCACCCCGGCCCGACGAACTGATGCTGGTACTGGTGATGACCGACGGCCCGCGGGTGCATGCGCGCATGGGCGGGCTGAAGGCCTCGGAGATCAGCGTGGGAGATGGGCAGCGCTGAAAGCGCCAGAAATGAAAACGGCTCAGGCGCGGGCGTAAGACCAGGAGCCGAGGCAAGTAGAGCAGTTCCGCGAAACTCACTCGGTTCGCCCTGAAATCAACCTGAATTGGTTTAGTACGCAAACCATTTCTCACTTGTCATCGATTGCCCTCACCAAGGGTGCCCTTGATAGACTCCCGCCATGAACATTGCCGGCGTCGATGTGGGGGGCACATTCACCGACCTGATCCTCCACGACACCGCCACCGACGAAGTGCGCATCGCCAAGGTGCCCACGACGCCGGACAACCAGGCTTTCGGGGTGCTTGCAGCCCTCGCCGCCGCGGGTGTCCCGCTCGATCAGATCGAGGCCGTCATCCACGGCACCACCACCACGACCAACGCGCTACTCGAGCGCAAGCTGGCGCTGGTGGGCCTGATCACCACGCAGGGCTTCCGGGATGTGCTCGAACTCGGGCGCCGCACCCGGCCCACGCCGTATGGCTTGACCGGCAGCTTCGTGCCGCTGATTCCGCGCGAGCGGCGCATGGAGGTGCCGGAGCGGATCAGTGCCGAAGGTGAGGTACTGACCCCGCTGGACGACGCTGCGGTTCGCTCCGCCGTCGCCCGCCTGCTCGACCTCGGCTGCGAGTCGCTGGTGATCCACTTCCTGCACAGCTATCGCGAGCCGGCGCATGAACGCCGCGCCGCGGCGATCGCCCGCGAACTCTGGCCCAATCGCTACGTCACTGCCGGGCATGAAGTGTTGTCGGAGTATCGCGAATACGAGCGCGGCGTTGCCGCCGCCGTGAACGCCTCGGTGCAACCGGTGCTGCATCGGTACCTTGAGCACTTGCTGGTCGGACTCGCCGCCAATGGCTTCCGACGCGAGCTGCTGGTGATGCAGGGCAACGGCGGCACCATCGCGGCGCCGCTGGCGCATGAGACCGCGGTGAACTCGGTGATGTCGGGGCCCGCCGCCGGCGTGATCGCCGCGGCCGTTACCGCGAGGGCAGCCGGCATCGAACGCCTGATCACCTACGACATGGGCGGCACCTCCAGCGACGTGGCGCTGATCGACGGCGGTGAGCCGCGTCTGTCGTCCGAACTCGAGCTCGAGTATGCGATGCCGATCCATGTGCCCATGGTGGATGTGCACACCATCGGCGCCGGCGGCGGGTCGATCGCGCGCGTCGACGACGGCGGCATGCTGCTGGTCGGCCCACGCAGCGCTGGCGCCAGGCCCGGCCCGATCTGCTACGGCCGCGGCGGCACCGAACCCACCATCACTGACGCCAACCTCGTGCTCGGGCGCCTGGACCCGGCACGACTGCTGGCCATCGATACGCCGGTCGCCGTCGATCAGGTGCGCAGCGCCATCGGCACGGGTATCGGTGCGCCTTTGGGACTCGATCCCGAGGCGGCCGCAGCGGCGATCATCCGCATCGCCAACGATCGCATGGCGGGCGCGATCCGCATGGTGAGCCTCGCACGCGGCCACGACCCGCGCGACTTCGCGCTGTTCGCCTTCGGCGGCGCCGGGCCGTTGCACGCCTGCGCGCTGGCACGCGAACTGGGCATCCCTACCGTGGTGGTGCCCGCGCGCCCCGGACTCACCAACGCACTGGGCTGCGTGGTGGCGGATCTGCGCCACGACTACGTACGCACGGTGAACGTGACGCTTTCAGAGCTGCCCGGGGCGCTGGTGCGCACGGTCCTGGCGGAGCAGGTGGCGCAGGGTGAAGCAGTGATCGCCCGCGAAGGTGTCACGGTGGAACGCATCGACTGCCGCTTTGCCGCCGACATGCAGTTCCAGGGACAGAGCCATCTGCTCGACATCCCGATTGGTTCACCCGACATCTCCGCTGCGGAACTTCACTCGGCATTCGAGGCGGCTTACTGGCACCGCTTCCATGTGCGTCTCACGGAGATCCGTCCGGTCCTGGTGAGCCTGCGCACGGCGGTGATCGGGCGCCGCCGCACCATGCCGCTGGCGACGCTGGCGGGCAATGCGATGAAAGCAACGCTGGGGGAAGCACGCCGCGCAACACGTCCGGTGTGGTTCGACGGCGACTGGCACGAAACCCCGATCTACCAGCGCGAATGGCTGCCGGTCGGCGCCCGCTTCATCGGACCTGCGATCGTGGAGCAGCTCGACACAACCATCGTCATCGAGCCTGGCAATCGCGTGACGCGCGATCCGATCGGCAACCTGCTGGTGTCGGTGTGAGGCGTTCCCGACATCCCTGAAAAGCAAACCGGGCCGCGAAGATCGCGACCCGGTTTGCGTCGAACGCGGCTTTCGAACTCAAGCCGCCGCGCACTCGCTGATGAACTTCTTGCGTTCGTCGCCCTTGAGCGACTTTTCCTTGGCGTCCGAGGTGCAGGATTTCACCTTCTCGCGCTTGGCCAGCCGGTCGGGCTCGGGCTTGGATGACAGGCACTGGCTCATGAAGTCGCGCCGCGCGTCGCCCTTGAGCGTCTGCTCCTTGGCAGTGGCGTTGCAGCTCTTCATCTTGTCGGTCTGCGGCGTGGCCAGGGCCGGCGCGGCGAGCACGAAGGTGGCGATCAGGGCGATGACGATGTGGTGGTGATTCATGATGGTTCTCCTTGGTCGAGTGGGACGATCGGTTGCGGGCCGCTGTTGTCGCGACCCGGAACCGATGCTATCGAGCAGGCATGCAGGTGGCATGCGGATGCCGGCACAACGCGTCATACGCCCTCATCAGTCTCGCAATTTGCTACCGATCGCCGAATCACCACTATCAGGGCGCATCGGACGCGTCTTTGGCGGCACCGCCGGGGTATCGAATGCACGGCCCCTGGCCGTCGGCAGCACCACAGGGTCCCCCGAGGATGCTGCGCCCCCTCGAGGGCGAAGCCGGCGCGCAGCGCAGGCTGGGGATGGGCGTCACCTCAGTAGTACTCGCCGTAGTGATTGCGGCCGACATCGAACAGGCCGAGCAGCCGGATCGATTCCGGAGCGGCATTCGACAGGAGGCGAACGCCGCACGACACGCTCGACCAGCCGTTGCCCACGAAATGCGAGGCCCGTGCTGCAATCAGCGCGTCGGTCAGAACTTCCTCGCCCAATTGGGTAGGGCCGGCCGCGCGTTCGAAGTGGATGCCGGTATCTCCCGTGCCCCTGGTTGCCGGTGCGAAGTGAGCGCGCGCCCCCAGCCGCCCGGCAGCTTCGCGTTGCCACCTGACCGAATCGGTCAGGACGAACACGTCGCCCGCCGCACCGGCCTCGTCCAGCGCGTGGAAGTTCAGTGCGTCCAGCAGCGGCGCCTCGGCCCCCTTGTCGGTGCCACGAAGGTGAACCGCCGTGAACGGGGTGCCGGCACCGAAGCGCCGACGCACGAAGGTTTCCGCGGCTTCGATCAGGAATGGCCAGGGACGGAGGTACTTGTCCGCGATCCATCGGTCGACCGCCGCGGTCGACCGTCCATGCAGCGGGTGCCAGGGCGGAATCCAGTGGCGGGCCAGATGCGTGCTGGTGACATGGTCGATCACCGCCAGCGGTTCGGGACGACCGACGAAGCGCGCACCGCTCAGGCGCGCGTAAGGCCCGTCGTGCTTGCCGACGTTTTCGGTACCGAGATTCGCGGGCGTCCATTTCGGCGGGTAGATCGCCCCTTCGGCAACCGGCAGATCGTCCAGGCCGGTGTCGCTCACCGGCTCGAAGAACTGAGTGTAGCCATCGACCAATCCCGGTTCGCGAAAGAGGCTGTTGGCGCCCCACAGGACCACCGGAATCCGCTCCGTGATCTCGGCGGTGAGCAGCGCGCCCAGCAGATGCATGATCTCGGACCAGAAACCGGTGCCCCAGGCCTTTATCAGGAGAAAGCGCGCGGCAGTCGCCGGGCCGGGACGGTCGCCTGCCCGCTCTCGCGCGAACGCGATTTCCCGCCTTGCGATCGCATTGTGGTGCGCGGCAAGTCGCGCCAGTTCGAAGCCGGGACGGCAGTCCAGCGCCGTCGCATAGTGTTCCGCGGCGGCATGGAAATCGCCGCTTTCCTCGGCGAGCTTCCCGCTCCACCACTGGTGGACGTGGGCGCTCGCCGGATCGAGCTCGGCCGCGACCGCGTACGCCGCGACGGCGTCGACCTTGCGCCCCCGATGGGTGAGCACGAACCCGAGTTGTCGCCAGGTCGCGGCGTCGTCACCGCAGCGTTCCAGCGTCTCGCGACAGTGCCGTTCGCCGAGGAACCACGCACCGGTATCGATGAACCGTTGCGTGAAAACCTGGTCGTCCAGAGGTGTCGTCATGGTTCGGATCGGGTCGGCCGGCCAACGCGGAAAATCAGTCTACCCGACCACCATGCCACGGTCGTCGCTCAGGCCTTGCGTCCCACGAACAGGTACCAGGGCACCCGCACGCCGGGAAGATAGGGTACCGACGCGCTGCTTTCGCGAATGACCACCGGGTCGAAGCGCCGGGACAGGTACGGCAGGTGATCGGGGCTTGGGAACACGCCGTCGCGCTCGAACCAGGTGCGCCAGAACGCCCGGGTGGCCGCGCCATGCCGCACCCGGCCGGCAACAGGATCGCGCCGCGAGACATGAAAGTCGACCACACCCACCACACCGCCCGGGCGCAGCATGCGCAACGCATTGTCGATCGCGTCGAACCAGTCCGGAATCATGCTCAGCGAGTAGGAACAATAGACCGCATCAACCGCATCGGCCGGCGCATGACTGGTCGCATCGCCCGCAATCACATGCACATTGGGCCAGCCCGCGGCGCGCAGTCGTGCCCGCTCCAGCAACGGGGCGCAGAGGTCGACCAGTTCGACCCGGGCCAGCGTCGACAGGCGCTCCCCGAGGAATTCGACATTGCGACCGGTGCCGCAGCCGAGCTCGACCACGCTCGACCCCGCGGCAATGTCCATCTGATCGATCAGTTCGCGCCGCCCCTGCAGCAGGCGCTCGCGGAAGCGGTCGTAGTCGGCCGCCTGCGGTCCATAGAATGCCGCGAGTCGCGACGCGTGATCGCCGGTGCGCGGTTGGCCGCGCAGCAGGTGCCACAGGACCCTTGCGTCCGAAATGCTCACCGACCCACTGGCCGCAGCGCGCCCAGGACCCCGCCCCACCATCGGGGGTAGCGAGCGAAATGCGATCGAGGCGGCACCGAACCTACGCCGGCAAATCGGCGATATGGAAGCCGGCGTAGGTGTGGACGCGATCCTGCCGCGTCAACTCGCGAGCCCATTCGTCGTGAAATCGCAGCAAGCCGGGCAGCGCAACGGCGCGTTCGTCGTGCCGCACCTCGATGCGGTCGAGATAGCGCGGCTTCGCATGCGCGCTGCGGAAGATCAAGCGCGCCCCCGGCACCGCCCGCTCGAAGATGAGTTGCCACTCTTCGCGCAGCGCCTGCGGGTGATACGAACTCATCCAGTCCATGTGGTCGAGCAGCACGTACTTCGAGATGCGTTCGCGGGTGGCATCGAGGAACTCGGTGACCGTGCAGGTGTGTGGAACGATGCGGTCCGACAGGCCGGCCTTCAGGCGGACGAAGTTTTCGCGTTTCAGGTATTCGGGGCAGCAACGGGCGCTGTAGTGGCCGCGCAGATAGACCTGCCAGAAATAATTGTTCGCCACCGGCAGATGACGGAACACGTATTCGATCGCCTGGCGCACATGGCCGGCCACGCCACCGCTGTGCTGGGCCTGCACTTCCTTGCGTTGCGGATGCGGAACGCCAAGCATCGACATCGTGAGCTGGCGGCCGAGCATCCAGTTCATCGGCCATGTCCAGAGTTCAGGGCGCACTCGCGCGTCGTAGATGTGACGCTGCTCCTCGACGTTGGGCGCATCGATCAGATCGCGGATGGCCCGGCCGAGCGTGGGCCGCACCTTCAGGTAGCCACGCAGACCGCGGGCAACCACGCCGGAGAGTCCGTGATAATAAAAACTGCCGAGTTCCTCGGCGTGCTGGAACCAGTTGCCGTTCCGGTCCCAGAAAGACTGCGCGAACGGCGACAGGTCGGCTCGCAGCGCGTCGCGATAGAGCTGATCGAAGCGCAGGTGCCGGCCACGACCGAACACCTGGAAGAAGTCGTCGAAGTCGAGGTGCCGGATGGCGGCGAGCTTGAGTTCGAGCAGTGCCGTCTGGCGCGGATTGGCGTCGACCGCATGTACGCGTCGTGGCTCGCACAGGGCGTAGTCGAGGGCGTTGCAGCCGGCGCTGGTGATGACCAGCACGGTGTCTTCGGGCCCGATGGCGAGCGCCTGGCGGTCGACCGCCGGATCCTCCCAGCAGGTGTTGTAGACCAGTGACCGCGAATAGATGGCATCGAAGACCTTCTGGTCGATGCGGTCCAGCAGCGTCAGGTCATCGGGCTTCAAGATGTTCTCCGGGAGCGCAACGGCGTGCGCCATGCCCACGGAGACTATTGAGGCAACGTGACAGCGGCATTACCTCAATGCGTGGTTTTTGCTACAACGGCGTGTTGCGGCTCCATGACCGCAATCGGAATCGTGCGCGAACGGGAGGGGCCGCTCCGCGCCACAGCGGCGAAACTCGGGCACGCGTAGAGACTGATGTCGAGGGCGCTTTCGGGATAGCGGCCGCAGGCCAGCAGACGCCAGAAGCTGCGTCCGTAGATGCGGCAGCGCGAATGACCCTCCGCGCTCCAGTCGAGGAACACGCACTGGCGATGCAGGCAGCAGTTGCCGCAGTGGGTACAGCCGCCGACGATGTCGTCGCGTTGTCCGGCGGGCGGGGGCTGGTAGAAGATCCACCGGGAAAACGCACGCGCCCGGAACTGCGCGCCGATGTGTCTGGCGGCGCGCACCAATGTGCCGGCGTAGCGACGGCAGTAGGATGCGTCCGCCGAAATCAGGCTGGCAATGAGGGGTGCAATCGGCAGCAGTACCAGCAAGGTTGCTGCCCACAGCCCATCCAGGGCGGTCGTGGCTTTCATCGGGCTCCCGGTCTCCAACGACAATACGTAACTTTACCGTCATCTTGCGTTAGCGGAAACGCGGCCTTGAAAAGGTACCGGCGGTACACTGGAAAATCACTCTCCAGGCGCGACGACACATGGATCCGATCAGCCTCGCCGTCATCCAGAACGGCCTGCAGCAGGTCTGCAACGAGATGGACCTCGCCTTCGTCCGGGCCGCGTTCAGTCCGGTGATCTCGGAGGCACTCGACCGCTCGGATGGCATCTATCACCGTGACACCGGCGCCCTGATCGCCCAGGGCGAACTTGGATTGCCGGTATTCGTGGGCACCATGCAGTTCTCGACCCAGGCCGTGATCGAGCGCGCCCGCGACCTGGTGCCAGGCGACATCTACATTGTCAACGATCCGTACCTCGGCGGCACCCACCTCATGGACGTCAAGTTCGTGAAGCCCTTTTTCCATCAGGGTCGCCTGTGGTGCTGGTTGGCCAACACCGGCCACTGGCCGGACACCGGCGGCATGGTGCCGGGCGGGTTCTCGGCCAAGGCGACCGAGGTCGAACAGGAAGGGTTGCGCCTGCCGCCGGTCAAGCTGTTCAAGGCCGGCGTGCTCGACCAGGAAATCCTGGCTATCATCCTGTCGAACATCCGTCTGGCCGACCAGCGCATCGGCGATATCCAGGCCCAGGCGGCAGCCTTGGCTGTCGGTGAGCAGCGGCTCACCGGCCTGCTCGACCGCTACGGCGCGGACGTTGTCGACGCGGCCATCGCCGAACTCGAACGGCGGGCATCGCGGCAAATGCGCGCGGCGATCGCCACCATCCCCGATGGCACCTATCACGGCGAGGCGTTCGTCGATTCGGATGGCGTGGTCAACGAGCCGCTGCGCATCGCCATGGCCGTGACCAAGTCGGGCGAGACTCTGAGTTTCGACATGAGCGGCTCATCGCCGCCGTGCCGCGGGCCGATGAACAGCGTCATCGCCACCACCCGCTCGTCGATCTACCTCGCCATCAAGCATGTGTTTCCGGACGTGGCCATCAACGCCGGCACGTTCGAGCCGCTGCGCATCACCGATCCCGAAGGCACCTTCCTCTACGCGAGGTATCCGCGCCCGGTGTCGGGCTGCGCCGCGGAGGTCAGCCAGCGCATCGCGGAGGCCGTGTTCGATGCGCTGGCCCAGGCCATCCCCGAACGCCTGTTCGCAGCCCCCGCCGGCACCTCGGGAAACTTCGCGCTCGGCGGCTTCGACCCAGGCCGCAACCGCCCCTACGTGATGTACATGATCTCGGGCGGCGGCTACGGCGGCTCGCCGCTCGGCGACGGCATCTCCAACGGCTGTTCGACCATCGGCATCTCCAAGACCACGCCGATCGAGGTGATGGAGCAGCGCTACCCGGTGCTGTTCGAGCAGTACGCGCTGCACCAAGGCTCGGGCGGCGCCGGCCAGTATCGCGGCGGCTTCGGTGTCACCTACTCGGTGCGGCTTCGCGCCGGCACCGCGCGGGCATCGATGGTGATGGACCACGGCGTGTTCGGTCCGCCGGGCGCCGCCGGCGGTTCGGCGGGTGGCCTGAACACGGTGCAGGTCAGGATCAATGGCGCCGACTACGTGCCACCGCACCGGTCGAAGGATCAGGACATCGAACTGCACGCGGGCGACGTGGTGTCGGTCTCGACGCCGGGCGGCGGCGGCTACGGCGATCCGCGCCGGCGCGATCCGGCGGCGGTCGCGCTCGACTTCACCCGCGGCTACTACTCCGAAGCACAGATCGAAGAGCGATTCGGGCCATCCGGCGAGGGCGGATAACGCCGCCGGCCGCGTCGGCCGAAACCACCGGTGGGCGCGAGCCACGACATCGACGCGATGCATCGCCCCACCTCAAGACTCGGGTCCGGGCAGCCGTTAGCCCAGTGGTAACTCCATGCCCACCCATGACATCGAACCTCCTCCATCCGGTTTTCCGATTGCGCATCGGCATGCGCCTGGCGTTGGCGTTTCTGGTGTTGCTGTCGTTCACACTGGGAATCGCCTGGCTCGCCGACGACCGCATGAGCACTCTGGCGGTCCGCTACCAGCAGTTGGCTACCGAGCAATACGAGATCGCCGAACGCGTCGACGAGGCGCGCCGCATGTCCGATGCGGCAGCCCGAAAGCTCCTGGTGCTGATCAGCCTTCCGCGAGCAGCGAGGGTACCGGCTTATGCCCAGATCGATGCCTCCAACGCGCTGGCCGACCACGCACTGGCGGCGCTGGAATCACGGCACCTCGATGATGGTCGGGGTGAAGCGGTCCAGTCGGTTCTGGAACGGCTGCGGAACTACCGGGAATCCTATCTTCAGACCGCTGATCTGATCGAGGCCGATGATCTGAAGGCGGCCCGCGCAATGCTCGGCTCACAGACCGAGGAATCGTTGAACCGCTTGTCGGAGGCGCTGGACCAACTCACCCGGCAACAGCGCGCGACCGCCACCCACCAGTCAGCCGAACTGCAAGCCCGGACCGCCACCGACCGGCACGTGGTTTGGGGACTTTGTGGCGTCGCCCTGTTGCTCGGCGCACTGCTCGCGATGGGCATCGCCCGCGGCATCGTCCGCCCGCTGCGCCGGGCCGAGACGGTCGGACATCTGCTCGCCACCGGCGACTACGCACACCGGGTCCCGGTGACCAGCGACGATGAAGTGGGGCGCCTTGCCGCCGTGATGAACACGCTCGCCGACGCCGTCGGCGAACGCGAGCAGCGGCTGCTGCGCATGGCCCACACCGACCGCCTGACCGGTCTGGCGCAACGCGAGCGCTTCGTCGCCGAATCCGCGGCCTTGCTATCCGCCTGCCGCGATCGCCAGCGACTGGCAGTGCTGATGTGCATGGACGTCGATCGGTTGAAAAGCGTCAACGCGATCCTCGGTTTCGATGCCGGGGATGCCGTGCTGCAGAACGCGGCTGCCCGTCTTGCAGCCGGGTTCTCGCATGGCGCAAAAATCGGTCGGCTCGGCGGCGGAACCTTCGTGGTCCTGGTGCCGCTCGACGCCGCCACCGATGCGCCATTGCTCGCGCAACGCATGCTGCACGCGGTGGAACACAAGGTGAGCTGGCAGGGGCACGCGCTCGACTTGTCCGTGTCGGTGGGCATGGCGCTGTTCCCGGAGCACGCGGATACGGCCGAAACCCTGCTGCGCCGCGCCGAGCAGGCGATGTTCGAGGGCAAGCGCCAGCGCCAGCAACACCTGCTTTACGACCCCTCGCTCGAGTCGTCGCTCCAGTCGCACCTGAGCCTGCTGTCCGACCTGCACCAGGCTATCGGCGGTGGCCAGTTGCGCCAGTTCCTGCAACCCAAGGTCTCGCCGCTCGATGGCCGCTTGCTGGGCGCCGAGGCACTGGTGCGATGGCAGCACCCGGAGCGCGGCTGGCTACCACCGAGCGAGTTCATTCCATTCGCCGAGAGCACCGGCCGGATCCGGCAGGTGACGCAGTGGATGCTCGAGCAGGCCGTGAATACACTCGCCCAATGGCAGGCACGGGGCATCGACATGACGCTGGCGGTGAACGTCTCCACGCTCGATCTTCAGGACAGCGGCCTGCCCGACCGGGTGGCCACGCTGCTGCGCAGCCGTCATGTGCCTGCCCGGTGGCTGCAGCTCGAACTCACGGAGACCGGTCTGCTGGCGAGCGGCCCGGATCCGATCCGCGTGTTGCGGGAACTGCGCGAGATCGGCGTCGGCCTGGCCATCGACGATTTCGGCACCGGCCATTCCTCGCTCGCCTATCTCCAGCGCCTGCCGGTGAACGAATTGAAGATCGACCGCAGCTTCGTCGACGGTGTCGACCGCGACCCGCGGCGCCAGGCGCTGCTGCGGTCGATCGTCGACATCGGCCACAGCCTCGGGCTCGAGGTCACCGCCGAAGGCGTGGAAACCGAGGCCGAGCTGGCCGTGCTGCGACGGGCGAAGTGCGATCTGGTTCAGGGCTACCTGATCGCGAAGCCGATGGCAGCCGAGGCGTTCGAAGCGTGGCGAGCCGCGCTCGCGAGGCCGCTCGAACGCGAACTCGCCCTCGGTTGATCGCCGGTCGCCGCCGCGGGCCCAGTCCCAGTCCCTGCGTCAGTCAGTCTCGACAACGGACGACCAATACCCCTACGCTCACGGTTCGTTCAATCTTCACGACCGCAGCCATGACGCCTTCGTCCATCACGCCCACCGTTCACGACGTGCTTCTGGTCATCGATGTCCAGAATGGCTTCCTGCCCGGCGGCTCGCTCGCCGTCGGTCGCGGCGACGAAGTGGTGCCCCTCATCAACGCCATCGCGCAGCGCTTCCGGTATGTCGTGCTGACGCAGGACTGGCATCCGGCCGACCACGTGTCGTTCGCGGCCAATCATCCGGGCACGGCGCCTTACCAGACCATAGCCCTGCCCTACGGCACCCAGGTGCTGTGGCCGACCCATTGTGTGCAGGGCAGCGCCAGCGCCGCCCTGGCGCCGGGCCTCGAGGTGCCGCACGCGCAGCTCATCATCCGCAAAGGCTGTCACCGCGACATCGACAGCTACTCGGCGTTTTTCGAGGCCGACGGGAAGACGCCGACAGGTCTGGCCGGCTACCTGCGCGAGCGCGGCATCAAGCGTTGCTTCCTGGCTGGCCTGGCCACCGACTTCTGCGTCGCCTGGAGCGCCATCGATGCGCGCAAACAGGGCTTCGAGGCAGTGGTCATCGATGATGCATCGCGCGGCATCGACCTCGATGGTTCGCTCGCAAAGGCCTGGGACGACATGAGCGCCGCGGGCGTGCAACGCATCGAGTCGACCGCGCTCGGCTGATGCCCGCAAGCCGCCCCGATGACGGCATGCAGGCGTAACATCCGCTGATGCACACCATCGCCTTTCCCGCACTGTGTCTGGCTGTGTTCGCCGGCATCGCGATCGGCGTCCCCGCGGCCATCGCGCAGAACGACGAAGACCCCGCGATTCGCCGTGCGAAGGCGCCAGCCGTGCCGGCCATCGCCGTTACCAAAGACAACAAGACCGACCGCCTGGAGTTCAACTTCGGCCGCAATCGGGGCGAAGCCTGGCTGGCGAAGACTGGCGAGCTTTACGTCGACACCTGGGTCCAGCACAACGGTCTGCTGTGCAGTACCTATGAAGCCGGCGTGCGCTTCGGTCATGGCGAGCCGGGGTGCACCGGGGTGCGGTGGCTGGCGCCTGCCAAGTACGTGACCAGCCTGCGTCAATGCAACAACGCGGTGGTCGAGCACAGCGGCACCGACACCGACGTCGTGGTCGCGCCGCGGTTCAGCGAGGTCACCTGCGCCGAGCGCATGATCCGCTGCGTATCGGGCTGCCGTTGAGGTGAGTGGAGGTCCACCCCCAGGCTGCGCTACGCTTCGCCTTCCCCCTCGAGGGGGCGCAGCGTCCTCGGGGGGCCCTGTGGGCGCTGCCCCTTCGCTTCTGAAGTCCCTTCGTTCAGGCGTCTCGCTGCCATCCCAGGCTGCGTGACACCGCCTCGGTCCACACGGCCTTGAGGGCGTCGACTTTCGACGCCGCCATCGACGGCTCGAACACCCGGCCGGCCCGCCAGAGACCATCGAGCGCGGCGCCGTCCGGCCACATGCCGACGCCGAGCCCCGCCAGCATGGCTGCGCCGAGCGCCGTCGATTCGGTCTGCGCGGCACGGACCACCGGAACGCCGAGCAGGTCGGCCTGAAACTGCAGCAATAGATCGTTGCGGCTCGCGCCGCCATCGGCACGCAATTCGGTCAGCGCCACGCCCGCGTCGGCCTGCATGCAACCGACGATGTCGGCGGTCTGGAAGGCGATGGCTTCGAGCGCCGCACGAGCCAGATGCGCACGCGTGGTGCCGCGCGAGATGCCGAACACGGCGCCGCGAGCCTGCGGATCCCAGTGTGGCGCGCCCAGCCCGGTGAACGCCGGCACGAAGCAGACGCCGCCGGCATCGGGAACGCTGGCTGCCAGCGCCTCGACATCTTCGGCGCGGGCAATCAGCCCGAGTCCGTCGCGCAGCCACTGGATGGCGGCACCGGCAATGAACACGCTGCCTTCGAGCGCATATTCGGTGCGGTCGCCCGTGCGCCACGCCACCGTGCCGAGTAGCCGGTGCCGCGACGTTGGTACCGACGTACCGGTGTGCATGAGCAGGAAACAGCCGGTGCCGTAGGTGTTCTTCACCCGGCCCGGTGTGGTGCAGCGCTGGCCGAAGAGCGCGGCCTGCTGATCGCCGGCAATACCCGCGATCGGAATCCGCGCCCCCAACACATCGGCATCGGTGGTCGCCACCACCCCGCTCGACGCAACCACTGCCGGCAGGACGGCACGCGGTACGCCGACCAGTTCCAGCAACTGGTCATCCCACTCACCGCGGCTGATGTCGAACAGCAAGGTTCGCGCGGCGTTGGTCACATCCGTCACGTGGACCGCACCGCCGGTGAGCTTCCAGATCAGCCACGAATCCACGGTGCCGAACGCAAGCTCCCCGGCCTGCGCGCGCTCACGGGCGCCGGGTACGTGGTCGAGCAACCACGCCACCTTGGTGCCCGAGAAATAGGCATCGAGCACCAGGCCGGTACGCTGCCGGAACAATTCACCGTGGCCGTCCGCTTCCAGTTGGCGGCAGCGATCCGCGGTGCGCCGGTCCTGCCAGACAATCGCGTTGCCGATCGGCCGCCCCGACGCCCGCTCCCACACGATGGTGGTCTCGCGCTGGTTGGTGATGCCGATGGCGGCAACATCGGCCGCGCGTAGTCCGGCGTTGGCGAGCGCCTCGCACGCGGTCGCAAGCTGCGTCGCCCAGATGACCTCCGGATCCTGTTCGACCCATCCCGATCGCGGGAAGATCTGCGGCAGTTCGCGTTGCGCCATTCCGATGGCGCGGCAAACCTCGTCGAAGACAATGGCGCGTGAGCTCGTGGTGCCCTGGTCGAGAGCGAGAATGGCAGGCATGGCGGGAAGAACCCTTGTGCTAGAGTCGTTGGCTGATGGCGGTGGCGGCGTCGCACCGGCGACGACCGCGTTCCGCGCTTCGACTTTATTCTAGTGTCCGACTCGCCCGGTCAGCTTTCGATCTTCCGCACCGCCCTGGAGCGCATGGGCCTGCTCGCGCCTCACGAGGCCTTGCGCGCCGAGCCGCTGACCGGCGGGGTCTCCTCGGACATCTTCCGGATCGACCTTGCCCGGGGTCCGATCTGCGTCAAGCGCGCGCTCGCGCAGCTCAAGGTGATTGCCGACTGGCGGGCGCCGGTCGAACGCAATCGCTATGAAGTCGAATGGATGCGGGTTGCCGCCGCGGTCGTGCCGCAGGCTGTGCCGGCAATTCTCGGCGAAGACCGCGAGGCCGGCATGTTCGCGATGGCCTATCTCGATCCGGCGACGCATCCGGTGTGGAAAACTCAGTTGCGTGACGGCATCGTCGACGCCGGCACCGCGCGCGAAGTGGGCCGATGTCTCGCCCGCATCCATGCCCACACCGCTACCGACGCCACCATCCCGGCGCGGTTCGACACCGATGCCATCTTCACGCCGATCCGCCTGGAACCCTATCTGGCCGCCACGGCTCTGGCCCACCCGGAATGCGCCGAGGCACTGACCCGGCTGATCGAGACGACACGAAGCAACAAGCGCGCGCTGGTGCATGGCGACGTGAGCCCGAAGAACATCCTGGTCGGACCGGACGGCCCGGTGTTCCTCGACGCCGAATGCGCGTGGTACGGCGACCCGGCTTTCGATCTCGCCTTCTGCCTGAATCACCTGCTGCTGAAGTGCGTGTGGCGTCCAGCCAGTTGGGTGAGCCTGCTGCATTCGTTCAGCACCCTGTACCAGACCTACCTGGCGGGCGCGACGTGGGAACCTGCCGCGGATCTCGAAGCGCGCGTGGCCCACCTGCTGCCAGGTTTGTTCCTGGCTCGCATCGACGGCAAGTCGCCGGTCGAATACATCACCGACGATCGCGATCGCGCCAAGGTGCGGAGAGTGGCCCTGCAGCTTCTTCACAACCCGGTCGATAACCTCGCCAGGGTACAAGACACGTGGCGCGCGGACATCGCGAGATGGTAGCGGCCGGCGATCGAACCCGCGGCGCACCCGCCAACTGCCACCGGCGCCGAAACGATTCGCCATCACCGTCAACGCATCCATGACCGACACCACGATCGCCAGCATCCTTGCCCGCCGCGTGTGGGACTCACGCGGCCGACCTACCGTCGAAGCCGAGGTCCGCCTCGGCGGTGGCGCACGAGGCCGGGCCATCGCCCCGGCCGGCGCCTCGCGTGGCACCCACGAAGCGATCGACCTGCGGGACGGCGGCGCGGCGCTCGGCGGCATGGACGTGACCCTTGCCCTGGGCAATGTGAACGGCCCGATCGCCGCGCGTTTGCAGGGGATGGACGCCACCGACCAGAGCCGCGTCGACGCCGAGCTTATCGCGCTCGACAACACCGCCAACAAGGCACGGCTCGGCGGCAACGCCACCATTGCCGTGTCAATGGCCATTCTTCACGCCGTCGCCATGGCGAACGACATGCCGCTCTATGCATGGCTCGCCGCGGGCAACCCGGTACGACTACCGCTGCCCGAGATCCAGATCTTCGGCGGCGGCGCCCATGCCGGGCGCCGGGTCGACATCCAGGACTTCATGGTGATCGCCACCGGCGCCCGGACCTTCGCCGAGGCACTGACCATGACGGCCGAGGTCTACCGGGCCGCGGGCCAGGCGATGAGCGATGCCGGCAAGCTGCAGGGCGTCGCCGACGAAGGCGGCTTCTGGCCGGTATTCGACTCGAACGAGGAAGCGCTGGGCATGCTCACGCGCGCCATCGAAAAAGCGGGATACCGGCCGGGCGAAGACATGGCCATCTCGCTCGACATCGCCGCGTCCGAGTTCGGCCGTGACGGCCGTTACACGCTCGGTCTGGACCGGCGTGAACTCGATCGCGACGGCATGATCGCCATGCTGCTCGACTGGTGCGGGCGCTATCCGATCGTGTCGATCGAGGATCCGCTGGCCGAGGACGACCGCGAGGGCATGCGCGCTTTCACCGCCGCGATCGGTGGCCGCATCCAGATCATCGGTGACGACTACCTGGTCACGAGCGCAGGGCGTGTCGACGCCGCTGCGTCGGACCGTGCCTGCAACGCCGTGCTGATCAAGCCCAACCAGGCCGGCACCGTCACCGAGACGCGCGCGGCGCTCGACGCCGGCCAGCGTGCCGGCTTCGGCACCATCGTCTCGGCGCGCTCCGGCGAGACCGAGGACGTCACCATCGTGCACCTCGCCACCGGCTGGAACGCGGGCCAACTCAAGGTCGGCTCCTTCGCCCGCTCGGAACGTATGGCGAAGTGGAACGAAGCGCTGCGCGTGGAAGAGGCGCTCGGACCCGATGCCGTGTTCGCCGGCCGCGCCGCGCTCGCGGTCAACCCGTGGTAGCCGGCCACGCCCATCCGCAGCAGCATCTCTTCCGCGGCATCGGTCTGATCATGGCGGCCGTGTTCCTGTTTTCCGCCATGGACACGCTCGCCAAGTACCTGTTGCGCAGCTATCCGCTGGTGCCATTGATCTGGGCGCGCTATTTCGTGCATCTGCTGTTCATGCTGGTACTGCTCGGACCGAGGATGCGGCTCGACCTGGTCCGCACGGCGCGCCCCTGGCTGCACCTGGTGCGCGGCCTGCTTCTGGTGGGTTCCACCGGGCTGTTCTACCTGTCGCTCGGGTTCCTGCCGCTCGCCGAGGCCGCGGCGATCAGCTTCGTCGGACCTTTGCTGGTGACGGCGTTCTCGGGGCCGCTGCTGCACGAGAAGGTAACCCCGCGGCAGTGGTTTGCGGTCGGGCTCGGTTTCATCGGGGTGCTCGTCATCATCCGTCCCGGCGGCAACGTATTCACGCCGATGGCGTTGATTCCGATCGGTACCGCCCTGTGTTTCAGCCTCTACCAGATCGCCACCCGCAAGGTGGCCGGACGCGACGACCCCTACACCACGCTGTTCTATACCGCACTGGTCGGCAGTGCCGTCACCACGCTGACGCTGCCATTCGGATGGCACGCGCCCGAGCCCTGGCAACTGGGGCTGATGATCGTGATCGGGTTCTTCGGCGGCACCGGGCATCTGCTGCTGATCCGCGCGGTAACGTGCGCCTCGCCGATGGTGCTGGCGCCTTTCGTGTACTCGCAACTGATCTGGTCGACGCTACTGGGATGGCTGGTGTTCGGCGAGTTTCCGGACGGCGGCACGCTGCTCGGCATGCTGATCGTCATCGCGGCCGGCATGCTGGCGATCAACTGGCAGCACATGCGCCGCCGCACCGACACCACTGACCAGGCACAACTCCACTAAAAATGGCCAATCCTGCGCCCGAGCCTCGTACCGCCTATCGACACTTCCACACCATCACCACGCGCTGGCTCGACAACGACGCCTATGGCCACGTCAACAACACCGTCTACTACAGTTGGTTCGACACGGCCGTGAACCGGTACCTGATCGAGCATGGTGTACTCGACGTGGCGCATGGCGCGGTGATCGGTCTCGTGGCCGAGACGCAGTGCAACTACTTCAGCGCGATGGCATTTCCCGATCTGGTCCACGTCGGACTTCGGGTTGCCGGTTTGGGCAGCAGCAGCGTGCGCTACGAGATCGGCATCTTCCGCAACGATGAACCGCTGGCCTCGGCGCAGGGGCATTTCGTGCACGTGTATGTCGATCGCGACACCCGCCGACCGACCGCCCTGCCGTCACCGCTGCGCGATGTCTTGTCTGGTCTGCTGATCGATGCCTGAGCGGATGATTCCGGGCCACGGTGGCTCATGTCCCGGTCTTGCCCGCTACGACCGCAGCAACCGTCCGTGCAACGGGTAGCGCGGGTCGCTGTAGCCCGGCGTCGACGGATGCCCCGGACGCACCAGCGAATCCACCAGCGCCTCGTCATCCTCGGCCCAGGGATACTCGAGGGCACGCGGGTAATCCTGCCATTGGGCCAGCGTGCGCGGACCGCCGATGACGCTGGTGACGATGCGATTCGCGAGCACCCAGGCAAAGGCGAACTGGCCGGCGGTGAAACCCTTGCTCTCGGCATGCACTCGCAGCGTCTGCGCCATGACCAGCGACTCCTGCCGGAACTCCGTTTCCATCATCCGCTTGTCGGCACGACCGGCACGACTGTCGCTCGGCGGTTCCATGCCGGGAAGATACTTGCCGGTCAGCACGCCGCGCGCGATCGGGCTGTAAGGCACCACACCGATGCCGTAGTGGTCGCACGCCGCCAGAATCTCGACCTCCGGCAGGCGATTGAGCGCGTTGTAATGGGGCTGGCACACGATCGGCCGCGGCACCCCTTGCACCTGACATTCGTGCATCAGGGCCGCAATCCGCCAGCCACGGAAATTCGAGATGCCGAAGTAACGTGTCTTGCCGGCCCGGATCAGATCGCCGAACGCGCCGACGGTCTCGTCGAGCGGGAAATCCTCGTGATCCAGGTGGATATAGTAGATATCGACGTAATCAGTGCCGAGGCGCTCCAGACTCGCATCCAGCGCCTGCATCATCCACTTGCGGCCGACGCCGGCTTCGTTCGGGCCATCACCCATGGGGTTGCCGACCTTGGTGGCGATCACCCAGCGATCGCGATCGGCGGCCACGATGCGCCCGACGATGCGCTCCGATTCGCCCTTCACGTACTGGTCGGCGGTGTCGATGAAATTCACGCCGATGTCGCGCGCCGCATGGACGATGCGTTCCGATTCGGCGTAATCGGTACGGTCGCCGAACATCATGCTGCCGAGGCACAGCGGCGATACCTTGAGGCCACTGTTGCCGAGCTTGCGATACTCCATGTCGTGGTCTCCCCTGCTGGTCGATCATGCCGCCCGAATCACAGTCCGGTGCGGGTGCGAATGATGACACAGCTAGAATCCATTTCCCTCTCCACCAGGACATCGCCATGAACCAGATTCCCACCACCATGACCGTCATCGAGATCACCCGGCCGGGCGGCCCGGAAGTCCTGGCGACGGTCTCGCGGCCGGTGCCGCAGCCACGCGCCGGGGAGGTGCTGATCCGCGTTGCCGCCGCGGGCGTAAATCGCCCCGACTGCTTCCAGCGTCAGGGCACCTATGCGCCGCCACCCGGCGCTTCCGACCTGCCGGGCCTGGAGGTCGCGGGCACCGTGGTCGCCACCGCCACCGACGTGATCGCCTGGAAGCCCGGCGACGCGGTCTGCGCGCTCACGCCCGGCGGGGGCTACGCGGAATTCGCGCTGGCGCCGGCAGCGCATTGCCTGCCGGTACCAGCCGGGTTTTCGATGCTGCAAGCCGCGTCGCTGCCCGAAACGATCTTCACGGTCTGGATCAACGTGTTCGAACGCTCGCGCCTGGCGCCCGGCGAAACCTTCCTGGTGCAGGGCGGCTCCAGTGGCATCGGCGTCACGGCGATCCAGATGGCGCGCGCGTTCGGACATCGGGTGTTCGCCACCGCCGGCAGCGCCGAGAAGTGCCGCGCCTGCGAACAGCTTGGCGCCGAGCGCGGGATCAACTACCGCGACGAAGATTTCGTGGCCGTGATCAAGGAACTCACCGGCGGGCGCGGCGTGGACGTGATTCTCGACATGGTGGGCGGCGACTACGTGCCGCGCGAACTCAATGCGCTGGCGACCGACGGGCGATTGGCGCTGATCGCCTTTCTGGGCGGTACCACGGCAACCATCGACATGTCGCAGATTCTCTACCGGCGGCTGTCGATCTCCGGCTCGACCCTGCGTCCGCGCAGCATCGAGTTCAAGGGCGAAATCGCCGCGACGCTGCGCTCGAAGGTGTGGCCGTTACTGGAAGCGGGCAAGCTGAAACCGGTGATTCATTCGGTGTTCGGATTCGCCGAGGCCGCCCGTGCGCACGCGCTAATGGAGTCGAGCGTGCATGTGGGCAAGATCATGCTGCAACCGGCGTCGTGCGCCGGCTGACGCGCCGGATGCCATGGTGCCAGGGCTTGACCGCGATCTCGCGGAATTGCGCCGGCGGCGGTGAGCGGCGCAGCATCGACAGATCGTGCTGGCGCTGCACCGCCCGGGCATAGCGGATGTTCTTTTCCAGCTCTTCGATGTAGAGATTCTGGCCGCTGAAGTGCGCCTCGGCCAGGCGATAGACGCCCTGCAGGTCGGTTTCGAGCCGTTGCATGGCGCTCAGGTAGAAATCGGGCGTCTTCAAGACCAGGTCGGTGCCCGATGAGAACACCACCTGCTCGCCGCCGAGTTCGTCGCGCCTGACCGCGATACCGCCGACCACGAATTCGGGATAGAGACGGTCGCGGCATTTCTCGAGATAGCAGCGGTCGGACATCTGCGCGACGATGTCGGCCGACCCGAGCATGCAGCCGAGCAGGCGCGCCATCGGATCGCGCACCGGGATGCGCGCGGTGGGAACTTCATAACCGGTGAAGTGGATCAACCGGCTCGCCAGGGTGGCCTGATCGCCCAGATGCACGCGATCGAGATAGTCACGCAGGAAGCGTGCGCCGCGCGACACATGGGTGAGCGTGTACTCGGCGCCATTGTGATGCCGGGTGTCGTGCTGGCGGCGGATGTAGCCCACATCGTGAAACAGCGCCAGGGCCACGCCGAGCCGGAACATGTCTTGCCCGAGCGGCGCCACGTTGTTGAGCCGGGAGCGTTCGTAGCCATCCATCAGCCGGGCCATGGCCAGCGTGACATCGAGCACGTGCTGCAGGTTGTGATACTGGGTGTCGCAGGGCAGGTAGCCCTGGTAGTCGCCGTGGTAGATGCGGGTGGCGTCGTCGAAAGCGATGATCAGGTCGCCGTCGGACCGCGGCGCATACAGATTGAAAAAGATGCGGATGACTTCGGCACGAACTTCGCCGGGGTCCGTGGTGCGGACCTGATCGGTTACGTCATAGTCATTGCGGCGGACGGTCATGGTGCGGAAAGCTCGCCAACTGGAGATTGCAAGCATGTTACTACTTGGCGACACCTCGCCGATACGCCGATAAAGAGGACTTAAGGCTCAGCCCGCGTCGGTTGGCGGCGAGGCCTGCAATTGCAGGCCGATCTGCCAACAGGGCTCCGGGCGCGACGGGATGAAGCGCGACAGCTCGGTGAGGGCAAGCTGGTAGACGTTGCGCTTGAAGTCGACGACGCTGTCGAGCGGCACCCAGAAGTGGTTCCAGCGCCAGGCGTCGAACTCGGGCTTTTCGGAGCGGCGCAGGCTCACGTCGCAGTCGCGGCCAACCAGGCGCAACAGATACCAGATTTGTTTCTGGCCTCGATACGCGTGACGATGATCGCGTCGGACCCAGTGTTTGGGAACGTCGTAGCGCAACCAGTCGCGCGTGCGGCCGAGAATCTGGACGTGGCGGGCGTCGAGCCCGACCTCTTCCATGAGCTCGCGATACATGGCCTGTTCGGGTGTTTCGCCGGGGTTTATGCCGCCTTGCGGAAACTGCCACGCGTGCTCCCGGACTCGCTTGCCCCAGAACACCTCATATTTCATGTTGCACAACACAATGCCGACGTTGGGCCGGTAGCCGTCGCGGTCGATCATGTTTGTCACCTCATGATCGTATCTTTGACTCGATTCTTTCACATTTCAGCCTCGGACGGAAGCGCCCGTGAAGCTGATAAGACTCAGATAATCAGTCGCTTGTCGTCGTGTGGATTCATCTCTCGCAAGCGCTCCACATAGTCTGGAAACTCCAGCCCGACCGCCTTCGCCAGTTGCGTGGCGCGGTGCCTGAGCGCTGGCCAGCGCACTGGCCCCGGCGCACGCCGGAAACCGAAAATCGCGACATTCCCGCGCCGCTCGGCCGGCAGGCACAGCACCCGCCCATCGAACGCACGCTCGATTCGGCGGAGATAGAGATCGAAACTGCGATCCGAACTCCACAGGTTGACCACCAGCACGCCGTCATCCTGGAGCGCGCTTGCGGCCTCGGCATAGAAGCCCTCGGTCGCGAGTTCGCCGACCTGCGCGTCGCCGTCGTAGGCGTCCACCATCAGCACGTCACACCCGTCTGGATGATTGCGCACCCAGTCGGCACCATCGCCCTCGATCACGGCGAATCGTTCGCTGGCGGGCGGCAGGGAAAACAGGCTGCGGGCGGCGGCGATCACCTGCGGATTGTTCTCGACCACGGTCACACTGGCGTCGGGGACCCGGTGATGGACGAACTTCGCCAGCGAGCCGCCACCGAGGCCGAGCATGGCCACATGCCGCGGCTGCGGATGGAACAGCAGGAAACCCATCATGGCCCGGGTATAGGAGAGCACCAGTTCGATCGGATCGGCGATCCGCATCGTGCTCTGCACCGTGTCGCTGCCCAGATGCAGGGAGCGCAGGCCGTCCTTCTCGCTCACTTCGACCGTTTCGGTCGGCATGCGCGAGCGATTGGCCCGGAAGCGGGACAGCATGGTCATGGTCTGGTGCGTGACACTCGGTCGCCAGAGCGGCGTGAGCGAATCTTAGCGCCCGCCGAAGCGGACTTGGCGGGCGCGTGCGATCAGCCCCCGGCGTCGAGCGGGATGCGCAGCGAATCACAGACCATGCCGTGCGCCTGATCGAAGCCGGCCGTCAGGTGGCGCAGGTCGGGCGCGGCGACATCCAGCGAAACGACAACCGCGTGAACAACTCGAGCGCCGCGGTTGCGAACCGCTTGCCGGTCTCCGCTAAAGCCGCAGTCCGAACCGAGTGGTAAGCGCACCGAGCGTGGCATTCACCATCACGGCATCGTGGGGTATGAGCAGGTAGCACCACGGTTTCCCGCCATGGCTGGTCGCGTAGGCCGACGCATGCGCGCACCATTGCGCCGCAGCCGCCGCTTTTGCCTTGACCTCGTCGGCGTCAATGTCCATCGCCTTCTTGGTCTCGATCAGCAAGTGAGCTTCCGATGTCGCTGCGACGAAGTCGGGCACGTACTCCGGTTGCTCGGCACCACGCCAGTAGTGAAGATTGAACTGCCCCCGCACCGGACGGAACCAGCGCACGGCATCGCGTTCCAGGATCTGCGCCAGCATGCGCTCGGTGTTGGAATGGAATTTCTGGAAATCGTAAGCGCACCTGGCGAAGCCGCCGTACACAACGGTCGCGATCCGGCCGAGGTCGGGCGGCGTCTGTTGCAGACTCAGCACCTCGCCTTCGGCCGTCACGGCGCTCGGCTTCAGCACAGTGAATCCCTGGCTGACGATCACCTCCCACTCGCCGACATCCTCGACGTAGTGCCGTGCCAGTTGCGCGTGGATGTTCGCGGCGATCGCCTTGCCCTGGTTGGCCAGCACGTTGCGCAGTTCGGCATCGGTCTTCAGGTACGTTGCGAAGTGCGCCACGGCTTGCCCTACCAGGCCGTGGATCAGATCGGCATGGGCGTCGTACGACAGATCGTCGAAGCCGATCAGTTCGCGGACGATATAGTCCTCCAGTCTGGCCGCGCCGATGGTGGACGACTGGCCATAGAGCACGTCGATGCTGGTTTGCAGACCACGGCCTACCAGTTGCTGGTCCTGCGGCTGGAAGTTCATCTTCGACAGATCCAGCGTGAACGGCTGGTAGCCCACGAGTACGGCGCCTTTAGGCCTGACCACGATGCGCGGAATGTCGATGCTGTGCTCGGCAACCAGCGCGGTGGTCCGACTGACGATGTTCGCGATCGTTTCACCGGCATCGTTCTCCATCCCGCGGAGCAACTCGGCCTGCGCCGGCGTCACCCGGGCTTCGACGGCACTGACGATCGCCGCCCGGACATTTGCTTGCGTCAACGCGGCGCTGGTCGGCACCGCCGCGGTTTCGTCACCGGTGCGCCGGCTCAGGCCATCGATCACATCCAGCACGACCCGCGTCACGTCGATCCGCGCGCCGATCTGAAACGTCGTCGCGGGTGCGCCTCCCGCCGTGTAGGCAAGTGGTAGCACGGCACCCGCACCGTCCGGAGAAACGCCGATCGTGCCAATACCGAGCAGCGCGTCGATGCTCGGCGTCACCACCAGACTGCACAAGGCACCGCCACCGTCGCCAACCGGATCGAGTTTCAACTGCTTCAGGCGGATCGGCGAATCACCTCGGCCGGCCTCCTCCACCACTTCCTGGAACCGATCGTGAGCAATGATGTTCAGCCGGTCGACCACCTCCACGCCGGTCTTGCGGCCGTAGGGCAATCGCAGGCCGCGGCCGATCGACTGCTCGATCAGCGTACGAGCGTTAGCGGCACGCAGCGGCACGATGGTGTAGAGGTTGGTCACGTCCCAACCTTCCTTGAGCATGTTCACGTGGACAACGATCTCGGTCGGCTCGTCATAGGCTTCCACGGCCAGCAGCTTCTGCACGATATCGTCGCCCTCGGCGCCGCTGGTGGTGCTGCTGTCGACCTGGATCACCTTGCCCGCATAGCGCCCGTCGAACAGCTCACCGGCGATAAGTTGGACCAGTTGCTTTGCGTGCGTGGTATCGCGGGCGATCACCAGTATGAAAGGCTTCACCGGCCGTTCGCCGGTCTGCTGCGCGTAGGTCAGCAGGTGGACCTTGGTTTCCTCGTGCACCCGCATGCCGTCCATCAGCTTGATGCGCTCCAACTGCTCGGCGCTGTGCGCGCCAGGGTTGAAGTTCTGCTGCGTGACCACCGCCGGCTCCTTGACGAAACCGTCTTCGATGGCCCGCGCCAGCGGGTAGTCCATCACCACGTTACGAAACGGTATCGGCCCCTTGCTGGATTCGGTGAACGGCGTTGCCGTCAGCTCGAGACTCAATACCGGCTTCAGTTCGTTCAGCACCCGCACCCCGGCGCCAGCCCGGTAGCGGTGTGACTCATCCATGAGCAGCACCAGATCCTGCAGTCCGGCGAGGTAGTCGAAGTAGCTTTGGCCCAGATACTCCGACAAACGCTTGATGCGCGGCGACCGCCCGCCGCGCACCTCGGTATTGATCTTCGAGATATTGAAGATGTTGATCTCGATGCCGCCCAGCAGGCTGTGCGCCCCGCGCTGCTCGTAGTTGTCGCCGTCGACCAGTTCGGGCGGCGTGGTGGCGAACTCGGCGATGCCCTTGAACACGTACTTCGGCGTGTTGGGGGTGAAGTCGCGGATCAGCTTGTTGTAGATGGTCAGATTGGGCGCCAGCACGAAGAAGTGCTTGTGGCCGTAGGCGGCATGCAGGTAGCTGATGAAGGCCCCCATCAGCCGTGTCTTGCCCACGCCCGTGGCCAGCGCGAAACACAGCGACGGAAAGTCGCGCTCGAAGTCCGACAGTTTCGGAAACTGCGCCCGCAGAGCTTCGACCATCGCGGCCAGTTCTTGCGGCGAACGCGCCCGATGGTCTCGCAGCGCCGGCACCGCCTCCAGCGCGGCGGCAAGCTTGCGCAGGCTTTCCGCCTGCGGCTCGCGCAGACTCAGGCGGCCGGTGATGGAGCGGACGATGGTGTCCCGGTTCATCGCTTGCCCGGATGCAACAGGCCGAGACGCCACGCAAGGCGTGCAGCGGATTCGTCACGCATTGCCTGACCAATTCTCGGCCGGTCGATCTGGCGCCGCCGCGAGGTCATGTGGCCGCCTCGTCCGCGTCGAACAGCCCTGGTTGCGACGCAGCCTGTTTCACCGGCCGCGCCGCCTGCGGCAGGTTCTCCACGTTCAGGCTGTAATCGTCGTGTCCCCATTCACACTTCTGTAACACCATCTTCGGAATCTTTTTGACGGTGAGATTGGGGTAGCGGTTCAGGTCGCCCCGAAAGGCGCCGCAGCAGATCAACAAGGTGCGCGCCGGTCCTACTTCGTCGGACAGCGCCAGCAGTTGCTCCGCATTCAGAGTCTGCGTGGTCACGTAGATGAAGTCGCTCTCGGTGCTGCGACCTTGCTGCCAGTAGAAGTCCGCGCTGGGCGCGTAGGTGAAACCTTCGAGCTTGCAGATGGCTGCGGCCAGCATCTCCGGGTTGTAATCCTTGTTGACGACCCACTGACCCCACCGGTCCTGCTGCAACAGGCTCGGGGCCAGTCGGTAGTAACGGAAACCACCGCCGCCCTGCCAGCCGACCGCCTCGGTGATACCGCCCTTGTCATCGCCATCGATGACCTTCTTCAGGCGCGGAACGATGTGGGTGTGGCAGTGCTCGCCCAGCTCGACCATGATCCAGCGGCGACCCATCTTGTGGGCGACCGCGCCGGTGGTGCCCGAGCCGGCGAAGGAATCGAGGACGAGGTCGCCGGGATTGGTGGCGATGTGGATGACTCGCTCAATCAGTCTCTCGGGCTTCGGCGTGATGAATGGATCGCCTTTCCCGAAGAGGTAGTGCATTTCTTTCTTCGCTTCATCCGTATGCCCGACCTCCTCATGCGGCCACCAGGTCCAAGGCACAAAACCTTCCACCTCATCGAGAAATCGGATGATGTTCGGTTGACTGTTGCCGTCCTTGCCGAAGTAGATGCGCCCTGCATCCCGGAGTTTCTTGAACTCGCTCTCGATCGTAGACCAGCAACGACCCTCTGGAGGTCGATGGACTGCCCCGCCCGGTGCGATGATCTCGTACATCTGATTCGTACGGTAACCCTGCGCCGTCATCGGAATAGGCCGCCAGCGACCTCGTGGGTGCTTGTTCGGATTCTTGTAGACCTTGGCTTGGTCATTCGAAATCGGCACCCGGTTTCGGACGGACTTGAAGCGGCCCTCATTCTTGGCAATCACGAACACGTAGTCGTGCGCATCGCCGATGGCCTCGCGATTCTCCCGCGAATACCTTTTCTGCCAAACGTTCGTGGCAATAAAGTTCTGCCGTCCGAACACCTCGTCGCACAGCACCTTCAGATAGTGCGCCTCGTTGTCGTCGATCGTGATCCACAACGATCCGTCATCCGCCAGCAGCCGCCGGATGATCTCCAGCCGATCCCGCATCAGCGACAACCAGATCGAATGCTCGACGCCGTCGTCGTAGTGGGTGAATGCGCTGCCGGTGTTGTACGGCGGATCGATGAACACGCACTTGACCTTGCCCGCGAACTCCTGCTCCAGCGCCTTCAGCGCCAACAGGTTGTCACCGAAGATGAGCCGGTTGTCGAACAGGTCGTTGTCGGTGACCCGGTGCGTCGCATGATGACTCCAGGCGGGGTCTTCCAGCAGGATGCGCGGCTCGAGTTTGGGCCGGATATCCTTGCCGATCCAGGTGAGTTCGAGCTTCTGTTTGCCGGTCATGCCGCACGCAACGGGGTCACGCCGATCTCCTCTGGCAATAAGCCCAGACTTGCCGATGCTGTCGATGCAAGTCGCTGAAGGGCGCCACTCGTTGGCCGGTGAGTCCGAAACACCACGGCAACAGGCCGTGGTCATCGGCGTCGCGCAACGCGTCCCACAAGGCAGGCGCGATGATGCCGTCGGCGCCCAGGTGATCCTGCACGATCCGGGACAGCCGCCGGAAAGTAGTCTTGTAGACGTTTTCCAGCACTTCGCGCCGATCGAGCCGCAGCACCTCGACCGTCTTCGCTCCCTTCGGCGACCAATCGTCCGTGTCGATATCGAAGCGGGCGGTGATGCCGCCGGTGTCCGGATCGAAATCGAGATAGCGCCAGGGATCCTCGGCTGAAGGATCGATCAACAGCGGGCGTCCGTTGGCCGTCGGAAACTGATCCCCTTTTAGGCGGCCGCATTCGGTGCAACACAACAGCAGGTTGGACCACTGAAAGGCGCGCTTCGGAAAGCGTGCCTTGGGACGGAAGTGCTCGATATCGCAGCCGTGCGAATCCACGCAATACATGCAGCGCTCACGCGGCCCGGTCATCTGCCGCAATACCAGCAGCACCGACTTCAGCGCCTTGGTCTGCCGGGCGGTCTTCCATGCGCGCTCGATGCCCGAGGCGCCCATGCGAAGATCGCCATCGACAGCCGACTGACGCCGGTCGAGACAGGTTTGATCCGCTGTGGATAGTGCCGGGCGGACGACTCGACGCATTGGTCACGGCTCCTCGCCGGTGTCGGCAAACAGATGGAGTTGGTTGGCCTGGCCCTGCTCATCCTTGCTGAGCTTCGCCCCGGCTCTTTTCTTCGCCATGAGTTTCGCGTATTCGGCTCGCCCCTCCACCGCCCGGGGCGAGCGCGTGTTCTGGAGGCCAAAGGCCGCGGTCAGCAGGATGGTGTCGGGCCGCGAGACGATCACGGTCCGGTACTCGTCCGCCGTGAGCGCCCTGGGTTGGTCGCCACTGCCGGGTTCAGGCAATACGAACAGGCCGTTCTCATCCGCGGCCTGGCAGATGATCGGGCTGTGCGTCGTCACCAGGAACTGGATGCTCGGGAAATGGCGCTTGAGCCAGAAACCGATCTCCCGCTGCCATTCCGGATGCAGGTGGGCATCGATCTCGTCGATCAGCACCACGCCGCTGCGCTTGATGAACAGCTTGCCATCAGCGTCACGATCGGTGAGCCCCACGATTCCATAAGCATCGATCAGATGCCGGAGGATGTCGGCCAGCAATGCGAGCGCGGCGCGATAGCCATCGCTCATCTCGCCCCATGCGAGCTGCAGATTGTTCCTGTCCTTCAGCCACAGGCCGTCTGAATCCACCCGATCCACCGTGATCCGGTTGGGCATGAGGTTGTCACGCAGAATCTCGATCAGGACGGCCAACTGCTGCTTCTCGTCCAACTTGCCCTCGAGTGCTTTGTGGCTGAGGTTTCGCAGCCACTGGTCCATCTCCGCCAGCGACGCCGCTTCCTGAAACATGGTGACGAAGCGTTCCGTCGCCGGTGCGACCATCTGTCGGGTGGCCTCGGGTGAAGCGCCAAAAACGCGGCGGAAGGGTCCGTAGCCGCAACAGAACCAACCGCGGGAATCCAGTGACCAGATGGTTCGTTGCGGCGTCGAGTAGTTCTTCGGTTTTCCGGCAGGTGTGATGATCTCGACGTGGGGTTCCCTGCTGCCATTCTTGAACGAGATGCACGCGGGAAACTTCTTGCCGGGCGCTCTGCCCTCACCCGAGAGGAAGTCGTCGTCTGCACTCTGGACGATCAGCAGCTCGATGGATGCCTCGTGCTCTCCATCGGACACCCAGCGGTGGAAGCTCGGTTGCAACGCACGCGCTGTGTCCTTGCCCGTGAGGCCAACGGCAATGGCCTTGAGGAGGGTGCTTTTGCCGGAGCCGTTGTCGCCGGTGAAGACCGTCCAGCCAGCGTAACGGCCATTGCCCCGGTCCAGCGAAAACTCGAGGTCGCGAAACCCGCGGATGTTCTTCAGGGCGATTTTGTCGATGAACATGATCTTGTCCTGTGGACCTTGGGCTACGCCCGAAACAGCCGTGCAGCGATCCGGAAGCGCGATATTAGCCGCTGTCGGGTGAAGGTCTGGAATTCTCGCGATGACGGGGCGGATGCCGTCGGCCCGACCGATTCCCCTCGACTCCCCCTAGAATGACGCCTTTTCGCGAGCCAACGATCCCATGCGTGTCAGTCAGTTCTTCATCTCCACCCTCAAGGAAGCCCCGGCCGAGGCCGAGCTGGTCAGCCATCGGCTGATGCTGCGGGCAGGCCTCATCCGCAAGCTTGGCAGCGGGCTCTACACCTGGATGCCGCTCGGCCTGCGGGTGCTGCGCAAGGTAGAGGCGATCGTGCGCGAGGAAATGAACGCCGCTGGCGCGATCGAACTCTCCATGCCGGCGATACAGCCGGCCGAGTTGTGGCAGGAGACCGGCCGATGGCAGGTGTTCGGGCCGCAGATGCTGCGCATCAAAGACCGGCACGAACGCGACTTCTGCTTCGGCCCGACGCACGAGGAGGTGATCACCGACATCGCGCGGCGCGAGATTCGCAGCTACCGCCAGTTGCCGGTCAACTTCTACCAGATTCAGACCAAGTTCCGCGACGAGATCCGGCCGCGCTTCGGCGTCATGCGCGCCCGCGAGTTCCTGATGAAGGACGCGTATTCGTTCCACACCGGCTTCGACGATCTGGTGCGCGAGTACCGCAACATGTACGACGCTTACGGCCGCATCTTCACGCGGCTCGGCCTGAAGTTCCGCCCGGTCGCCGCCGACCCCGGTGCGATCGGGGGCACCGGATCGCACGAGTTTCACGTGCTCGCCGACTCGGGCGAGGATGCGCTCGCGGTCTCGTCGTCGTCCGACTACGCCGCCAATGTCGAACTCGCCGAAGCGCTGGCGCCGGCCACGGCGCGCGCCGCCCCGTCGCACGCCATGAGCAAGGTGCCCACGCCCGGCAAGACCACCTGCGAAGACGTGGTCGCCCTGCTCGGCCTGCCGCTCCCGCAATCGGTCAAGGCGCTGGCGCTGATGCACGAGGAACACCTGTTCCTGTTGCTCGTGCGCGGCGACCACCAGTTGAACGAGATCAAGGCGGCGAAACTGCCCGGCCTGGAGCCGTTCCGGTTCGCGACCGAGGCCGAGATCGTGGCGCGCATCGGCTGCAAACCGGGCTATATCGGCCCGGTCGGGGTCGGCCCTGACATCACCGTCGTCGCCGACCGCACCGTGGCGACGATGAGCGATTTCGTCTGTGGCGCCAACGACGCCGGCTTCCACCTGACCGGTGTCAATTTCGGCCGCGATCTGCCCGAGCCCACGATCGTCGCCGACATCCGCAATGTCGTCGCGGGCGATCCGAGTCCGGATGGCAACGGCACCCTCGAACTGTGCCGCGGCATCGAAGTGGGCCACGTGTTCCAGTTGCGCACCAAGTATTCCACCGCGATGGGCTGCAACTTCCTCGACGAAACCGGCCAGTCGCAACCGATGGAGATGGGTTGCTACGGTATCGGCGTCTCGCGCATCGTCGCCGCCGCCATCGAGCAGAACCACGACGAGCGCGGCATCATTTTTCCGGATGCGATGGCACCGTTCCGGCTGGCGCTGGTGGCGATCGGCCTGGGCAAGAGCGAGGCGGTGCGCGAGACGGCGAACCGTCTCTACACCGAGCTGAGCGCGGCCGGCATCGAGGTGCTGATGGACGATCGCGACGAGCGTCCCGGCGTGATGTTCGCCGACATGGAACTGTCCGGCATCCCGCACCGGGTCACCATCGGCGACCGCGGCCTGAAGAACGGCGAGATCGAATACCAGCACCGGCGCGACGCCAAGTCGCAACCGGTCCCGGTGGCCGAAGCAATAACGTGGCTGAAGGCGCTGCTCGCCTGAACACCCGCACGCGGTGCACGGTGCTGGCGCTGGCGTTTGCCCTGCATGCAGACCTTGCGGGCGCCGGCGCGCAGGTCTACGAGCCGCTATCGGCGGCCGTCCAGACGCAACTGCAGCGCACCATCGCCGATCGCGCGCCAACGCGCCTCGCCTTCTATGATCCCTACGAAGGCCAAGTGTGGCTCGCGGCAATGTCGGCACGTCTCGCGCGACAGATACCCGACGAAACCGCACGCACCGAATTACTCACCGCCATCCATTACGAAGCCACCCGGGCCGGGCTCGACCCACAACTGGTGCTCGGCGTGATCCATGTCGAGAGCCGCTTTCGCAAGTACGCCGTTTCGGGTGCAGGCGCGCGCGGCTACATGCAGGTGATGCCGTTCTGGATTCGCACCATCGGCCAGCCCGATCACAACCTGTTCAACCTGCGCACCAATCTGCGCTACGGCTGCACCATCCTGCGACACTATCTCGACATCGAGAACGGCAACGTCTTTCGGGCGCTCGGCCGCTACAACGGCAGCCTCGGTCAGCCCGAGTATCCGGGGATGGTGAAGCGGGCCTGGGAACGGGTTTGGGCGTACTCGACCGCGACCGGTCGGTGAGACCGCTGCCGGGACGGCAAACGCGCAGGCCTCAGGCGTATGTCAACGGTGCGCGAGCACCTCGCCGACCGACATCGTCGCCGACTCGTCAATGCTCTTGCCCAGTGTCTCCAGCAACACCTTGATCGTCGGCGCCGCGGCCGTGCCGCCGATCGCATCAGCATCGAATACGAACTCCCGATAGACCTTCGCCACGGGCACCTCGCGCAGGTCATGCGCGATCGACCAGCCCTCGGCGCCGCTGCGGGCCACCCAGCCGCTGGCTTCGAGCCGGGCCAGGAGATCCTCGGTGTCCTCGAGAGCGAGGCGCGCCTCCACCGCCAGGCGATTCGATGGCACGCCCGCACCATGACGCTGGGCGTCGCGCAGCGTTCCAAGCAACTGGAGCGCCTCGACGAACCGGGCGCCGGGTCTGTGCGCTGCCTTCCAGCCCCCGGAGCGGAGATAGGGCAGTGACGCGGTGACGACCGCGCCTGCGAGCACGACGATCCACGACAGATAGATCCAGAGCAAGAACACCGGCAGGCTCGCGAACGCGCCGTAAACCAGCTTATAGCTGCCGAACCGGGTCACGAAGTAGGTGAAGCCCGCTTTCATCGCCTCGAACGCGAGGCCCGCCAGCACGCCACCGACCGCCGCATCGGCGAGCGCCACCGGGCGGTTGGGAACGGTTCGGTACAGAAAGGCGAGCGCGAGACAGGTGAACAGAATCGACCCGGCCCGAAACAGCAAGCCGCCGGCCGCGCCGAGTTGCAGGAACCCGAGCGAGGCGCTGATCAGCCACGACGTCGCGTACAGGCTGGCGCCGATCAGCAGCGGACCGATGGTGAGCGCGGCCCAGTACACGAAGATCCGCTGCAGCAGCGGCCGCCGGCGTCGTACCCGCCAGATGCGGTTGAACACCCGTTCGATGGTGAACATCAGGATGATCGCCGTGACCGCCAGCGCGCCGATACCAAGGGTAGTCAGGCGCGAGGCCTTGTCGGCGAACTGCTGCATGTAGACCGTGATCAACCGGGTCGCGGCACCGGGAACGAAATTGGCGAGGATGAAAGTGCGCAAGCTGTCGACGACACCGCCGAACATCGGGAACGCCGAGATGACGGTGATGACGATGGTGACGAGCGGCACCAGCGCGAGCAGCGTGGTGAAGGTCAGGCTGCTCGCGACCTGGTCGAGATCCTCCTCGCCGAAGCGGCGGGCAAGGAAGCGGACGAAGCCGCGCAGGGTTTGCAAACGATCGTGCATCGGTGGCCAATTGGAAAGCACAAGGCGACTTCTATAGTAAGTTACGAACTTGCGCAGGCGGCCACAGCCCTTTATCCATGTCCGATATTCTTGTTCTCTACTACAGCCACACCGGGTCGGTGCGCGAGATGGCGCAACTGGTCGCCCGCGGCGTTGCCCAGGTGGCGGGTGCAAGCGCCCGCGTCCGATCAGTGCCGAGGGTGTCGACGGTGACCGAAGCCGTGGAGCCCACAATACCCGACACTGGTGCGCCCTATGCGGATCTGCGTGATCTCGAAGAGTGTGATGGCGTGGCGGTGGGCAGTCCGACCCGCTTCGGCAACATGGCCGCGCCGATGAAATACTTTTGGGACTCGACCGGCGCCCTTTGGTCGCGCGGCGCGCTGGTGGGCAAGCCGGCGGCGGTATTCACCTCAACCTCCAGCCTTCATGGCGGCCAGGAGTCGACGCTGCTGTCGATGATGGTGCCGCTGCTGCATCATGGCATGCTGATCGTCGGGGCGCCCTACACCATCAGCGAGGTCGGCAGCACGTCGACCGGTGGCAGTCCGTATGGCGCCAGCCACTGGAGCGGCATCGATGGCGGCAAACCGGTCAGCGACGAGGAACGCCGCATCTGCCTCGCACTGGGCCGGCGCCTCGCGGAAACCGCGCTGAAGCTGAGGTGACGCCCCCCCCAGGCTCCGCTGTGCTGCGCCTTGCCCCCGAGGGGGCGCCCCGTTCCTCGGGGAACCCTGCGGACGGGGCCCCTCCGCTTCTGATATCCCTTCGTTCGCCACCCCCATGCAGCGCTGTGCTGCGCCTTGCCCCAGAGGGGGCTGGTACGCCTGATAGCGGCCCGGCGCGTACCGAGATGACCCCCGACCCGATCCGGCCGGCGCGACAGTTGCTGCGGTCGCTGCGCCATGGCGTGCTCTCGACCCACTCGGTGAGGTTCGCGGGCCATCCCTTCGGTTCGGCCCTGCCCTATGTCGTCGATCCGGCAGGCAGGCCGCTGCTCCTGATAAGCGACCTGGCGGCCCACACCCACAACTTGCGCGAAAACCCGGCGGCCAGCTTGTGCGCGCACCAGGCCGACGTGATCGCCGGTGCCCGCGTCACCCTGGTCGGGCTCGCGACGCGCATCGACGATGCCGACGCCCTGACCCGGTTCGTCCGGCTGATCCCGGCCGCCGCGCGTTATGCCTCGTTCGGTGATTTTCATCTGTACCGGCTGGAGCCGGTGGGCGGTCACTACGTAGGCGGTTTCGGCAACATCCACGGGTTCGACCGCGACGCCTGGATCACGGCGCCGGGCGCGCTGGGCGCGGCAGAAGCCGACATCGTCGAGCACATGAACGCCGACCATTCCCGCGCGCTGCTCGACTACTGCCGTCACGTTCACGACATCACCCCGACGACGGTCGAGATGCTGACGATCGATCACGACGGTTTCGACGTTCGCGCCGACGACGCGGTGCTGCGCTTCGACTTCGCCGAGACCGTCACCGATGCGGCGCACGCGAGGGCGCAACTGGTGGCGATGGCGCACGCCACGCGAGCCACAAACCCATGACTGACGCCACCGATCGCTCCCGCGCCGCGAGTCTGCGGGTGTTCGCGCACGCGTTGACCTGCGTGGCGCTCATCGCGCTGATCTTTCTGTGCCTCGCCTGGGAAACGTTCCTGGCACCGTTGCGGCCCGGCGGTTCGTGGCTGCTGCTCAAGGCGGTTGTGCTGCTCGCGCCGCTGTTCGGCATCCTGCGCGAGCGCCTCTACACGTATCAATGGACCAGCCTGCTCGCACTGGGCTATTTCTGCGAAGGCGCCGTGCGCGCGTGGTCCGATACCGGCCTCTCGCGCCGGCTCGCCATGGTGGAGATCGTGCTCTCGCTGCTGCTGTTCGCCGGCTGTCTGCTCTACGCCTACTCGCGGCGCCGGGCGCCGGCCTAGCCCTCTCATGGGCGCCGGCCCTGAAAATAAGCGCAGTGAACCGGGCGCGCAGGGGGCGCGACAATCACCGCGTCGCGGCCGTTTCGCGCCAACGCCATCCGGACCCCTGCACTTCGGGTCGCTGGTGGCCGCAGCGGCCAGTTACCTCGATGCGCGAGCCCAGGGCGGCGAATGGCACCTGCGCATCGACGACCTCGATCCGCCGCGGGTGCAGCCAGGCGCCGAGACCATGATCCTCTCGACCCTCGAGCGACTCGGCTTTGCCTGGGATGGGCCGGTAGTGCGACAAAGCGGGCGCACCGACGCCTACCAAGCGGCGCTGGATCGGTTGCGTACGGTGGCAGGGGTGTATGCATGCACCTGCTCGCGCACCGACATCGCCCGCGCGGGGCTCGCCGGTATCGAAGGGCCACGGTACCCGGGCACCTGCCGGAGAAAACCCGCGAGCCCCCGACCGCACGCCATCCGGCTCGATGTGAGCAACGTCACGGTCGCGTTCGAAGACACCTTGCAGGGGCCGGTGGTGCAAGTCCTCGACCTCGCGATCGGCGATCCGGTGTTGCGGCGCGCCGACGGCGTCTTCGCCTACCACCTCGCTTGCGTCGTCGATGACGCCGAGAGCGATTTCACCGACGTGGTACGCGGCGCCGACCTGCTGGCGTCCACCCCGCGACAGATCCACCTGCAACGGCTGCTGGGCCTGCCGACGACGGCTTACCTGCATCTGCCCGTGGCCCTGGACGCCGCGGGCCTGAAGCTCTCGAAGCAGACGCAGGCGCCCGCCGTCGGCGTGCGGCAATGGTGGGATGCGCTGGCGCCGGTGATGACGTTCCTCGGGCACCCGCCGCCGGCGCAGTTGCGCGCCGGTACCCTCGCCGCGTTCTGGCAATGGGAAATCGCCGCCTGGCGCCGCGAACGCATCCCCCGGGTGGCTGCAGCGCCGGCGTCGGCTTTGGCCTCTACTTCATGACATGGGTGCGACCAGGTTGGCGCCATCGCACTGCCGCAAGTGGCGCCGCACCATTTTTGTGCTTTGGGAGGTTGACAGGGGCATGACTACCTTCAATAATTGATTCGTGCGGTGCAATACATTCAAGTCCAGGACACATCGGACCAGTTGCTTGCCGCGCTCCCAGCGAACCCTTGCACCGGGAGTCCCGGTGAGATCTCAACCGACAGGCACCATTGCTATGACCAACTTTCCCCAGGAACTGAACACCGTCGCCAAGGCCCAGATCGAAGGCGTGATTCGCGCCGCGACGCTCGCCGCCGACGGCGCCGAAAAGATTGCCGCAGTGCAACTCAAAGCGGCAAAGTCGTCCTTCGATGACAGCGTCAAGCAGATGAAGGCGCTCGCCTCCGTCAAGGAAGCCGCCGAACTCCAGGCGCTCGGCGCCAAGTTCATGCAGCCGGACATGGAAAGAGCCAACGCCTACGCCAAGGAACTCTACGAAAGCGTCGCGGCGAGTTCGTCCGAGTTTGCCAAGCTGTTCGAAGATCAGGTCGCCTCCGTTAACAAGCAGGCCATCGTCGCCGTCGACGCGATGCTCAAGAACGCACCTGCCGGCAGCGAGCCGATGGTTGCGGCTTTCAAGCAGATGATGGGCATGGCCCACCAGGCCTACGACGGCTTCATGCAATCGGTCCATACGATCGGCAACACGGTCGAAGCCAACATCGCCGCCGCCGCACCGGCGCCGACCAGCCGCAAGAAGTAACGCATCGACGCCGGTCTTCACCGGCTGACCAGGCAACAGATGTGGAGCCGCCGGCGCAATTTCCGGCGGCTTTTTTTTTGGCGCCGTGGCTTGGTCGATCCGCGCCCGCTGCAGCCCGCCGGGCATTCGGTGCAGCCCTATCGCTCCGGAACGACCGGCGGCAATGGCACCGGAAAGTCTTTCGCAATCGCGTAGGCCGGGTGCGCCTGGCGGAAGGCCGCCAACTGCTGGCTGGCGGCCTCGTGCGCGCCAGATATCCATTGGCGGCGGATGCGTTCAAGCCATACCGAAGGTTCGACGCGCGCGGCCTTGGCCAAAGTGACCGGCGCGGCAGGGTTCAGGTCCGATTCCGCGGTTTGTTCCCGCCTGTCACGCGCAGTCGCGTCCCGACCCGTGGCGACTGCCGGCGGCGACGGTACCGCGGCCGGCGCCGACGCGGCTTCATCGATGCGTGGCGCTGCCCGCGGCCCCGCGGCGGCGACCACCTCGGACCGGGCACGCTGGCCCGACGCCGAATCGGATGGTTGCCGACGCTCGATCGATTTCAAGTTGTCGATGGGGCTTCGTGCTGGTCCATTGCGATCGCCCCCAGCCATGGCCGTGCGAGCATCGTCGGCTGGCGCAGTGGCGTCGGCAACGACCGTCGGCATCGGTGTGGCGGGCGCCCTCGCCATCGGCGGGGATGGGTCGGGCAGGCTGCGTTCACCGGTGTCGCGCAGCATCGACAACATCGCGCTCATGGTGAGCGCCAGCACCGCGGCGATCGACACGGGAACCCGCAAACGGCGCCCCCAGGAGCGAGATGTCGGTGTTGACGTGACACCCGCGGCCTGCCACGCCGCCGCGCGGATACGGGCGTCGATGGCTGCCGAAGGTTCCTCAGCCGCGGTGGCGCGCGCATAGCGCTGGCGCAGCGCCTCGGTCTGCGCCATCAGCGCATCGAACGCCGGATCGGGCGGCAATTCGGGCGGCAAGCTCGGGTTACTCATCGGCGAGCTGCTCGCGCAGGCGGGTGAGCGCATAGCGCAGGCGGCTCTTCACCGTTTCGCGACCGGTGCCGGTCAGCGCAGCGATCTCCTCAAGCGTCAGGTCACCCTCTTGGTGCAGCAGAAACACCTCGCGCTGCGCCGGCGGCAGCGCCTCGACCGCCGCGGCGATCGACTCGACGCGCCGTTTCACCCCGACCACGTGGTCGGGCTGTTCCCGCTGCGGCGCCGAGAGCGTCTGCCCGAAAGCCGCGCCGACCTCGTCATCGAGGGAGAATGCGACCCGGCCGTCGCGCCGCATGATGTCGATCACGCGGTTGCGCGCAATCTGGAACAGCCAGGTGCGAAACCTCGCCTCGACGCGATAGCGCTGGCGGGCATTGACCAGATTGATCCAGGCATCCTGGAACACCTCCTCGGCGCGGCCGGCGTCGCCGCAAAGCCTCAGGCAAAATCGGAACAGGCCCTGCCGGTGGCGGGCGTAGAGCTGATCAAAGGCGGTAACGTCGCCGTCGCGATAGCGCAGCATCAGGGTTTCGTCGTCAGCGTCCGATTGCGCCATGCCGCGGAGTGTATCGAAGCGGCAGGCCGGTGCGGGCGACACCGAAAGATTCGGTCCGGGAACGCCGGTCATCGCAGCGCAGCCTGGGGTGGACGTCACCGGCTAGTTGCGGAACACCCGCGACAGCGATCGGAGCAGGTCGCGACCCGGTAGCGCCACGCGTGGCCGGTCGGTGCTGTCGGTGCCGGCGGGCTGCGCCAGCCGGTCGGTCAGGTCCTTGGCCCACGGCGAATGCATCCAGTCGACGATCGGCGGCGGCGCATCGCTGTCGCGCAACTGGAACGGGTTCAGGGTGCCGGTCCAATCGACATTAGCGTTCACGAGCGGCGCCGGGGGCGGCGGCGGTGCGGCAACCACCGTGACGCTGCCGTCGGTGGGATCGCCGCCCGGAACCGGGGCCGGGTTGGGCGTCAAGCGCGTTTCATTGAGCGCGACCGATTGCAGGTCGAGCGCGCTTGCGCCCGGTGCCGTGCCGCCCTTGATGCGGAAGTCGATTTCGATCAGATTGCCGCTGCCCCCGCTCATCGCCTCCAGCCGGCTCATGTCGACCACCAGCAGGCCCGGTTGGTCGCTGACGATGAACCATTGGAAGCCGGCCGACAGCGCGCCCTTGCGCACCGCCACCACTTCGAGCACCGCCGGATCGTAGGCGAGCCGCACCACCGAAGTTTCCAGCCCCTCGGCGGTATCGAGCGTGATCGGCACGGTGACCACGCTGCCGGGACGACCCACGGGATTGGCACCGATGCGAACCACCGGATCAGGGCCCGCGAACACCAGCGGCGGCACACCGGTCGGCATCGGGGGAATTTCGGGCCGCGGCTGCAGGCTGTCGGTCGAACTTTGCAGTCCAGCCACATGCTGCTGCAGACGCAACGTGTCGATGGCGTTGAGGTTGCCATTACCATTGACGTCGCCGACGATCACCGGGTCGATGCGCGGGAAAGAGTTGAAGCCGGTGTCGAGTCCGCCGATCACCCGCTGCGTGCGCTGCACATCGAGGCTGCCATAGGCGCCGTTGCCGCTGGCGTCGCCGAGGTAGCCGACGAGATGGATGGCGTCATCGCCGATGCCTGGCCTGGACGTGGCGCCGATACCGATGAGCACGTCACGCACGTCGAGAACTTCAGCGGCGCCGTAGCCCGCGTCGGTGCGCACATCCGCAGCCAGACGGATCAGCTCGATGCGACCGTTGCCCGCCAGCGCCGTCGGCAACGTGATACGCACGAACAGCGACCCATCATCGCCGACCGAACTGGTGTAGGTACTGCCGGCGGGAAGACTCGATCCGAGCGTCGCGTCGGTGGCACGGAAACCGACCAGGCCCGGCCGGTAGCCGATGCGGAATTCGATCGACGTCGCGCCCGTGCCGCCGGTGAGGGACACCGGCAGCACGAAGCTCTGCCCCGGACCGCGCATCAGATCCGGAATCGAGATCACCGGGCCATCGACGGCGCTGACGGTGAAGGCATGACGGTAGTTGTCGCCGCTGGTCCCGTCGCCGTTCCCGTCGAGCGGACGGCCCCTAGCGTCGAGGAACCCGTTGGCGCGACTTGCCAGGGTGACTTCATAGTTGCCTGCCGGAAGAGTGCCGCCGGTACCAACGAAGGTGAAGCCCTGCTTGTCGGCATCGAGCACCAGCGAGCCCCGCACGAGCTGCCGTTTCGGTCCCTGCGTGACGAGCACATCTGAAGCGCCGAAGGCCACGCCGCCGGCACCGGTATAGAGGTTGACGACGCTGCCGTCGAACGGCCGGTTGAAGCGAACCGCGAATCCTGTTGCGGTCGGAGCGAAGTCCGTTACCTTGAGGTAGTCGCCGCCGACGCTGACATCGAGCGTGTTCGATGTGGTGCGCCGCCCGTCAGGACCGCCTTCGTCGATATCGACCGCGGTTGCGACGATGCTGTGGTTCACACCCGCGGTGGCGTATTGGTACTGGATCGAGGCGGGATTGCCGTCGAAGCGCCGGTCACCCAGGCCGTCGCCGAAATCGACCAGCCAGTAGTCGATCGCATCGTCACCGGGATCGGTGACCGACAGGTCGAGCGTAAAGGGCGACGCTTCGAAGACGCGGTCCGGACCGCTGATCGTGACCACCGGTGCGACATCGGCGACGTCGGCGCTCAGCGTCAGCACCCCGGTCCCGCCGTCCTTGTCGCTCACGCTCAACTGGACGGCATACGCGCCATCGTCGGCATAGGTATGGGTGGTGTCGACATGCCATTTGCCATCCTCGCCGAGCACCGTCGTCACGGCCAGCGGCGCCGAACCGTCGCCCCAGTCGACGCTGCCGGCGAACGGATCGTCTCCGGCAACATCGGTGACGATCGCATCGAGCGTTACCGGCGAGCCCTCCAGGAAGCCGCCACCGATGAGATGACCCGTGACCACCGGGGCCACGTTCGCCACGTCGACCATGAGCGTGCTCGAGAGTATCCCGCCGTCCTGGTCGGTCAGCAGCAGGTCGAAGCCCTCTCGGCCACTTTGCACGAACGTGTGGCTGAAGCGGATCTGCCCCGGCTCGCCGTTGTTCGGCTCGAACAGCACCACGTTCGAGGTGGTGCCACCATCCGCGAACACGATCGACGCCTTGTGGGTGTCGAGCAAGCCGGCATCGGTGAAGTCGATGGCGAAGTCAGTGGACCGGCCTTCGACACCGCCTGGCAGGACGGCGCCTGCCACGAGCCGTGGCGGATCGTTGGCCACATCCACGACGAACGACGTCGAACTCGTGACCGTGCCGTCGCTCACGTTCACGGTCAGATTGAAGTGGCCGTTGTCCTGATAAGTGTGGCTGCCCAGCACCTTGCGCAGCACCGGCAAAGTCTGCCCCTCGCCCCTGGGCAGGAGCTCGAAGCCGACCGGCTGTGTCGTGCCGTCGCCCCAATCGACGGTGACCGCGAACGGGTCGTTACCGCCGGGGTCGTTGAACAGGATGCTGGCGCTGGCGAGATCGAAGGTCGCACCCTCGATCAAGTGCACCGGCAGTCCGGCGGAAACGACCGGGGCCACGTTGGCGACGTTCACGCGGAAGCTGCTGCTGCCCACGCCACCGTCATCGTCGCTCACGCTCACCATCACGGTGAAATGTCCGGCGGCGAGGTAGCGATGGCTGCCGATCACGTTGCCGATGGTCTCGCCGAGCCGCGCTTCCTGGACCTGCAGCGCGGCGGTGGTGCCATCGCCCCAATTCACCGTGGCCGTATGGGTGTCGACGGCGCCGCCGTCGGTGAACACGACATACGACGGCAGCAACGAATCGCCGACCGCCCGGAACGGCATCTGCAGGGTGTCGCCCTGGTTCAGATTGCGCTCGGTACTGCCGGGCGTGACCACCGGCACGACATTGGCGACCGTGGCGACGAGCGTTGCGTTTCCGATTCCCCCGTCCTTGTCGCTGACCGCCAGTTGTACGCTGTAGGTGCCGTTGTCGGCATAGGTGTGGTTGGCGGTGACATGCCACGTGCCGTCGTCGCTGCGGGTCGCGACCACCGGCACCAGCGCCGACCGGTCGCCCCAGTCGATAGTGCCGGTGAAGGGATCGTCGCCACTCACGTCGGTGATCAACCCATCGAGGGAGACCGGCGAACCTTCGACGAAGTTGTTGCCGATCAGCCGTGCCGCCACCACCGGAGCGGCATTGGCGACGTGCACCGAATAGCTTGCCGTGGTGGCGCCACCATCCTTGTCGGTGAGGCGCACGTCGAACGCCTGCTCGCCGCTTTGCAGGAACGTGTGTGTGAAGCGGATGAAGCCCGCCGACTGGTCGTTCGGTTCGAACAGCACGATGGCGGAGGTCGCGCCGCCGTCGGCGAACTGCACCGTGGCGGAATGGGTGTCGAGGATACCGGTGTCGGTGAACGCGATCGCGAAATCAACCGGCCGACCCTCGACGCCGTCGGGGATGATCGCGCCTTCGGCAATCACCGGGTCGAGATTGGCCACGACGACCTGCAATGTCGTGGTGGTCGTGGCCGTGCCGTCGTTCACGCTGACGATGGCGTGGTACTCGCCGTTGTCGCGATAGGTGTGGCTGCCCAGGACCTTGCCGATGAACGGCGCGTCGACGCCATCGCCGATCGGCTGCACCTCGAAGCCGACCGGCTCGACAGTGCCATCGCCCCAGTCGACCGTCGCGGCGAACGTGTCGGTCAGGCCCGGATCGATGAAGGTGATGCCCGCAGACAGGAGGTCGAGCGTCCGCCCTTCGTCGAGCGCCTGGGGTGTCCCCGGGGTCACGATGGGTGCGACGTTGGCGACGATGACATCGAAGGCATCGGTGCCCACGCCGTTGTCGGCATCGGTCACGGTGATGGAGACGGCATACCGGCCCGGCGTCAGGTAGCGGTGGCTGCCGAACACGTTGCCCGAGGAACCGTCGGGCGCGCCTTCCGGACCGGTCGGGAACTCCTCGATCGTGAGGGTTCCCGTGGAGCCATCGCCCCAGTCGACCGTCGCGATGTGGGATCCGGGTGTGCCGGCATCATGGAACGACACGCCACCGGGGATCAGGCCGGACTCGCCGTTGCGCGGCGGTGTCAGGACGATGGTGTTGCCCTGCTGCGCCGTGCGATCTTCGCCAGCCGACACCGACGGCGGTGCATTGCGGACCCGCACCAGCATGCTGTCGCGGGTCTTGCCGCCGTCGTTGTCGGACGCCTTGACCTGGACCTGGAAGTTGCCCACATCGGCGTAGACGTGCCCGAGCGCCGCGAGCGCGGTCGGGATGTCGGCACCCGGCTCGAACACGAGCTGATCGAACAGGCCATCGCCCCAGTTCACATCGAGCGTGACGGTGTCGTTCACGCCCGGGTCGAACAGGGTGGTTCCAGCCAGCGTGACACGGCTGCCTTCGATCGCGGTGCGGTCGGCGCCGAGTTCGAGTGTCGGTGGCGCATTGGCCACGTGCACATTGACCAGCAGCGGATAGCCGGTCGGCGTACCCGGCTCATCGGCCGTTGCGCTGAAGTACAGCCGGTAGTCACCGCCATTGAGCGACGTGAACCGCAGCCGCGACGAGTTCAGGCCCTGGTTCGCGTACAGGTAGGTAACGTCGTTGCCCTCGCTGTCCTTCAGTTGCCAGCTCAGGCTGTATCTCAGGCCGGCGGCGACCGCCACGCTCCCGTCGACCGTCGCGGGATCGACCGCGGTGCCGATGAACTCGAGCGGCGTGCCTTCGACCAGGGTCGCCGGGCCGGTCACGGTCACCAACGCCACCTGGCGATCGCCGAAATCCTGGCCGGTGAGGATCGCGCCCGGCGCGTCGAACTGCACATCGCGCCGACCGACGAGGCCGAGGCCATCGTTGCCGGCGCCGGCCAGCGACACCGCGCCAGGCGCAGGCGTCACGATCAACCGCAGCGGGAACTCGTCTCCGACATCGCTGTTGGCGCCTGCGGGGAACCCGAGGCCGCCCTTGGTGACGACGGTCGGCCGGTTGCGCGTGGCGACCAGGACATAGCCGGAGTTGAAACTGAACCTGAACGCGTAGTCTTCCTCGCGCGCGGTCGTGACGCTCGAAGCCGCGACGTCGAGCGACACGCCGGTGCCGATGGTGACCGTGGCGAATCGCAGCCGGTCGCCGAGCGCGGAGACGCGGACCACGCCGAGTCCTCGCTCTAACAGGATCTCGCCGATCTCGGCGGCGAGATTGGCGACCGTGGTGTTGGCAGCGACCATCTCCGGGGTGACGACGACAGTATCGAGCGCGACCCCGTTCAATTTGAGATCGACATGCAGTTCGGTGCGGCTCACCAGATTGGTGAACGGCGCAATGAAGCCGCTGCCGGTGAAGATCCTCGTCGTGGCGCTGGCGGCGCCGCCAGAAGCCACCGTGTCGGCAGGCGCGTCGACGATCGCGCCATGGAAAGGTGTCGTCACCAGGCCACGCAGCGCGTACTCGCCGTTGGCATCGGTGTAGCTGGCGACTTCGCCCGGGTCCAGGCGGCTGTTGCCGTTCGGATCGGCAAACACCAGAGTGCCATCCTGCACGGCCTCGCCCGGATCGCGAATGCCGTTGCGATTCACGTCATCGAACCTGATGCCGTAGACGGCGTGGTCGACGAACGAGACGTCGAAGCTGCGGGTCGCGGTGCGGCCGCGGCCTTCGCCGCGTTCGCCGGTGCCGTCCACCGCCGTGATCCTGATCGTGGCGGTACCGCTGAAATCCTTCTGGCCTTCCACGAACACATCGTTGCCGACCAGGGTCACGAACACGCGGGGATCGGAACTTTCCGCCACGAGGCTGACGATATCGCCCGTGGTGTCGAGCGTCACGACGTGAACCGGGCCGCGCACGTGCACCGGCGCATCGCCATCGACGCGCGAACCGAACGTCCCGTTGTTGCCGAAACCGCTGCTGTCGCTTGCGACGGTTCCGGTTGCCTCGTCGAACGTCCAGTGACCCACGAGCCCCGCAACGGGCCCGACGATGCGGCCGACGTTGCGGCGGATCTCGTCGGCTGACCGGACGCTGTTCCAGACCCTCACATCGTCGATCGACCCGATGAAGGCTTGCCGGAAGCCCTGCCGGTCGCCGATGCGGAATTCATTCTGGGCGGGCGCCGCGTCATCGATCGAACCCGCGCCGTTGAACGAATGCACCAGGCGTCCGTTGGCATAGGTGCGCACCGCGCCCTGGTCGTACACCACCGCAAGATGGGTCCATTGGTTGAGCGGTGCGACGTAACCGGTGTCGATGAAGGTCCAGCCGGGATTCGCATTGGCGAACGCCCACTCGATTTCGCCATTGGCGTCGCGCGCGATCTCGTACTCGCCCTCGCGGTTGACGATGATGCCGAACTGGTTGCCGGTGGGCTTGATCCAGGCTTCGAGCGTGAGCGTGGCGGACATCTGCAGCGACGCATCGGTGCCGGCGTTGACGAAGGCATTGCCGTCGAAAGACAGCGCGTTCACGCCACCGGCCTGAGGCGCGATCGGCTGGAGCACCGGGGCGAGATCGGCGTCGAACATCACATCGGTGCCATGCGACTGGACCGGCGCGAAGCCGAGCGCATCGGCGTCGAACAGCGTCACGTTCACGACATTGGCGTCGTCGACCCTGAGTTCGAGTCGGGTACCGTCCGCGACGAAGGTCACCTGGGCGGTACCGATGAACTGCTTCGCCATCGCGTCGGCGAGCGCCGCGTTCAGGTCTACGGCCAGATCCGCGAGCGTGGCGTTGGTCGCCGTATCCGCGGCGGTCAACGCGAGGTCGAACGTGAGCGGCGTGGTGCCGAAGCTCTTCGACGTGATCTGCAGGCGCGCCGAGAGGTTCTCGGTGAGCTTGCCGTCGAGCGGCGGCGACCCGGCCGGATCGACACCCAGCCGCGCCGCGAGCAGGCGCGTCGATGTGCCGAGCGTGGGCGCGATGGTCGCATCGTTCGCGGTGAGCGCCAGCTTGCCGCCGACCACGGAGAAATGCACGGCATTGGCCGCGAGGCCGTTCGCCACCAGTGACGGCGCGAGCACCGTGTTCAGGTCGGCGACCAGATCGCCGAGGCTGTTGTTGTCGGCGGCGCTCGCCTGCGACACCTCCAGCGGTACGAACAGGCGCCGGCCATCCAGGGTCTCGATGCGGAGCTGGAACGACAGGTCTTCGGTCAGCTTGCCGTCGATCTGGCGCGGCGCCGGCGGCAGGAGACCGTCGGCGACGGCTTTGCCTTCGAGCGCGGGAATGAAGATGTCGTGGGCGCGGTTGTCGAGCGGGTTGCCTTCGAGGCCCAGCACGCGCAGCGACGGCAACACCGGATCCAGGCGCTTCAGGCGCACCGCATCGGCGGCGGCGAGTCCGTCGGCCGAATTGAGTACCACCTGCACCTTGAGACCATCGAGCTCGGTCGGGTCGGGCGTGACGTTGACCACGCCCAGGCTCTGCCACGCCGAACCGCCGTAGGTTGCGCCGGCCGGGGCCGAGCGCTGGTCGATCGTCGCGACAATGCCGGGCGGCCGGATGAACATGCTGTCGCCGTTCGCGAGGTCGATCGCCTTGCCCTGATAGTTGATGCCGCCGACGGTGCCGCTGGCCGTGACCGGCCCGGTGCCTTCCGGAATCAGCGTTGCGTACACGCCGTAGGCGCCGATTTGCGTGAGCGCGGTCGACCCGCTGCCGCCGAACTCGGGACGCGTGGCGAAGTTGCCGTTGAGCAGCGCGGTTTCGAAGCCGACCTCCCCGGCGCCCAGCTTCGGCGCCGCAATGGCCTCGTCGGTGAGATTGGCGAACAGCAGCAGGTCGTAGCCGGCATAGTCGTCGGTGAGACCGAGGATCGCGGCATCGACGCGCACGACCGCCATGGCCGCATCCGCCGGGGCCGCAGCCCGCATCGCCGGGGTGAACAAGTGCTGTGCATCGATCGGCAGCAGCCCGAACGCCGCGGCCCCACCCTGCAGGTCCGGGATGAACGGCGTGAGCGCGTTGTCGTTGAGGAACGGATTGACCGTCACTGTGCCGGTGTAAGTCTCGATCCCCCCGTTGACCGCGGGCGTCGTCGACCCATCCGACTGCGTACGCTGGAACTGGAACTGGCCGGCATTGCTGCCGAGCACGAAGCGGCCGTCGCCACCCTGGAACACGCCGCCGCCACCACCGAGCTGGATCGAGGTCTGGTCCGCGTTGACCACGGAACCCGACACCCGGATGGTGCCGCCCGCCCCACCGCCACCCGTGCCGCCGAAACCACCGGTGCCGCCGGCACCACCCGAGGCGCCTGTCGACCCGTTGCCGCCTGCGCCGCCATCGGCGCCAGAGACGGTGAAGGTCTGCCTGGGGAAACCACGGATCCCGCCGAACGAGAAGGTGGTGGTCTTTCCGGGCTGGCCGGCGGAACCCGCGCTGCCGCCAAACCCGGCGCCACCATCGGCCCCCGGCGAACCAGTGTCCGCAGCAGTCCCGTCGCCCCCGCGCACCGACAGTTCGGCGCCGGAAATCGTGATGCGACCCAGTGCGACGATCTCGAAGGCGCCGCCGCCTGCACCGCCGATGCCACCCGCAGCGCCGGTACCGCCGGTGCCACCGACCCCGCCGGTGCCACCAGACCCGCCGGTGCCGCCCGCACCGCCACCCACACCGAACAGCCCGGCGTTCCCGCCGCCGCCGCCACCACCGCCGCCACCACCGGTGCCGGACCCGCCGCCGCCGCCCCCGCTGCCGCCACCGCCACCGCCACCGCCAGCGCCGCCGGTCAGGAAGTCGCCCGATGGCAGATTGTTGCCGCCCACCCCATCGAACCCGCTGAGACCGCTGGTGCCGCCACCCCCCACGCTGGCACTACCGTCCCCGCCTGTGGCGCTGCCCGGGGCGCCGCCACTGCCACCGTTCGAGCCGAAGCCCGGCGTGCCACTGAGGCCGAACCGGGTAAAGATGTCGGAAGGCAACAGGCTGCCGCCACCGCTGCCGCCACCCGGATTGGAGAAAGCGGCGCCACCGGTATTGCCGGTCTGGCCGGCCTGGGCGCTGCTCCCCCAGGCGCCGTTGCCGCCGCCCGATCCCGCAGCGCCAGCCCCGGCTGCGCCGGAGCCCGTCCCGCCAGCACCGCCGGCACCACCGATGCCGGGGCTGCCGCCGACCGGAATGAAGCCGAACAACAGTTGCTTGCCACCCGCGCCACCGGCGCCACCACCACCACCACCACCGCCGACACCACCACCGGCACCCGGCGTTGCCCCCACCGCCGAGGCGTCGATCCGCACGTCGGCACCGATGTTGACGTCGTCACCGACATAGAGCGAAACCGGCCGGTCGCCGACCACCTGGATGTGCGCGCCCGACGGAATGTCGAGATTGCCGAGCACGTCGAAGCGCGCCACGCCGTCGACCACGGCAGCGGTGAACGCACTGCCGAAGAACAGCGACGGTTCGCCGTCGTCCCCGATGATGCTCAGGGTGTTCGTGTCGATCGTCACCGTTGCATCGGTCGTGCCCAGACTCACGGCCGCGCTGCCGAGACCGCCGTTGAACAGATCGAGGCCGGAGATCACCTGCGCGGTGTTGCCGCCGCGCACGAAGTACGTGGCGTTCTGCGTGCGCGATGCCGCCGGCGGCCAGTTGACCAGCACTTCATAGCGGCCCGGGTCGAGGTCGCCGAACGTCCACTTGGCTGCCGTGCTGTCGTCGACGCCGTTGCGGAAGGCATAGTCGCCTTCGAACGCGGCTGCGACGGGATTGAGGTTGCCGCCCCAGCCCGGCGCCGTGAAGGCCGGCACCGGATCGATCGTGCCGACGATGCCGACATCCCCGTTGTCGACGATGCGTTGGCCGGCGAGGTCCTCGATGTTGGAAATCGCGTTGCCGTCGAGGCGCAGCACCTGCAGGTTGAACAATGCCGTGAACGGCTTGGCATCGGTGATGGTCTGGTTGCGCAGGCTGAGCACCTGCAGGTCGGTCTGCACCTTGAGAGCCGCGGCATCGACGACGGGTGTCGCCACCGTATCGGGCAACAGCACCGAGGTCGGAATGATCTGCTTCGGGCCGTTGACCGGGTCGTAGCTCAGCTTGATGCCGGCACCGCCGAACGCCTCGAAGTAGTCGAGGCGCAGGTCATGCCAGCCCTTTGTCAGGACAACGCTGCCGGATGCCTCGCTCATGGAATGGAGGCCGTCGTTGTTGACCACCAGGCCACCGTCGATGAACAACTTGCTGCCGTCATCGGATTCGGTGAAGAACGTCACCGCACCGACCGCGCCGATCCAGACCTTGCCGCTCCAGCGCGCGAAGAACAGATCGCTGTTCACGCCGGGCGCGAAACCTCCCAGGGTCGACGGCATGTTCACCGTCGATTCGATACGGGTATTCACGGCGTTGGCGTTGGTGAAGAAGGGGCGGAACCGCCGCCCCACGACGCGTCCGCTGAGCAACTCGTCGACCGATGAGATCGCGCCGTCCGCGAACGCGCCTTCCTGCGACTCGTTCCAGTAGCGTGCCGTCAGGCCGCCGGTGCTGTAGCTGTCGAGCGACAGGAACTGCAGGCCGCGCTCCACGCCCGAGGCCTGCTGCCACTTCAGGTCGGCGAACTCCGCGAGATCGCTGACGGTGTTGCCGTCGAAGGACAGGCTCTGCAGCTGGTCCATCAGCTTGATGGCGCGCAGTTCGTTCGGCACGCTCGAGTCGAGCGACTGGATCTGCGGATTGAAGTCGAGTGCCAGGTGGTGCAGGTTGAGCAGGCCGGCCTGGAAGTTGATGGCGTCACGATAGACGCCGACGACATCATCGATCGCCGGGCCGGTGCTCAGGGCCCCGAACTGCCGTTTTTGCAGCCGCAGCAGTTCGTCGGCCGACAGGTTGTTGTTGGCGAGATTGAGACTCTCGAGATTGACGGCGAAGTCGAGCCCGCTCAGGTTCTGCACGTTGCGCGACGACGCATCGAGCAATTGGAGCTGCGCCAGGCGACTGGCGAGGATGCGCTGCTGCCAGGCCACGCCCGACGCGAGCGTCGCGTCGGTGCGGTCCGAGGCGCCATCCACGTGCACCAGAGGGCGTCCCGCGTAGTCGAAGGTGATCGGCAGCCCGAGCGCTTCGGCGATCGCCACGCGCAGGCCGTCGTCCTTGATCGCGATCAGCGCATCGGTGAACGGGCGGATCGGCAACGGCGACAGTTCACTGCCGTCGGGATCGACGCGGGTTTCGCGCCCGAGGTCGAAATCGCGGACTTCGAAACCTTCGCCGATGAAGCTGTCCTTGCCGCTGTCGCCGGTGAGCCGGTCGACGTTGGCATTGCCGACGATCAGGTCATCGCCATCGCCGCCGGCGATACGGTCGCGATCGGTGGTGGGGTGCGAGTTGCCGATCTTGGGCGCGGATACCTCGACCTTGAACGCCGAATCCTTCGCCACGGCGCCGTCGGGGCTGTAGATCCGCAGGTAGAAGCTGCCGGCCTTGACGTCGCGCAGATCGATGATCGAGGTGCCGCGCGAGATCAGTTGGCCTTCCTTGGTGTAGAGGTCGGCCAGCACGCCCTGGTCGCGCGGGATCAGCTTCAGACCGGTCTTGCCGGGCGCACCGCCGCCCGCCATGGCGAGCGAGATCTGGTCGAGCGTCGAGGTGTTCTCGATGCGGACCGTCAGGCGGGTTTCGCCGCGTGCCAGCGCCGCCCGCACGGCGGACGTGAGATCGACTTCCGTGGGCGCGCCGGCGATCTGCCCGGTCGTGGTGTATGCCGCGGGCGCCTGCAGGTCGCTGACGGTGACCTGGTCGTCGCCTTCACCCTTGAGGACGCTGACCGACACGTCGATCGGCGGCGGCACGATCTGGTCGAACACCTGCGTGCCGCCTTCGGTGCCGTCGGTGACCCAGAGCTTGTCGCCCGACCGGAAGAACAGCCGCCCGCCCTGCGCGCGGAGGTCATCGGCGTTGATGCCCGCGGCGGCGATCGCCGTGGTCGCGCCGGTCGCGGCGTTGGTGACGAACAACTTCTGATAGCGGACGAAGAACAGTCGCGCACCGGCATCGGTATCGACGGCGGTGAGCTGGGTCGGCGCCGACCCCGGAAGACCGGCAACCGGGTCGGTGATGCGGACCGTGCCCGCGTTGGTGCCGTCGGTTCGCCACAACTCGCGCCGCGTCGCCGTATCGTTGGCCACGAAGAAGACGACGTTGCCCACCCGCGTGAAATCCGTCGGGAACGAGCTGTTGACCACACCTGGCCGGAGGATCGGCACGGACGGCAGTTCGAACGACGTCCCCAGGAACCCGCCCCGCCCTCCCCCGATCCGCACGATCCTGCCCGGAGTGTCCGCCGGGTTCACGTTGAACAGCAGGCCCGCGGTGCTGGTGTCGGCTGCCGTGGAGTCGAGACGGTAGACCTCGGTCCCGGTCAGCAACGTGGTGGTGGAGTTCGGGCCGTCGAAGGCATCCAGCGCCCGGAACACCACCTGCCCGTTCGGCAGCACCGTCAGGCTGGTGGGGTCGGAGGACGTCCCCGGAAGATTCGAGAGCCGGGTGAAGACGCTGCCGTCATAGCTGAACACGTCACTGTCGAATCCGGTGGTCCCCGGTGCGGCAGTGAACAGGAGTCGGTCCGGCCCCGCCGCGGTGAGACCGTCGGCGAACCGGAACAGGCCGGTCCCGATCCCGGCGACCGCGCTGTCGGCGCCGCCCACCTTGAACAGCGAGCGATTGGCGTCCTGGTTGGCGGTCGTGCCGACGAAGTAGAGGGTGCGGCCGACGGCGGTGAGATTGAACAGGTTCACCAGCGCGGAAGTCCCGCCGATCTGCGTGGTGCCGGCACCGTCGTTGCGGAACAGGCTGTCCACCCCGGCATTGTTGGCGACGAAGTACAGCGCATCGTCGCTGCGTGCCGATACCTGGGTCGCACCGAACCCGATGGCTGAGCCGCCCTCAAGACTGATGCGCGTGATGCGCGGCGTGCTGCTGGAGAGCACGAGGGCATTGGAAACACTGGTCGACACGGCGATGTCGCCAGCGCCGAATCCTGCGCCGATCAAGGCGGCGGCGATGGCGTCGGCGAGATCCTGACGCAGGTCCGCGACCGAGGTGTTGGCATGCGTGGCGGCGGCGTCGAGAGCCAGGGCAACGGCGACGGTACGGCCGTCGGCGGTGACGATGCCCAGTTGCAGCGGAATGCGGATGGCGGGGCGCCCGTCGGCCGGCGCCGCGCCAACAGCCGTCAGCGCGACGCTCCGGACGGCGGCCTGGCCGGCGTCGAACCCGAGCGAGGTCGCACCACCGATCGTGACCCCGTGGAAGGCCGCGTCGACAGCGCCCAGCACCAGATGTCCGGCGTTCAGTCCGGTGCCGGCCGAGAAGGCGATGGCGTTGCCGCTCAGGCCCAGCGTCGCTAGGCGTGACGACAGCGCCGTGTTCAGGTCGGCGGCCCAGTCCGAGGCCGTCAGGTTGCCGGCCACGGCTGCGGCGGAAAGGGTGAGATTGAGCACTCGCGGCGACGTGACGCCGACCTGGTTCAGCGTGATGGTGAAGCCAAGATCCGCGGTGAACGCGACGGGGTCCGGCACGACGCCGGTTCCAACCATGCGCACGTTCTGTGGCGACGCCTGGGCCCCGGTCGGACGCCCGTCGACCAGGGTGCCGAAGCCCACGCTGCCCGCGTCGCGCGCGAGCAGCTGGACGATGGCGGCGTTGTTGGCCGTGAAGCGGAACGCCCCGTTGTTCAGGCCGACGGTGATGTCGTTGGCGGCCAACCCGGCAGCTCCGCCCAGCGCCGTCAGGCGGGCGTTGATCGTCGTCTGCAGATCTGCACGAAGATCGTCTGCGGTGGCGTTACCCGCGGTGTCGGCACGCGGCACGGTCACGTCGAGGACCACACGTTGCCCCGCCGTCGTCAGCGCTTCGAGGGCGAAGGTGGTGTCCACGGCCGGGATGCCATCGAGCGGCGCGGGCGCGGCGGCGGTCAGCACGCTGGTACCCAGCGCTGCCGTGAACTGCGCGGGCGTGCCGAGGATGTCGGACACCTTGACCGTGCCGCCCGTCGTGCCATCACTCTTCCAGAGTTCGGCGCCGCCACTGCTCGCATTGGCCGTGAAATACAGCGTACCGCCGACGTCGACCAGATTGACCGGCGCCGAGCCGGCCGCACCAGGATTGATGTCCCTGACCCGCCGGGTGCCGCCGGCGGTGCCGTCGGTGACCCAGAGTTCGTTGCCCGCGCCGGTATCCTGCGCGGTGAAGAACAGCAGGCCGCCGGAGGCAGTGATGTTGCCGACGTTGGTCGGCGAGGCCACCGGCGCCACGGCGCCCGGGGCGTCGAGCACCAGCTTCGCCCCGTCGAGCATCTCCGGATGCCCGGCGTACTGCAGGAACTGCCCGAGATCGAACTCGAGTACACCACCGCTGGAAACCTGGATCTGCACGGAATAGGCGCGCGTGAACGATCCCTGTGAAGCCAGGGCGCTGCCGGTCGCGACATTGCCGGCACTGCCCTGGTCAGCGCCGAGATTGCCGCCGAGCAACTGCACACTGCGCTTGAACGTGGGATTGTCGAGATTGTCGTCGAAGCCGTTGTCGAAGGCGATCACACCGGCGTTGTCGCTGGCGGCGGACCCGTCCTTCCAGCCGAAGAAGTAGTCAGCAGGCCCCACCGCGTCCGAGCCGTTGATCGCGCCGAAGTCGAAGGTGTGCTGCGATCCGCCATTGACCGTGCGCGTCACGCCGACGCCGGTGATCTGATAGCGACCGTCATCGAGGAGCTTGAAGATGACCGGCGTGATCTCACGCGTGCCGCTGAAGCCCCCGGCCTGCAGTGACCAGCGCGTGAAGTGGCCGGGCTGCGGAATGCGGTCGGCGACGAACAGGCCACCGCTCAGGCCGTCCACCTGCGAGCGATCGACGATGCGACCGCCGACCAGCGTCGGCTGCACGATCCGGCCCTTGCTCGAATTGTGCGGGTCGACCGCCTCGATGAACGAATCGACCACGCCGGGGGACACGCGGATGGCATTGCCGGTATCACCATCGCCCAGGGTGGTGAAGCGATACCACTGCTGCGTCTCGCCCTGGCGCAGCACGAAATCGTCCTTGCCGTCGCAGTTGATGTCCAGCGTCTGGAAGACTTCGGGGCGACCGGTGTTGGTGTCGACCAGGAAATCCCCGGCACCCGCGACCGAGGTGTTGAGCAGGTCGATGATCTGGTCCGGTGCCGGCAGCGCCGGCGGCGCGGATGCGCCGTAGGCGACGTACAGCTTGCCCGCGCCGGGGACGATGCCTTCGGTCACATAGTCGGACCCGATAGCGCCGAGCAGCAGGTCGTCCACCCCGTCGTGGTTGATATCGATGCCCGGCGTCGCGGCCAGCGAGCCGAACCGGTCGAACTCCGACTGTCCGCGGATCACGGAATCGGCGCTGGTCAGGGTCACGTCGCCACCACGTTCCGTGACCGAGAACACGACATAGGCCGCGCCGCGTTCGTCGACATCGAGCACATTGCCCGTACCGGTGGCCGTGGTCGTGCGCGTGGGTTCGCCGATCAGCAGATCCGCCTTGCCGTCGGCATTGAAGTCGCCTGCCGTCACATTGAGCACGCCGCTGTAGGTGACGCCTACGGGAATGGACGAGGCCTGGTCGCGACGCACGGTGATCAAGGCATCTTCCGGCTTGAGCACCGTGGCGGTGCCGGCGAAGTCGCTGCGGCCGGCGAACACGAACAGCCCGCCTTCCTCGTTGCGATCGGTGGGCCCGGTCTTGCGACCTTCGAAAGTGCGGCCGACGGCGAACTCGTCGTAACCATCGTGGTTGAGGTCGCCCAGCGCCGCCACGGACCCGCCGATGCCGAAGCCGGCGACGATTGCGGTGTCGCTCTGGCCGAGCGTGAGGAACGCAAAACTGGTGCGGCCCCGGAACAGGTGCACCTCGCCGTAGCTCGGAATGCGGTCCGCGAGCGTGCCTTCGCCGCCCAGACCGCCAGCAGCGCCGAAGGTGATCGCGCCGGCATCGGCGATCAGCACATCGTCGAGGCCGTCACCATTGACATCGCCGGCGACCGTGGTGATGAAGCGGGGGCTTGCCATCGCAGAACTGGATGCGGAATTCGGGCCACCACCATCGAGCAGCAGTCCCTGCGCCCGGGTCCGGATCGATGTCTGGAAACCGGCATTGCTCACGTCCTGGTAGTTGAACAAGGCGCGAACGGAGGCCGACCACGTGTTGCGGGCGCTGCTCGAGCCACCCCACAGCGCCTGGCCCGACAAGACTTCACCGATGCGGGCAGACACGGCGACATTGAAGGTCTGGTCGCTGGTGACGAGCAGATCGGCGAAGCCGTCGTCGTTCCAGTTGAGCACCGACAGGCTCGCGCCGGGATTCGAAAGTTCCGGCCGCAGGCTGTTGCCAGCCCGCAACGACCCGCTGTCGAGCTGGCGTACCCGGTTCTGTCCCGCGACGCCGAGGACCTTGTCGATCCAGGCGCGGTCGATCACGCGTGGTACGTCGATCAAGCTGACATCGCGCGGACCGCCCATGATCGCGGTGATGACCGTCTGGGTGTTGTCGTCCGAGCGGCGGAAGAACACGAGGTCGGTGTAACCGTCGCCGTTCACGTCGCCCATGCGCTCGGCGGCACGACCGACGTCCGCCGAGATCAGGACATCCGCCTCGTCGGCAATGCCGGTCACGCCGTCGAGCTTGACCGGCCCGAACAGCAGGTAGCTGCCGAGATCGCCATGGACCAGGAGGTCGGCTTCGCGATCGCCGTTGAAGTCGGTGAGCTTCACGCCGGTGGAGAGGGCCTCGGCTTCCGAGCCCCCGGCAACGGCGAACGAGTCGCGCAACTGCGGCGTGGTCTGGGTCGCGATGTCGATGCCCGGCACGGTGCGCCCGGCACCTGGAACGGTCGGCCGGGCAAGATCGAACACGTAGGGCTGGATCGGCAGGCGGTTCGCTGCCGTGACGAGATCCCGCGGTTGCACCGGCCCGAGGCCGCTGCCGTCGTAGAACCGCAGCCCGTCGCCGGACGGGCCGGCCACGGCAAGCCGGTTGTAGGTCTTGCCGCCAGTGTTGAATGCATTGCCGCCACCGAACAACATGGCTTGCGGCAGCACGGCGCCGGGCGCGGCGAAGGTGGCGCGCGCCGGTTCGAACACGAGATCGGGCACGGCAAAGGCGCCGGTGAGCTGGGTGCGATCGGCGCCGAAGTAGACGTTGGTGACCTGGTGCTCAAGCCTGCCGACTTCGTTCAGCTTCTGGGTCGTGGTCATGACCGCCGCGCCAAGATCGCCGAAACCGTCGCCATTGAAATCGCCGATGCCGTGGAACTCGAGGTTGGGCATCGCCACCGCGCGGGCGGGATCCGCCAGCAGGGTCGAGAGCGAGACGTCGCCGCTGAACGCCGCGCCGAACACCAGCACGTTGTCGCCGCTCGGCGTGTCGATGAACAGGTCGGTCCTGCCATCGCCGTCGACATCGCCGACGGTCCAGGCGCGCGTGCCCTGGTCCAGGTCCGTGATGCTGCCGAAGATCGACGGTGCCCCTGCGCCTGCCTGGCCGACAAGGAACACCAGGCTCGAGCCCGTCAGCATCGCGAAGTCGTCGATCGTGTCGCCGCCGCTCATGGCACCGATGCCGAAACCGGCACTGCCGCCGGTGGCGCCGCTGAAGGTGAAGCTCGGCTCGGACGACGCCTGCCACTGTTCGCGGCTGCGCCCGCCATAGACGCGCTGCTCGTTGTCGCCGAAGGACACGAGCATGTCGCCCGCCTGGCGGCCCGGACCCTGGTTGGCATCGCTGCGCACCAGATTCGCCAGCGGAATGCTCTGCTCCAGAAGGGGACCGTCGGCATCGGCATCCCAGTCGAGCACCGCGATCTTCAGGACGCTGGCTGAACCACTGTTGACCCCGAACAGCTCGTAGCGCAGGTCGTGCAGTCCGGGCGTGAGCGCGATGTCGCCCTGGAATGCGCCGGCAGTGCCCGGGTAGGCATGAACGCCGTCGTTGTCGACCACCAGCTGGCCGTCGATGGTCAGGCGCGAACCGTCGGAGGACGGGGTGATGAAGCGGTAGGTGGAAGCGGTGTCGATGGACAACTGGCCGGCCCACTGGACCACCCAGTTCGCGCCCAGCTCGGCATGCCCGCCGATCCCGGCACCGGTCTCAGACAGGATCGGAAAGTTGTTGTCGCCGTTCGACGCATCGATCTGCGTATAACGGGGGCCGAAACCGCCGACCGGCACGAGCGTGCCAGCGCCGTCGACGTTCTCGGGCACGCCGATGTTGAAGTCCGTGCTGAAGGTCTTCACCGGCGTGCCGACCTTGCGGAACGTGATCTGCGGGTTGTCGATCGCGAAGGACTCCGCGGTGCCGGCGCGATAGCCCGGACCGTCGGCGAAGATGTCGATCGTCAGGGTGGAACCGCTGTGGGCGATGCCCTTGAGGGTGGGCTCGCGGCCCAGGTCGAGCAGGCGGTCGGCGCCGGCGCCGAAGCCGAGTGCGCCGGCTTCGAGCAGCACGCCAGGACCTTCGACATAGCTCGGATGGTTGCCGTCCGTGGCCAGCGCCTGCGAGAAGACGGACACGCCGTCGACCAGGATGTTGAAGCGATCGGCCTGGCCGCCGCTGCCCCAGTTGTCGATCAGCGCCACCAGGAACGACAGGTCGATCGTGTCGTGGTCGGGCAGGGCGGAAAACGTGAAGGTGGTATGGCCGGCGCTGCCGGTGCCGGTGTTCTGCAGGAAATCACCGGTCGGCAGGCTGGACGGCAGAGCGCTCAGCGTGGCGTTTTCAGCGATGTCGAAGTAGCGGCCCAGCAGCCCGCTGCCCGCGACCGGGGTCACGTTGCCGGCGGCGGCAACCGTCACCGGCCCGAGACCGGTGTACGGAATGAAGATGTCGCGATCGGTGGCGACATTGAGCACATCGCGCGCATCGCGGAACAGCACGGTCGAGGGCACCACTTGTCTGCCCGTGGCGCCCGCAGGATCCCACGAGAGCGTGACGCCGGCCGCGCCGGCGAACTCGAACATCTCGACGCGGATGTTGTGGTAGCCGACCGCGAGATCGACGCTGCCGGAACGTTCCTCGAAACCGTGCAGGCCGTCGTTGTTGATCACCAGCTTGCCGTCGATGAACAGGCGCGATCCGTCGTCGGAACCGAGGAAGAAGTTGTGCACCCCCGGAGTGTCGATGCGGATCTGGCCGCTCCAGCGGACGGCGAAGAAATCGTTGAACTCGGCGAAGCCGTTGAAGCCCGGCCCGAGGGTGTTGGTCACATCGACCTGCGCATCGACGCGCGTGCGCGCCGGTGTCAGGGCATCGAAGTTGACCTCGGCGACCCGCGGGTTGTTGCTGAAGTAGACGTTGAGCGGCAGGTTGAAGTACTCGCCCAGCAGTCCCGCATCGGCTTCCACGTTCTGCTGCGCCCAGTTGGCCCTGCCGTAGACCACATAGACACCCTGCTTGTCGGTCGCGGTCGAAAAGCCGAAGAAGTTCTGCTGGGTCTGGGTGACGGCAATCGCAATGTCGCCGAACCCGTCGCCGTCGATGTCGCCGACGCCATGGATCTCGGAGACATTGGCCGAGTTGCCCGCCAGCACCGGCGCCGGCAGCGACAGCGTGATCGGCGGCAGGAGCTGGTTACGGTCCAGGCCGAGCGGCGACCCGAACGCCAGGCGCGCCAGGCTCTGCGACCCGCCGCTGCCGACACCGTCGCGCACCGAGACGATCGCGTCGTCGAAGCCGTCGCCGTTGACGTCGCCGACCGGGATGTACACCGGCTGGCCGAGCAGTTCGATCGAGGAGAAGCTCGACGCCGCCTGCTGTGCGCCGATCTGGAGCGTGTCGCCGAGCGGGGCCGTGAAGCGGATCTCGTAGGTGCCGACGCCGAAATCGGTCACCAGCGGCTTGCCGGCACTGGCCAGGCCGAACGTGAAGCTCGCGTTGCCGTCGGCAGCCTGGTTGTTGAGCGTGCCGTGGTTGTGGTTCGCGGTGAGATCGAGCACCTGGTTGCCGGTGGCAAGGGGATCAGCGTCGCTCGACTCCTCGAATTGCCAGTAGCCCTGCAGGCCTGCCTCGGTACCGGAGAGTTCGCGATCGAAGTTGCGTTGGATGTCGTCGGCGGCGCGCGCGACGTTCCACACGCGGACCTCGTCGATCTGCCCGGCGAAATTCTGCCCGTTGGGGCTTGCCTGGCGGCCGCCGATCGAGAAGTCGTGCTGGCCGCCGACGCTGCCGATCGTGCCGCTGCCCTGGAAGGTGTGCACCAGCACGCCGTTGGCGTAGGTATCGACCCGGCCGCGATCGTAGACCACCGCGATCTGGGTCCACACGTCCTGCTGGGCCACGTACCCGGTGTTGATCCAGGCCCAGCCCGGATTCCCGTTCGCGAAGGCCCAACGAATCGTGCCGTCGGCAAAGCGGGCGACTTCGTACTGCCCTTCCTTGTTCATGATGATGCCGCCGCCGCTGCCGCCGGTCCCGGTGCCGGTCGGACGGATCCAGGCTTCCATGGTCATCTGGGTGGTCATGGTGAGGCTGGCGGGATTGCCCATCGTCACGACGTCCGCGGCATTGCCCGGCGAGTTCTGGCCGTCGAACGTGAGCGCCCGCCCGGCGAGCGCGGCATCGGGCTTGACCGCCGGGAGGACGTGCAGCAGATAGTAATCGGGCACGCCCGAGAAGCGCTCGCGCGGCACCAGTTGCTGGCCCGGACCCGGGTCGATGTCTTCCGCCGGAAACAGATACGCATTGAGCTTGACGTTCTCGACCGGCTGGAACAGCACGCCGGTGTCGACCGTCTTCACCACCTCGATCATGTCGTTCGTGAGCTGGCCGTTGGCGGCAGCGCCGAACTGGCGGATCGCCTCGGGCGCACGCAGCACATACCAGTCGCCGGTATCGCCGAGATGGAAGTTCAGGCCGCCGATGACCGTTCCCTGGCGGATCTCGGGCAGGGGCGCGGCATAGAGCGGTGCGTCGTTGCGCGAGGACACGCCGTCGCGTGTCTGGAATTCGTAGGCATCGGGCTGCAGCACATGATCGCCGGCCAGCAAGTCGCCGGCCGCGCCACCGCTGATCGAGTCGTCGCCGCCGAAGCCCATGATCACGTCGGCCCCGGCACCGCCGTCGATGCGATCGCCATACGCGCCGCCGAACAGCCGGTCGTTGCCGTCCCCGCCGCGGATGTCGAGCGCGGCCAGCGACGCGCCGGCCTGCAGGTTGCCTTCCTTGATGCCCCACTCGGACTCGGTGTTCGGGAACTTGAACTCCGGATCGGCATGGACGACGTCGTCGCCGCCACGCGTGTCGATGACGGTGTGCTCGATGTTCACCGTCTGGTAGTTCGACGTGAGCAGCCGGTAGATCGACGTGCCGTCGGTCAGCGGGGCGAAGCCGAGCTCGGTGACCGCGGTGCTGGACGCATCGGCACGGAAGTCGAGACCGGTGCCATCGGCGCGGAACCGCAGCACGCCATCGGGAAATTCCACCACCACCTTGCCCGGGCCGATCGCGGGGGTGCCGTCGATGAGCGCCTGCAGGTCGGCCGCCAGATCGGTGAGCGTGCTGTTGTCATCGGTGACCGCCTTGGTGAGCGTGAGCGTGACGAACTCGCTGCCACCCGGCACCTTCAGGCGGAAGGTGGCATCGGCGCTCAGCCGGCCGGTCAGCGGCCCGGTCTTGACGGCATTGACGACCTCCTTGTCCACCACGAACTCCTGGTTCGCGGTGTCCCACTGCAGCGCACCGAATTCGTAGCGGTGCAGGAAGATGTCGTAGCGCAGCGACACGAAGTCGGGCACGCCGCGGCCCAGACTGTCGACATCGCCGCCCTGGAACAGCACGCGGTCGTCGCCGCTCCCGCCGTCGAAGCGGTCGGTCAGCGTCTGCAGGCTTTCCTGGCCGTTCTTGAGCAGCGCAGGACGGTCGGGAATGACCTGGAAGCTGTCGTCGCCCTCGCCGCCGAACAGGAGATCCTCGGCCTGGCGGTCGAGACCGCCGGTCAGCACGTCGTTGCCGGCACCGCCGAAGATCCAGTCTTCGCCCGCGCCGCCCTGCAGCACGTCGTTGCCGTCGCCGCCCAGGATGACGTCGCGACGCTTGACCACGGGCTTGTTGGTGAAGGCTAGCGTCGTCGCGTCTGCCGGCTTGCCCAGGTCGATGGTGAACCCGTAGGTGGTCGGGATCTGCTGCGGCGAATTGATCCGCAGGAGGTAGTCGCCCGCCGCCAGGCCCGCGAGCGAGAGCACGCTGTTCTGCTTGCCAGCCAGGTTGAGCGTGCTGGTGCCCAGGTAGGACACGTTGGCCGGGTTGGCCGGATCGGCCGTGCCGACCTGGGTCACCAGCGAGTAGCGCGCGGCGTTGCCCGTGGTGGACACGCGAACGTAGTAGTCCCCCGCGGCGAGATCCTTGAGCGCGACCTGCAGGCCGAGCGCGCCGGAGGCCGTGGCGTCGGCGAGCTTGATGCCGGCGGCGTTGAGCAGTTCGAGCTTGACCGGATCGCCTTCGCTGGTCTTGATCAGGCCGATGCGGTCGTTCACCGCGCCCACCGAGGCGAGCGTGAACTTGAAGACGTCGACATCCGCGGGCCGATCGAGCGACAGCCCGACGATCTGCGCCAGGCTCTGGACCAGCGGCAGCACATACGCCGTGGCCACGGTGTCGTGCGCGCCGTCGGTGTCGGTGGCGTCCTTGGACAGTTGCAGCACACCCGAGCCGCCGACGGCGACGCCGGCCGGCGTGTAGAGCGACATCCCGAGGCCGTCCAGATCCGACGCGCTCGTCAGCTTGATGCTGGTACCAGGCAGCGCGGCCGCGGCGAGCGAGAAGCGGAACCAGTCGGTGTCGTTCGGGTTGTCGATCGACAGTCCAGTGACCGCGAGATCGGCGGTCAGTGGTGCATCGGCGAGCGAACGGGCGAGGTCGCGGGTGTCGTTGCGCTTGTCGCGGTCGGCCCCGTCCACCAGGATCGCATTGCCGGCATTGATGGTGACCTTGTCGTCGCCGGCACCGGCGTCGACCCAGACCGTCTTCTGCACCGTGGGGCCGACGGTGACGGTGTCGTTGCCGCCCATCGCGTCGATCAGGATGACGTCGTAGTTGCCTTCGCCGGGCAGCAGCTTGTCCGCCAGGTTCGTGTTGCGGAAATTGAAATCGTCGAGCGCGAGGTCGCGATTGTTCGGATCGGCCGCGATCGCTGCGGACTTCGCCGTCAGGGCGTCGATGTCGAGCAGCGATTCCGTGGCGTCCCACACCGGCTTGCCGTTGGCATCCTTGCTGCTGGCGTCGAGGCGGATCTGCGCCGCGAAGCTGAAGTTGCCGTTGTTGTTGGTCAGGCGCGTGATCAGGTGGTAGTCGTTCAGCAGCCCGGGTTCGGTCACGTAGTCGACCGTGATGACGTCGTCGGCATTGGTGGCGCCCACGTACCAGACCTTGCTGTTTTCCTTGGCGTAGTTCTTCCAGGTGTCGCTGCCGAGCAGGCCGCCGTCGAGCGATTCGAACAAGGTGCCATCGACCCGGAAATACCTGTCGTTGCCGCCGTTGCCGTACAGGAACGACACGCCGGTGCCGCCGTAGAGCTCGTCGTCGGCGCTCGACCCGAGCATCCGGTCCAGGCCCGTATCTTCGAGCGAGCGGGCCGGCCTGGTCGGATCGCTGTCGAGGAAACCGTCGTGATTGGCGTCGCCGTCGTTGTCGAACAGGTGGCCGGCGCCGTCGGCGAACACCCCGAACTGCCCGCCCAGACCCGGGTCGCGCGACCAGGCATAGAGCCGGTTGCGCCCGACACCGCCGATCAGGTCGTCGTCACCCTGGCCGCCATAGAGAAAGTCCTGGTCGGAGGCGAAGCCGTTGCCGCTGTCGCCCCACAGGCGGTCATCGCCGCCGAGGCCGTAGATGACGTCGCTGCCGCTGCCGCCATCGAGCCGGTCGCGGCCGTTGCTGCCGCTCAGCAGGTCGTTGCCGGGGCCGCCGTCGAACACGCCGATGAAGTCGTTGGAGCGTGCGATCAGTGCCGAGAGGTCGAGCGCGAGCACGGAGCCGTCGGGCTTGTCCTGGGTGCGGAACGAGATGTTGTCGTTGCCGCCCAGGCCTTGCACGCGGAACTGCTCGATCAGCGGCGTCCCGACCGCGTCGTTGGCGCGCCACACCGCGGTGATGTCGCGGCTCGAGAAGCTCGACGTGATCGGGTTCTCGCTGATGTACTCGACATCGAGCCGGCCGTCGGCGAGCTGGCCGAGCGTGATCGTGTCGTAGTCGTTGGTGCCCTTGATGATCAGGATATCGGTGGCGTTGTCGTCCGCGACGTCGTTCTGCAGGTCGTTGCCGAAGTGGCCGTCGAAGGTCTCGTTGACCCCGGCCGGCAAGGCGTCGTAGTTGGGGCTGACATCGAGCACCAGGTTGTCGATGCCGCCACCGCCGTAGAGGGTGTCGACGCCGTTCTGGCCTTCGAGCCAGTCGCCGTCCGCGCCGCCCCACAACTGGTCATTGCCGCCGCCGCCGTAGAGCTGGTCCTGGCCGCTGCCGCCGAACAGCCGGTCGTCGGCGCCGACCATGTCGGCGAGCGTGCTGAAACCGTACAGGGGCCCGTCGAGGATGTCGCCGGACAGGTAGTCGTTGCCGCCTTCGCCGAGCAGCGTGTCCTGGCGCAGGTTGCCGTAGAGCTTGTCGTTGCCCGCGCCGCCATGCAGTTCGTCGCCGATCAGCAGACCCTCGGCGTGCACCGCCGCCGGCCCGTCGACGACACCCACCGCCGCATACGCGAACAGCGTGTCGATGCCGTCACCGCCGTAGAGCCGCTGGCCGGCCTGCTGGCCCTCGACCGCGCTTGCATCGCCGCCGAGGCCCGCATCGCCCTGGCGGCCGGCGCCGCCGTAGAGGAAGTCCGCGCCGGTGTCGCCGTAGAGCTGATCGATGCCGGTGCCGCCGAACAGCGTGTCGGGATTGTCGCCACCGCGGATGACGTCGTCGCCGGCGTCGCCGTACACGAAGTCGGAATCCTGGCCGCCGTCGACATAGTCGGCATCGCCGCCGCCGTGCAGCACGTCCTGGTCGCCGCCGCCGAAGATGAAGTCGATGCCGGCGCCGCCGTCGATGGAGTCCTGCCCGTCGCCGGCCGTGCCCGCCTGCGAGAGGTTGTTCAGCGCCAGCGGGTTGATGCGCGGCGCGACGAAACCGGTCGGGAACCGCGCCTCGAACACGTCGAAGCCCAGGGGCGTGGTGAAATTGGTGTCGACCGAAAGATCGAAAGCCGCGCGGCCGACCGCTTCGTCGCCGCCCCACAGGATGTCGTTGCCGCCGTCGCCGGTGATGACATCCGCGCCCAGAGCACCGATGACGCGGTCATCGCCCAGGCCGCCAGCCATGGTGTCGTCGCCGATCCCGCCGTCGATGTTGTCGTTACCGGCGAGGCCGAAGACGAGATCATTGCCGTCGCCGGCGATGATGGTGTCGGGGCCCAGATCGCCGTAGATCGTGTCGTTGCCTTCCGCACCCTCGATCGAGTCGCCGCCGGTGTCGCCGCCCGTGGTGGTGAGGCCGCCGAACAGCAGGTCGTTGCCGATGCCGCCGCGGATCGTGTCGGACCCGGCGCCACCGCGAATGGTGTCGTTGCCGCCCTGGCCGAGCACGAGATCGTTGCCGGCGCCGGCGTTGATCAGATCGGGGTCGGCTTCGCCCTGGATCGAGTCATTACCCGCGCCCGTGGAGATCGTGTCGGCGCCGTCGCCGCCGAACACCAGGTTGTTGCCGTCTCCGGCCGAGATGGCGTCGTCGCCGGCATCACCATGGATCGAATCGTTGCCGCCACCGGCGGTGACGGTATCCGCACCCTCACCGCCGAAGATCAGGTTGTTACCGGCGCCGGCGGCGATGGAGTCGCTCCCGAGATCGCCATAGATCGAATCGCTGCCCGACCCGGCGGTGATGGTGTCCGCGCCGTCGTCACCGTAGACGATGTTGTTGCCATCGCCCACCATGATCAGATCCGTGCCACCCTGCCCATGCACCGTGTCGTTGTCGTTGCCGCCGGTGATCGTGTCGTTGCCGTCGGTGCCGGTGGTGTCGCCGGGCTTGTCGTCGCCGTAGACGAGATTGTTGCCCGCGCCGGCGTCGATGCTGTCGGCCCCGCCGCCGCCGTAGAGGCGGTCGGGATCGCTCTCGCCGAACAGCGTGTCGTTGCCCTGGTCGCCATACACCTCGTCGGTGCCCGCGCCGGCGTGGATCACGTCGGCGCCGACGTTGCCGTGGATCACGTCCTTGCCGCCTTCGCCCCAGATCGAGTCGTTGCCGTCGTTGCCGGTGAGCTGGTCGTCCTGCGCGCCGCCATGGATGACGTCGTTGCCGAAGCCACCGGTGACCGTGTCGGCGCCGTCCTCGGAACGCAGGGTGTCGTCGCCGAGCCCGCCGTCGATGCTGTCGTCGCCCTTGCCGCCCCAGATGCGGTCGTCGCCGCGATTGCCGAAGATGGTGTCGTTGCCGCCCTGGCCGCGGGTGGTGTCCTTGACCTCGACGATATCGAGGTGGTTGCCGGCGCTCCCGAGCGTGACCGTGGCGCCGTCGCCGAAGATCACGTCGTTGCCCGCCGGATCGGTGTTGGCATCGCCGCTGCTCGGATCGAGGTCGCCGCCGATGCGGTCGGCCCCGCCGCCGCCGAAGATCACGTCGTTGCCGGCGCCGCCGATGACGAAGTCGCCGCCGTCGGTGAGCGACGAGTTGCCGCTCAGGACCAGCTGATCGGTCGAGATCTTGCCCTTGTCGCCGAAGATCAGGTCGTTGCCGCCCCGGCCCTCGATGTGGTCCGCGCCGCCGTCGCCGTAGATGATGTCGTCGAATTCGCTGCCGATGATGGTGTCGTCGCCTTCACCGCCCTTGATCACGCCGCGCGCCGCGCCGAGCGTGATGAGATCGTTGCCGACCCCGCCCTCGACGTCGAACTGCACCGAGGTATCGGTGACCTGCGACAGATCGATGACGTCGTCGCCCTCGCCACCCAGGGCGATGATGCGGCTGCTCACCTGGTATTCCTGCGCCATGGCCTCGGTGACACCGAGGGCATCCGACCAGACCTTCACCTTGCCGGGCGCGGACTGCTTGACGTGGAAGTTCTCGGCGACGTCGGTGGCATTGCCCTCGAGGCGCTTGTCGGCGAACTTGCCCATGTTGAGCTGCAGCACGCCGCCTGACAGCTCGGTCGCGAGCGTCGGGATGCGCGTGAACGGGATGTCGAAGCTGACGATCGTGATCTCGGGCGTGATGTCGAACTCCTTGTCGACCGAGAACAGGACCAGATCGACCTTGAGATACGCGAACAGCTTGGCGTACAGACGCCCCGAGATGTCGAACACGGCAAGCGGCGCGAGCGCCGGGCTGCCGTAGTTGAACTCGTTCAGGAAGTTGGTGGCGAGCTCGGCCAGGCGCACCTTCCCGTCGTGGTTCGGATCGTGCAGGTTGAAGTCGACCTCGGCGAAGATGCCGCCGCCGACCCCGGCCTTGGCCATCACCAGGTTGATCTCGGCGGACGCCGTGATGCTGCCGGTGAGCGTGACTTCCGGCACATCGACCTTGCCTGACGCGTCCATGTCGTCGACGAAGAAACCGTCGAACAGCAGCTCGGGACTGCGGAAACCGCTGTTCGCGAATTCGACCAGACCCTGCGTGTCGTAGCCGAACGCGAAGTGGATGTTGGCTGCCAGCCGCCCTTCGATGGCGGCGCCGAGCGGCCCCCAGATCGGGAAGAACTGCGAGTAGCTGAACTGGAACTTGAGCGCACCCGGATCGACCCGCACCAGCGTGATGTCGGTCTTGCCCATCAGCAGCCCGAAGATCTGGCCTGGATCCTGGAGGATCGGGAACGAGATCATGTCGCCGAAGCTCTTGTTGCCCAGGCTGCGGGTGAAGCTGGTGGTCTTCGACGCGCCGGGCCCTGATGTGTCCAGGCCGTCGAGCGCGCCGTTGAGATTGAAGCTCGAGGTGTTGACCGGATTGAAGGTCGACCGAAATTTGCTCAGCGGGTCTGACAGGTTGCCGGTCATCCCGCCCGCCTTGTCGTAGATCTTGAAGCCGCCGAACGGGATCACCAGGTTGGCGACGTTGGTCGGGATGCTGTTGATCAGCTTGACGATGCCGATGATGTCGCGGATCAGGCCGATGTCGAACTTGTCCGGCGGCGTGATCTGCTGCGCGATGTCGAGCAGCGTGATGGGCGAGCCGGCCAGGTCCGAGATCACCGGGATCGGCGTGGTGACGGCGTCGATGAGCGGCTGCAGCGGCTCGGTGATCTTCTGCACCTGCTCGACGATCGGCTTGACGTAGTTGCTGATGAAGCTGCCCAGGTCCAGGCCGATGTGACTGAACTCCACCACCTTGAGGCCGTTCTGGATCGAATCGCCGATCGCGTCGAACGCGACGAACTCGCCCTTGGAACGGTCGCCGATGCCCCACTCGAGCAGGAAGTCGGCGACGACCTTCGGGAACACGGTGCCGGCGCCCGGCACGAGATCGCTGTTGAGCTGCAGCGCAAGGCCAAGGTCGACCTTGGCATCGGCGGCGATCCCGGCGCTCAACCGGATGTTGCCGAAGTCGGCCAGCCCCACGCGATCGTTGTGACCGTTCTTTTCCTTGATGTCGACGGCGATGGTGGCGCCCAGGCCGGTGTCGCCCTTGTCGTTGGCCTCGAGCTGCAGGAATGCCAGCTTGCCGGTGATGCCGGCGCCGGGCACGGTCACATCGACGTTCATCTGGAGTTCGTCGGGACTCGACAGGTCGAGGTAGAAGCCCTTGCCGCCGCCGATGCCGAAGCCGAACTCGACGCTCCAGTCGATCTTCACGTTGATCGCGCCGCGGGTCTCGAGGCCGAGCCCGGGAATACCGATGTCCATGTCGAGGCCGGCGCCGGCATCGAGCAGCGAGCCGCCGAGCTTCAGGTTCCATTGCATGTAGACGTCGTTCGGCTGCACGCCGGCCTGGTCGACATTGGTCTGGAGCTGGATGTCGGCAATGGTGACGCTGCCGTCGCCGTTGCGGTCGGCGAGGATGTTCAGGTCATCGTGCAGCAGCCCGAACATCTGCACCGAAATGAAGTTCGCCGTCGGATCGTTCGAGGTCTCGACGATGTGCCGCAGCCCGTTCACGAAGTTGTCGCGGAAGTTGCCGATGAACGTGGCCGCGCTCGACAGCTTGTCGCCGATGAGCGGCATCTTGATGCCGCCGACCTCGCCGTCGAGGAAGTCCTGGATGAAGCCGAGGAAACCGTCGACGCCATCGACGATCAGCAACATGTTGTCGAGCGCGCTGAACTGCGAGAAATCGAAGTTCAGGATCGTGTCGGGGACGTAGATGAACTGGTCGCTCGTGGGCCCGGCCGTGCCGGCCACGTCGATCCCGTCGGCGAGCGAAGCGGTGAGCTTGCCGCCGATGGTGATGTTGCCGCGGAACAGCGATTCGGTCGGGAAGTAGACCGGCAATGAGCCGGTCACGGCGATGTCCATCCCCACGTCGACCGAGGACGCGAGGTCGCCGACGAGGTCGGTCAGCAGGATGCGGCGGTCGGCGCCGGTGCCGGTCAGCGCGGAATCCTTCAGCGTGAGCCCGAAGTCGCCGTGCAGGTCGACGTTGCCGCCGACGATGCGCCCGCCGATGAAGGCACCGCCGTTCGGGTCGCCCAGGCCGATGTTGAAGGCGATGTCGTGCGCGCCGGCGGTGATGTCGCCCGCGATGCCGGTGTCCTTGAAGATCCAGACGTTGGTCGGGTCGGCGAGGTCGATGCCGAACGACAGCTTGAGGTCGAGCGAGCCCTGGGTCTGCAGGTCCGCGCTGCCGGACAACGCGAATCCGCCGGGCAGGGAGAAGCCGACCGGCAGCGACCCGGAGAAGCCGGGCTTGAACGTGAGGTCGAAGCGCAGGATGCGCGACACGCCGTCGCGCACCAGCTTCAGGCTGAGCAGATCGCTCGACGCCGGGATGTTGAAAGCCTCCTTGAGCTTCTGCTCGAGGAACTGCACGGTCTGCGCCGGATTTGCCGCGACCTGGTCGAGCGCCGCGGAGAACTTGTCGGCGTAGGCCAGCATGTCATCGACGCTCACACCGATGAGCGGAATCTTCTCTTTGAGGAAATCGAACTCCTCGAATCCCTTGAGGAAGCCGACCAGCCCCCGCAGCGCCTGCAGCACGTCGCCGAAGCCGATGCCGGCGAAGTTGCCCAGGTCATCGAAACCCGACGTGACCACGCGAACCGAGGGCGCCAGCCCGGTCGACGCGGACACAGCCGTGATGGCACCGGCCTGCATCGTGTCGAAGACCGTGATCGTGGTGCGATTGGTGCCGGCGTCGTAGCTCAGCGTATCGATCTTGGTCGCGAGCGTGCCGCCGCCCACCGCCAGCGTGAGATCGGTGCCGCGCAGCAGCGTCGGCCGCTGGTCGCCGGCGACGGTGAACACCTTGTCGCTCACGCGCGTGCCCGCACCGAGCGTCGCCGCATCGGGCCGGCCATCGAACAGATCGCCCAGGTTAAGCACCTGCACGTCCACCTTGGGTTCGGACCCGGTGTGGATCAGGCCGAACGAGGGATTCAGGTTGACCGCAAAGCTCAGGTCGCCGCCGCCTTCGAGCTTCGGGGGGTCGATCAGCGCCGTGATGTCGCCAAGCGAGCCGATCAGTTCCTTGAGCGTGATCCTGCCGTCCGGGTTGGTGGTGTCCGGATCCTTCAGGCCGATCGAGAGGTTGCCCGCGAGATCGCCGGTGCCGTGCAGCCCGACGCTGACGAAGCCGAAACGAGCCGTCACATCGACGCCGGTGTCCGGCGTCTTGACATCGAAGCCGACGCGCGCAGTGGCGTCCTTGATGAACAGGCGATCGAGCGGATCCACGCCGCCGAGCGGCGCGCTGTCGATGCGCCAGTCCTTGGTCTCCGAGGCGTCGGCGATATCCTTGCCGAGAATGCCAAGACGGCTCGCGGCGGTCGACCCGAGCGCATTCTCGACGCGGAACACGGCGCTGTTCGCCCGCAGCTTGTCGATCAGGCGCAGTCGTGTGGCATCGGGATTGAGCTGCGCATCGACCTTGTTGTCGGTCTGGGCCTCGATGGCGGCCATCAGTTCGCCGAGCGTGGCGTTGGCGGCCAGCGTGTCGAAGGTGATGTTGTGGACCGTGCCGTCCGACGTGGTGATGATGATATCGGTGCCGACACCGGGGTTGCTGGCCGCCAGACCGAACTCGGTGACGATCGGATTGCCCGCGGCGGCCGCAATCGAGAAACTGGTGGTGCCGGGCGCCTTGGCGGTGAACAGCAGCCGCTTGCCCTGCGAGCTCACGGTGATCTTGTCCTTCAGCACCTGCACGCCGCCCACGCGGGCATTGTTGATCGCGTCCTGCACGGCGTTGACGACATCGACGATGCTGCGGTTGGGCGCGGTGTCCGCCGCGGACAACGTCACCGTCACCGGGCTGCCGCCATTGGCCGTGTTCATGTTCACGGTGAACGAGGCGTCGCCGGACAGGCGCCCGACCAGCCCGGACACGTCGGCACTGGCGCGGATCCGCAGCACGCCGTCGACGGTCGTCGCCAGCTTGCTGGTGCTGAAGCCCATCTGGTTCACGGCGGCCGTGCCGTTCTGCGCCTTCAGTTCGAGCGCGGTCACGCCGGACAGGGCCTTGAGCACCACGCGATTGCCGTCGGCCACGGCCTGCACCTGCGACGCCAGCGCCGCGGCGGTCAGCGCCGTGTTGATGTCCGAGACCAGGTCGGAGACGGTTGCATTGGTCGCGGTGTCGGACTTCAGCACCGTCACGTCGACGAATGCGCCGCCGTTGACCTTGAGCGAGAACCCGGCATCGCTGTCGAGCCGCCCGTAGATCGTCTTGACGTCGGCCGGGGCGGTGATGAACAGGTCCTTGCCGAAGGTGATGCCGTCCTTGATCGACGCCAGCGTGGTGTCGCTGGTCAGTGCGATACCGCCCTCGTCGCCGAGGTAGATGCCGAGCTTCAATCCGAGGTTCCCGTCAGCCGAGAGCTGAAGCTTGCCCTGGGTCTTGAGATCCGCGATCTGGCCCAGGTTGAAGTTGAAGTCGAGCGGTACGTCGGCCTTGGCAAAGGTCGTGTCCAGGTTCAGGTCGATCAGCAACGACTGGCTCGCCACGTCGTAGGTCACCGGACTGCCCGGCCCGAGGATGGTGACCAGCCGCGCCGCGAGCTCCTGCACCGTGGTGAAGGTGGCGCGGTTGTTTACGTCGAGCAGCTTCTCGATGTCGTCGGCGGTGGTGTCGGTGCCCTTGTCGTCGATCAGCAGCGTCTTGCGGATCAGGTCCGAGAGCTTGAGCACGCCGCGCAGCGCATCGCCCACCAGCGGGATGTCGACCTTGAAGGCGTCGCTGTTCTTGAACTGGTCGAGCCAGCTCGTGATCTGCCCCAACAGGCTGACCAGCGTGCCGGCGTCCATGTTGGTGAAGTTGCCCAGGCTGTTCTGGAGCAGGTCCGGCACCGAGACCGTGATCGAATCCGGATTGGTGAGGTCTGGCCAGGACAGCGCGATCGCCGTGGCGGCGCTGGGCGTGATACCGAGGAACGGCGCGCTCACGGGCAGGCTGAGCGAGGCGCTGCCGGTGAACTTTGCCTGAGGAGCGCTCAGCGCCGACACCAGTTCGCCGAGAGCGATGTGGCCATCGGCCGGGGTCGGATCGGTCAGGGTGACCGTGAAGGTGCCGGTGGCGTCGGCGGTGCCGTTGACGATGGCGATGGACAGGAAGCCGAAGCGCGCCGTGGCGTCGAGATCGGCGACGTGGGCGCTGAGAGTGGCGGAGGCGCGCGGATCCTTGATGAACATCCAGCTGCCGGGATCCGACGGATTCGCCAGCAGGTTGTCGAAATCGATGCCGACCTTCATCGACAAGGCGATGCCCGCGTCGATCGCTGCCTGCGCCGTCGCCTTCAGGTCACCGAGGCCGTTGGCCAGATCGAAGCCGAGGTCGAACTGGTCGCTGGTGGCGAAGCTGCGGCTGAAGTCGAGGTCGAAGGTGAGTTCGTGCGCCGTGCTGTCCCAGGCGAGGCCGAGCGCGGACGGATCGACCCCCAGGCCCTTGGCGAGTTGCTCCACCATTTCCTGCGCGGAACCGAAGCTCGCGCTGCCGGACAGCCCGCCGGTCAACGGCTTGATCACCTTGCGGTCGATGGTGTCGACCACATCGATGATCTGCCCGAGCGAATCCTTCAGCAACGGCACCTCGACGCCGTTGAAGCTCACCGAGAACTGTTCGATGGCGCGCAACTGGTCGAGCACCTGCTGCGGCCCGACGCGCAGGAAGTCGAGCACCGTCTGGCCGAGCCCGGCCGATGCCGTGACGGCGACGTTCGTGGGCTGCGACACATCGGCCCAGGTGAGCGTGAGGTTGGCACCCGCGAGATCGATGAAATCGAGCCCGGCGCCGAGCGCGGAGGCCTTGGCGGAAAGCTTCAGCACGACATCGTCGTGCGCGGGATTGCCGCCCACCGAGATATCGACCTTGTCGGCGAGCGACGGCCCGAAGTCGTTCAGGCGCAGCTTGCCGTCGCCGCCCGGGTCACGCAGGTCGATCTTGAAGAACACGTCGGGATCGACGCTGAATTGCTCTGCCTTCACGTCGAGATCGAGGAAGCCGAAGTGGCCCTGCGCCTCGGCTTCGCCGTTGAGCCCGATGTTGCGCACCAGCAGTTCGTTGGCGGACGCCGAGGTGTCGACGAAGAAGCCGTCGGCGTCGATGCCCAGGCGCAGGTTCACGACCACTTCGGCGCTGACGTCGATCAGGCCGGCGAGCCCGACATTGCCGCCGAACAGCGAGAAGTCGACGTCGAAGTCGGCAGTGCCGCCGAGCGGCTTGACGATGCGCAGGTTGAAGGTGGGACGGCCGGCCGCATCGAGGGAGTAGGTGGTGTTGCCGGCGATGCCGTCGAGGGCATCGAGCTTGTCGCGCAGCGCATCGAAAGTGGCGATGCCCGCCGAGCCGATGTCGCCGAGGCTGAACGCGCCGGTGCCGGATTCGAACAGGCGCTGCAGGCCCTGCGGCTGGGTCACGGGCCCGGCCGGCACGCCGGCGTCTGCCACCGGTGCCTGCGGGTTGCCCGGGGTATCGCTTGCGGGCGCCGCCTGACCCGGGGACCTGCCCAGGATCGCGCGCGGCAGCGAACTGCCGAGCACGGCAAATTCGTTGGGCGCGCCGCCAACGAGTCCGAGCCACTCGAGCATTCCATCCAGGCCGCCGCCGATCCGGTCGAGGAAGCCGGCCTCGGTGAGGTTGTCGGTGAAGGTCTCGACATTGCTGTGGCGGATCGTCTGGCGGTTGCCGGCGCCGATGTCGCTCACCGAGAAGGTCGTGACGCCTGCGGTGGGTCCGGTGGTGTCCTTGGTGAGCACCGCCCCACCCTGGACCACGATCTGGTCTGCGTCACCGCCACCATCGACGACGATCGCATCGGCGAGATTGATCAGGCCGTTGTCGATGTCGACAGTGACCGTGTCGTTGCCGGCCAGGCCGTTGATCTCGATCCGCTGCACCGAGGCAATCGGCAGTGTGAAACTCGGCGTCGTGCCCGAGTTGACGAAGATGTCGAGCAGCGACGCGTTGCCGGTGTTGCGGCGCACGCGAATCTGGTCGGCCCCGGTGGTGCCCTGGACCTGCAGCACCGGCGCCTGGCCGAGGATGGTGTCGGCGTCGCCCACCAGCGAGAACGCACCGCGACCCAGCGTGCCCGCCGCCACCGTATCGGTGGTGGTGGAGCCGAGCACGTCGAGATAGTTGACGTCGTTGACCGGCACGTTGGGCAGGCTGCGCCCGACCTTGGTCCAGGTGGTTCCCGGCGCAATCGTCGAGGCGCGATAGACCCCTTGCACGGTGCCGACCAGGAGCGTGCGATTGCCACCACCGGTGTCGACCAGCGCCACGGACTGCACGCTCGGCACATGCAGACCCGCCGAGAGCGACACCCAGTTCTGTCCGCCATCGGTCGTGCGGAACACGCTGGAGCCATCGACCACATAGGCAATGCGCCCGTCGGCGGGATCGACCGCGATGTCCGTGATCTGCCCCGCGCCGCCCAGGCCGGCGCTGCGTTCCACCAGGGCGCCGGTGCCGGTGCGCACGAACATCTTGTTGAAACGCGCGGCGTACAGCAGGTCGGCATTGCCGATCGTCACGCCCGCGACGTTGGCCGCCGCCGTGAGTCCGGCGTCCGCGCCGGGCGTGACGCTGCTGCTCACGTTCAAGCGGTCGGCGAGCACGGCGTCGACCACGTACACGCCGTTGTTCGCGGTGGCGTTGCCGATCGTGATGCGCTGGCCGGCCTCGAAACCGTCGGTGATGAAGCTGCCACCATCGGCCCGCGTGATGGCATCCGGACTGGTGTCGGCGAAGCTGAGCGCCGGGCTTCCGCTCAGGTGGAAGAAGCCGCCGTAGGCAATCGCACTGAGGGCACCCTTGCCGCTGCGGGTCTGGATGCGGCTGACCGTGTCGAGCTGGTCGGCACTCTCGTACAGGCCGTTGAAGCCGATGAGCATGCGCCTGTTGTCGACCTGATTCAGGACGTACGGAATGATGTTGAAGCCGGCGAGACTCGCGTCGGTCGCGCCCAGGCCGCTCAGTGCAGCCGGATCGTCCGCCGTGCCCGCGATGCCGTCGGCGCCATTGCCGCTGCGCAGCGGCACCTGTGTGAACCCGCCCACCAGCGCGCCGGCCGCATTGAAGGTGCGCTTGTAGAAGAACGAGAAACCATTCGACATCGAATACCGGATGGTCTGTTCCGGCGCCGGGTCGGCGTTCAGGTTGACGGGAATCGCGAGCTGGCCCTGGCCGTCGGCCGCGAGAATGGTGTTGAACGACCAGCGCGCAGCGGCGTCTTCGGGCACGCCATCGTGATTCAGGTCCGTGGGTTGCGGCAGGCCCGCCACCTGCTCCGACGACCCGACGTCCTGGTTGCCGACAAAGAACACGTTGTTGAGTGCGTCGTACGCGACGGAATAGATCTCGCCGATGCGCAGATTGCCGTTCAGCGAGGTCCAGCTGCGCGTCGGACCGACCGTGTCGGGATTGGCCAGCCGATACACGCCGCCGTCGTCGACCTCGATCAGCGACCCGTCCGGCGCGAACGACATCTCGCGCGAATCGGCGTGGGGCGCCGTGTGGTTCGCGTTGGTGCCCACGACCGGCGCCCACTGGCTGCCCGCCGCAGCGCCGGCATCGCCGCGGAAGATCCGCGCGAAGTAGCCGGTGACGCCGCTCGCGTTGGGGTTGGTGGCGCTGATCCGCCCCGCGCCGACCGGATCTGGCGAGGCATCGCCGGACGCGAACACCACCGTGGGGCTGGAACGGTCGGCGACGAGCTGGAAATTGGTGAGCGCCTGGCCGCCGTTGTTGAGGCCGCCATCGACGTCCGCCGGTCGGTCCATGCGCGTCCAGGTCGCCCCGAGATCGGCGGAGCGGTACAGGCCCATCAACTGGTTGCCGCTGCCGCGCATCACGAGTCGGCCGATGGCATGCGGATTGGCCAGCGCGGCGTTGAGCGTGACCACGCCGGTCTGGGTGTTGACCGCGGTGACAGTGCGCTGCTCCCACCGGGTCGGGTCGAACGCGCCGGCAGCGGGCTCGTCCACATTGGCGACCATCAGGGTGTTGCCGATATAGAACTGATCGGGACTGGCGACCGTGATCGTGTTGGCGCCAGCACCGGGCACGACGGCGGCGGTGAGATGCGTACGCTCACCGATGAGCGCGGCATAGACCGGCCGGTTGCCGCTCACGCCATCGGCAGCTTGACCGGCCGACAGCACGAAGCGCCGTGCATCGGCGGCATCGCGCAGGCCGGTCACCATCGCGATCCAGGTCGCACCCGCATCATCGGATCGGTAGACCCCGTGGCCGAGCACGCCGGCATAGAACCGGAGTGGGTTGGACGGGTCGCGCGTGAGGTCCGTGACACCGCCCGCCGGCAAGCCGGCGCCGGTGGGCGCCGACAGGTTGGTCCAGGTCACGCCGCCATCGGTGGACCGGAACAGGCCGCCGGGCCGCTGGATGTCCTCGGTGATCGTGCCGTCGGCCCGGAACGACACGGCGCCGTTGACATCGAGCATGGCGACGGTCTTGTCGAGCGCGCCGGCGAGCACGACCTGTTTGCCCGCGACCAGGGTGGTCGTCGGCGCCACCGCGGCGATCGACAGGCCCGCGAATGGACTCGCGCCGAGCAGGTCCCATGACTGGCCGCCGTCTGACGTTTTCAGGACACCGACGCTCAGGCCACCGCGACCGGAATTGCTGAACACGCCAGTGCCGGCATAGACCACGAGCTTGGACAGCGGTGTTGCGGCGCTCACCGCGACACCGTCGCTGTCGAGCGGGCTGATCTTGACGTCGCCGATGGACAGGGACGGGAACTGGTCGGTGAGCGGCGTCCAGGTGGTGCCGCCGTCGGTGGTCCGCCATACCCCGCCGTTGGTGGACCCCGCGAACATCACGTTGCCGTTGAACGGATGCACCGCCAGTGACTGGACGGCGCCGGCGACCGGATTGTTGCCCGGAATCGCAACCTGGCCATTGAGGATCGGGCCCGGGCCCTGCTGGATCCAGGACGGAATGCCCTGCTCGACGATCGTGCCGCTCGCGCCGACGAACGTCTCGACGTTGCGCACGAAGATGAAGCTGCCATCGCGTCCGAGCGCCGCGGAACCGTCCGAGAAACGGATCACGGTGGTGAGGATTGAGCTCACGTCGATCGTGTCGTTGCCGGCACCACCGTCGATCACCATCTCGCCGTCGAAAAACACGGCGTCGATCTTGACGGTGTCGTTGCCACCACCGGTGTCGATGGTCAGGCGCCCCGACGGCGAACGCGTGGTGAGATCCTCGAAGGTGCCGTTGACGCTGTCGATGAGCAGGCTGTCGATGCCGACATCGTCGATACGCACCTGATCATTGCCGACGGTACCGATGTTGAAGACCTTGTTGACGGCAACGCTGTTGTCGACGGTGGGCTCGAGGCCGCGGTAGGCCAGCACGTAGGAATCGAGCTGGATGGTTCCCGAATCCGGCCCCGTGGTGGTGTAGACGGCGATGTCGACGGTGCGTGGCGCGAGCACCAGGCTGTCGAAACCGCCGGCACCGCCATCCACCAGCCCGACAGTCGAATCGGGACCGACCAGAAAGGTGTCGCGATCGTTGCTGCCGCCGACCACGGTCGGCACGTCACCGACGATGTTCCAGATGGTTTCCGGGGTGCCGCGCCATTCGACCGGCGGCGTGATCGCCGGGCTGATCGAGTCGGGACCGGCATGCACCGTCGTGGTGACCGGCGGCGTCACGCTCTGTTGCAACTGGCTGGCGATGGCCGGTCCGGCCAGGGGCGACACGATATCGGCAGACATCAGGAGGCGGCTCTCCAGCGCCTCGAACATCACCTTGCGCTTGAATGGAATGGCCGTCTTGTGCCGTCCCGCACGGGCCAGGCGGCCGAACCATTTTTCTTTGAACAAGCGCGAAAGCGTTGCCATCTGCGTCTCCAGCAGGCCGTCGGCACGGCACCTCAAGACGAGCGCGGGGAGGATCGAGGCCCGACCCCAGTCGCCGCTCAGGCAACGCCCGGTTTCATGGGCTACCTGACTTGGCTCCCCGAAGACACGTCAGACCCGATCGACAGCCACGCCGACGAAGGCCGGTGCTACTGCAGGCTCTGCATCATGTCGGCAGGCGCCACCGATACGGTGGCACCTGGCCGCCTTTATGGTTTCAATGGTTGCGCCGCGATGTGGCCATCTGCGACGGCGCAGAATGCCCAGGGACACTAACACACTTCATTTCCACAATACTCCTTATTGGGAGCTTCATCCCGACGCCGCATCAAACCGGGATACCGAAAAAAACGTCATGTATTCGAGAGTTTATGTGCAAAAATCGGCATCCGAAGCGAAACCGCAATGCAACAAAACCTGAGCCGATGAACGTTTTATTCCAATGGTCCCGGACCGCGGCGCTGCTTGTGCTGCTGCCGTCGGCCTGGGCGACCGCCCAGGAATACGACTGCCTGGTCGAGGCGCGCAACACGGTCGAGATTCGCAGCCCGGTCGAGGGTCTGATCGAGGATGTGCCGGTGCGTCGTGGCGACTCGGTGCGCAAGGGCCAGGTGGTGGTGCAGATGGAATCCGGCCCGGAGCGGGCGGCACTGGCGCTCGCCCAGTCGCGCGCGACCATGCAGGGGCCGATCAAGGGGGCCGAATCGCGCCTCGACTTCGCCGCCAAGAAAGAAGACCGGGCGGTCGAGCTGTACAAGCAGAATTTCGTCTCGGCCGGCGCGCTCGATGAGGCCGTCACCCAGCGCCAGCTCGCCGAGTCGGAACTCAAGGAGGCCCGCGAGAACGTCCGCTTGTCGGAGCTGGAGGTGCGGCGCGCCGAGGAGCTCCTCAAGCTGCGCGTCATCCGCAGTCCGTTCAATGGCGTCGTGGTCGAGCGCTACATGTCGAATGGCGAATTCGCCACCGCGAACGTCAAGAACCCGATCCTGAAGCTGGCCGAGATCGACCCGCTGCATGTCGAAGTCGTGCTGCCCGCCACCGTCTACAACCGCATCCGCCGTGGCGAGACCGCCACCGTGACACCCGAGGCCCCGGGCGGTCGTTACACCGCAACCGTGACGCTGGTCGACCGGGTGATCGACGCTGCCAGCGGCACCTTCGGGGTCAGGCTCGAACTGCCCAATCCGAACCTCGCCATCCCGGCGGGCGCGAAATGCAGGGTGCGATTCAAGCACTGAAGTGATGCCCCCCCAGACTTCGCTTGCGGGGAGAGGCCGGACACCGAAGTGCTGTCCGGTATGGTTGCTGCTAGCTCTATGGCTGGCCGTGACCCCTGCCGCATTCGCCGGCGCCAGCCAGGCAGCCCTGACCGCCGAAGTCCCGGCCGGGCAGCACAAGGTGCTGCGGCTGCGCAACCTGCCGAAAGACACCCAGATCGCGGTGGCGATCCAGTCTTCCGGGCGCATCACGGTCACGTTCCTGAACGAGGCCGACTTCAAGCGCTTTCCGAATCCGGTAGACCCGGTGTTCGTGGCGCCGGTGGAACAAACAATCTCGTTTGCGCTGACGATGCCCGAGACCGGCGACTATTACGTGGTGTTCGACAACACCAGGGGCACCGACAGCCAGAAGGTGAAGATGGTCATCCGGGCAGTGGCCGCCAATGCCGTACCCGGGACCAGTCCCCTGCCGTTGCCGCGCCGGCCACCGCCGGCCGATCGCAAGGAGTTCTGACCTCCCTGGCTCGCTACTCCGCCCGCCCCGCGAACGCCAGCAGGTCGCCGAGGTAATCGTCCATTTCGAGCACCTCGTCGCGCAGCATCGCGTGCACGCGCTCGGCACGTTTCTGCGCCAGATGAAACGCCAGGCGGCCGGCGCGGGGGTCGGTGAGCGCACGGCCGATGAACTTGCGCGCCGTGGTGCCGTAGCGAATGATCAGTTCGTCCTCGAGGCTGACGAAGGTCTCGGTGCTGCCCGGGTCGCCTTGCCGGGCACAGCGCCCGTAGAGCTGGCGGTCGATGCGCCCGGCGTCGTTCATCTCGGTGACGATCACGTGCAACCCGCCGGCCGCGAGCGACTTCTGCGTGAGCTTGATGTCGGTGCCGCGGCCGGCCATGTTGGTGGCGACCGTGACCACGCCGGGTTCACCGGCGTGGGCGACGGTGTCGGCCTCCTCCTTGTCCTGGCGCGCATTGAGCAGGCGGTGCTTCAGCCCGGCGTCGAGCAGCAGGGCCGATACGCGTTCCGACGCCTCGACCGAGCGGGTGCCCACCAGCACCGGGCGGCCCTTGTCGTGCTCACGCAGGATCGCCTCGACCACCGCCGCCCATTTCAGTTCTGCGGTCGCGAAGATCTGCAACGGAGCGTAGCGCCGCTGCACCGGCAATCGCGTGGGGATGCGCGCGACCTTCAGCCGGTACACCGACCACAGCTCGCCGGCCACCTCCTGCGCCGTGCCGGTCATGCCCGACAGCCGCAGGTAGCGCCGGAAGAAGCGCTGGTACGACAAGCGGGCGAGCGTCTCGCGTTGTCCGCTCAACGCGCAACCCTCCTTCACCTCGATGAGCTGGTGCAGACCCTTCTCCCACGAGCGGTCGGCCATGGTGCGCCCGGTGTTCTCGTCGATGATCACGACCTTGCCTTCCTCAACCAGGTAGTGCTGGTCGCGATGGAACAAGTGCAGGGCGGTCAGCGCCTGGCGCGTCATCTCCTCGCGCCGGTTGGGTCCGGTCCAGACCCCGCGCATCGCCGCGGCGAGCTCGGTGAGCCTGGCCTTGCCGGCGTCGAGCAGCCGCACGCTGGTCTCGTGATGCTCGATCACGAAGTCGCGTTCGCGTTCGAGCGCACCGGCCAGCGACAAGGCTTCGCGATGGGTGCGCTCGAGGCCGGTGTCACCGGTGTCGCCAGACAGGATGAGCGGCGTGCGCGCCTCGTCGATGAGGACGCTGTCGACCTCGTCGACGATGGCGAAGTGCAAGCCTCTCAGCGTCAATTCCTCGCCGGTGCCGCCGGCCACCTGTTCCAGCGCATGACGCAGCGCGCGCGGGCGCCCCTTCAGCCGCAGGCGGTCGCGCAGATAGTCGAAGGTGACGTCCTTGTTGGTGCAATACGTGATGTCGCACCGGTAGGCCGCGCGGCGTTCGTGCGGCTGCTTGCTCTGCACCACGCACCCCACCGACAACCCCAGCGCCTGGTACAGCGGGCCCATCTCCTCGGCGTCGCGGGTGGCGAGGTAGTCGTTCACCGTGACCACGTGCACCGGAACGCCCCCGAGGGCGGAGGTAGCCGCCGCCAGCGTCGCGGTGAGCGTCTTGCCCTCGCCGGTTTCCATCTCGGCGATCCGGCCCGACAACAGCACGTAACCACCGGCGAGCTGCACGTCGAAATGGCGCTTGCCGATGGTGAGGCCGGCGGTTTCGCGCACGATGGCGAAACACTGCGCCACGAGGGCGTCGGTGAAGCCGTCGCGCCGCAGCAGCGGACGCAGCAGCGCGGCCTCGGCGCGCAAGGCCTCGAGACTCCTGCCCTGGTAGCGGGCGGCAAACAGGTTGGTGCGACGGATGAAAGCGGCAAAGCGACCGGCACCGCGCTGCGCGTTGAGGCGTTCGACCCACAGCGCCGGTCGCCGTGCCGTGCGCTCCAGCCAGGTCTCGCGCCGTTCCAGCTTCTCGGGGTAGAAGCCATGGCCGAGCACGCGCGCGGCCGCACCGCTAGACATTGAAGCGTCGCAGGAACAGCCGGCGCACGCTGCGCCAGGTCTGCACGGCGATCGGCTCGTGGCCGTGCACGAACAACACATGCACCCGACCACCGATATGCAGTTCGCCCGCCTGCGGCGGCAGGCGCAGTTCGAAATTGAACACCGGCTTGAGCGCCATCGGATGTTCGCCGCCGCGCGGATCGAGCGCGATCTTGCCGCCGCCCTGTTCCGACAGGGCCAGGCTCGGCAGCTCGCCGCTCGCGGCGGGCACTTCGCGCATCACGTTTGCCACCAGCCGCTCGGACACGCGTTCGGCAAGCCGCACCTCGATGTGCTGGGTGCGATTGCGCACCAGGTCGACGTCGTCCTGGCCGACCACCACGCGCACCACGCGTTCTTCCATCGGCGCGACGAATCCGATCTGTTCGCCCTTGCGCACCCAGCGCGCCGGCAGGTCGAGCGGATTCGCCACCACGAAGCGCCCCGGCGCCGGCGCGGTGATGGTCAGCCCCGCGATGCGCTCGCGGATGCGCCGCAGCTCCTTCTGGGTGTAGTCGATCTCCTCGCGCACGATCTGCGTCTGCACCCGGTCGTCGACCTGCATCGCGCGCAGCTTGAACCCGAGCTCCTCGAGCCGGAATTCGTAGAGCCGCTCCTGCGGCATCAGCAGTGGATCATCGAGCCGGGCGAGGGTTGCGCCGGTCGTGACCACGGTGCCGGGCGCGACCACCAGTTGCTGGAGGAACCCATCGGTACCGGCGCGCACGACCGAGCGCTCGGGCACCCAGAGCACGCCTTCGGTGCGGGTCCAGATCGGCACCGGCAGCGCGAAGATCACCCCCGCGAGGACGGCAACGAAACCCCCGGTCACCGCCCAGGCGCGCTGGCGCCGGCGCCGCAGGCTGCGCCCCCGCGCGAGATGAGCGACGCCCTTGCCGACCGGAAACACCACGGACGAGAACCCCGCCCACAGCGCCAGCAGGACGCCGATCACGAAGTACTTGCCGGCGATGAACAGGACGATCGCGAAGGTGATGAACAGGCGATAGAGCACGGAAGTGATGGTGTAGCCGACAAACCAGCGCTGCTCGCCCGGCGACGCCTCGGGCGCCCGCAGCTCGCGCACGCCGAAACCGTAGCGTTCGATGAGGTAGCCGAGATACCGGGTGCCGCGCGGACCGAGATTCGGCATCTCGATCAGGTCGGTGAGCATGTAGTAGCCGTCGTAGCGCAGCAGCGGATTGCCGTTGAAGATGACGGTCGACACGCCGGCGATCAGCATCACGTTATAGGCAACGGCGCGGACCAGACCGGGCTCGGCGTTGAGCCACACCAGCATCGCGAGCGACGCCAGCAGCAACTCGGCCATCATGCCGGCCGCGCCGACGAAGAAGCGCTCCCACTTGTTGCGGAATGCCGCCGATGCCGAGGCATCGACATACGGAATCGGCAGGAACACGAGGAACATCACGCCCATCTCGTGCACTTCACCGCCACGGGCACGCACCGCGCAGGCGTGTCCGAATTCGTGAAACGCCTTGACCAGCGGAAAGATGATGGCCATCACCAGCAGGTTGTCGGGGGCGAGCACGCGGTCGGACAGACCCCTGGTGAGCTCCCCCCAGTGCTGACCGGCAGCGACGCAGGCCGCACCGACGATGATGAGCCACGCGCTCAGACCCCAGCGATTGAACAGCGGCGCGTACAGCGAGTGGGTCGCGCGCAGCAGGCGATCCGGATCGAGCAGCGGCAGCTTGATCGACATCGGATTGCGCAGGTTGCGCCACCACTTGCCGGTGGTCTGCTTGTCGTAGCGCCGCAGCAGCTCGTCGACGTCTGGCGGCATCTCGCTTTGCAACAGATCGGAGCCGTGCAACTGGCCCAGCAGGCGGATCGATTCTTCCTGCGTGGGCGCATCGTCGCCGAGCCGGTGGCACGCCAGATCCCAGGCCTGCTGCACGGTACGCTCGCCATCGAGCAGGCCGATCAGGCGCCACGCGGCGGGATTGAAGCGATACAGGCGTCGCGACGCACGATCCTGCAGCACGTACCAGAGCTGGCCGCGATAGTGGTGCCGATGGACCTCGGCGTGGCTCTTCAGGCGCGGCCTCAGCCCGGCGACGCGGTACCACGAAGGGCTGTATAGCTCTGCACTCATCCCGCTCTCAAGGCATGAGCCACCACGTCTCGATGCGGATCCAGTCCATCAGGTAGCGGGTCCAGATCCAGATCAGCTTGCGATCGCCGACCACCACCTTGCCGACCCCTTCCATGCCCGGACGCAGCCGTTCGGCACCACGCTCGAGCTGGGCTTCGACCCGGAAGAAATTGCGGCCTTCCTCGGCGGTGCTGACCGGGGTGACGCGCGCCACCCGCATCGGCAAGCGGTCGTTCGGCATCGAGGTGAGCAGCAGCTCGCCGTGGTCGCCGATGCGCACGTCGCGGATGTCGCGCTCGTCGACCTTGAGCACCACGCGATAATCTTCGAGGGGAGCGATCTCGAACAGCACGTCGCCGCGCTGCACCGGGGCGCCGAGTTTCTGCGACAGGTCACCACTCACGACCACGCCGTCGAATGGGGCGACAAGAAGGATGCGGGCGAGCTTTTCCTCGGCGATGGAAAGTTCGGCCTCGGCCTGCTCGACCTGGGAGCCGATGACGCGGATCTGCGCGCGATCATGATTGGCGAGCGCTTCGCGATACTGCTTGAGCAGTTGCTCGCGGCGGCTGGCCGACTTGAGGCGTTCGAGCTGCAGGTCGCGGTCATCGAGGCGGGCGAGCAGCGCGCCCTTGCGCACGATGTCGCCAGGCCGGACCCTGGCCTCGAACACATAGCCTTCGAATGGCGCCGCGATCGCCCGCTGCACCGCGCCCTCGATGCGGGTTTCGGCCGCGACGCGGTAGGTGCCGATCGCGAACGAGAAGAACAGCACCGTGGCCGCGACCAGCACGCCGACCAGCTTCCAGGCCAGATGACCCGGCCCGAAGCAGCGCGCCCAGAGATGCTCCAGCGACTGCCACAGGCGCCGCAGGGGTCCGCGCTCGGCCGCGCGCTGGATCTCGACCAGCGGCCCGAGCAGGGCCGCCAGACCTTCCACCAGTTCGACATCGTCTGGTGCGAACGCCCGTTGCCGTTCGAGGCACAGCGCCCCGACGCTGTCGCCCATGCGCGTGAGCGGGACGGTCAGCACCGCGGCGGCGCCATGCGCCTGCGACAAGCGCTCGTGCGCCTTGAGCACCTGGCCCTCGGTATCTTCCGCCAGCGGCCATACCAGCCGGGTCTTCTGGTCGGAGGCCTCGTCCATGGCCATTTCGATGGCACGGGTGAGTTCGGCATTCTTCTCGAACTGGACGGTATGCGACAACGCCTTGACCTGCGAGCGCTTGCCGCGATACACACCCAGGGCGACCCGGTCGCAATCGAGCAGGCTCGCGAGTTCGGTGACCGTGGCGGTGGCGGCCGGCACGAATCCGTGGTGTTCGAGCGCGGCGCTGAAGACGTCGAACACCCGCCGCAATCGCACCGCCGTCGCGGCATCGGTCGAATTGGCGTGGCGCCGCAACAGCGCTTCGAGCCAGCCGGCGCCCCAGGCAAGATCGCGGGTGAGCGTGGTCAGATCACGCTCGGTGCGCGGCTCGGTATCGACGGCGATCGCACCGATGACAGCGCCATCGGCCTGCAACGGCTGCGCAACATGCAGTCTCAGCCCGCTGTCGCCGGCTGGCGCCACCACCAGCGTGTTGTCGCGAATCGCGCGCTCGACCGCTTCGCCGAGCTTGGCCCGGTCGCGCTTCGCGTCGGGCCAGACGGCGGCGGGCACGAAACCGCCTCCGCCCGGCTGGGCCAGCACCAGGATGCCGTCCGAAGCGCCCGCCTTCAGGCAGGTGACGCCCAGCCACGCCTGGCAGAAGCTCTCGGCGTTGTCGGCATTGGCGAAACGCGACCAGGCGTCATCCTCGGCGGCGGCGCGCAGGCGCGCCGGATCGGCAACCTGCAGATGCGGTCTGGCGTCGGACGAGCCTGGTGTGGAAACAGTCACGATGCCGTGTTCCGGGTTGACTTTCGATTCGATCATAAAGCAACCATCCGGCCGGAGGAACGTCGGTGTCCGGCCTCACTCCCCAGGCGAACCGCCCTCCCTCGGAGGGTGGTGAAGCGCAGCAAGCCTCGGGGACTTTACTTCAGCGAAGGGGCAGCGCCCACAGGGTCCCCCGAGGACGCTGCGCCCCCTCAAGGGGGAAGGCGCAGCGCAGCGCAGCCTGGGGGTGGGCATCCTGTCAGCCCAGGGGGGCTCGTTCGGTCCAGGGAAAATCCAGGGCGGTGACGCCGGTTCGCAGTTCCGCCATGGCCTCGAGCACCCGCGCCGACTCACCGCGCACCCCGAGCTCGATGTGACGCCCGCCATCGCCGATGTGTGGCAGGCTGAACAGGCGCAGGTCGGGGTAGCGCGCCACAATCTCATTCATGAGGTCGATGAGCTGGCTCTCGCCGGCCTCGCGCACCAGGATCGCGTGATCGACCTCGCGCCGGGAGCGATGCAGATGCGGATAGAGCGTGTCGAGCACCCAATCCATCATCGGCCAGGCCATCTCCGGAAAACCCGGCAGGAAATGGTGCCGGTGCAAGCGAAAGCCGGGCACCCGGTTGTACGGATTGGGAATGATCTCGGCGCCGAGCGGGAACTCGCCCATGGCGATGCGCTTCGGATAGGCGTCGGCGCCGAAGCGGGCCTCGATCTCGCGCACGGCATCCGGATGCCGGTGCAGTTCGACCCCCGCCGCCGCCGCGGCCGACTGCCGGGTATGGTCGTCGGGCGTGGCGCCGATGCCACCGAAACTGAACACGATGTCGCTGCCCGCGAACGTGCGTCGCAGGGTGCCGGCGATCAGCGTGCGGTCATCGCCGAGATACTGGGCCCAGGCGAGCGACAGGCCGCGCGCGGCGAGCGCCGCTATCACCCGGGACAGGTGCTTGTCCTGCCGTTTGCCGGACAGGATCTCGTCGCCGATGATGAATGCACCGAAGGTCATCGCGAAACGCACCGGCACATCATCGGCAGACCTCTTCCGCGCGCACCGGACGGCACTCCACGCGGGAGCGATCGGCGTTGGTCACGCACAGGTACGACTTGTTCTTGCACACGGCGCACCACGTGGTGGTGATGCCGCGCTGCTTGAAGGCGCTGTCCTTGATGTCGACCTGCCCGCGACTGCAATCGGTGGCCTTGGCGGTGAGCGCGCCCTGCGTCGCGCAGCCCGACAACGCCAGCATCAGCACCAGCACCAGCACCAGCAGCACACCCACCGGAGCCCGCATCGTCATCCCATGATGTACGACTCGAGCTGCTCGATCGTCAGCTGCTGCTCGGCGATGGTTTCCTTGACCGCGTCGCCGATCGAGATGACGCCCTTCACGCGGGTGCCCTCGAGCACCGGCAGATGGCGGATGCGCTTCTCGGTCATGATGGCCATGCACTCGTTGATGGTGGCGGTGGGCCGCACGCACAACAGCTTCTCGGTCATGATCTCGCGCACGGCGGTGTCGCGCGACGACTTGCCGAACAGGATCACCTTGCGCGCGTAGTCGCGCTCGGAAAAGATACCGACCAGCCGCTCGCCCTCCAGCACCAGGAGGGCACCGACGTCCTTGTCCGACATGAGCTTGAGCGCGTCGTACACCGACGTATCGGGCGTCACCGACAGCAGCGTCTGCTGCTTGCCTTCGAGCACCTGCGCTACCGTCTTCATGAGTTTCTCCCCAGCGGCCCGCCGCGGGACCATTCAGGCGCAGTGTAGGCAAAAGCCGGGGGGGATAAAAGCGAAAGGCACATTCCGGGGCCGCGAGGGCTCACGGCGCAGTGCCGCGCCGGGCCTGATTCCGGTGCCCCGGGGCATGGCAACGACACTACAACTCCTCCCAGGCCTTCTCCAGGCGCTTGAACGACACCGGATAAGGTGTCTTCAACTGCTGCGCCCAGAGCGACACGCGCAGTTCCTCGAGCATCCAGCGAAACTCCTCGAGCTTCGGATCGCGGATGCCGCGCGCGCGGTCGGCGTCACGTCGCTGCTGCCACTGGCGCCACCATTGCGCGAGCGTGTCCTGCCATTGCGCATCGCGCGCCGGGTTCGACGCGAACTTGTCCAGGCGCACGCCGATGGCCTGCAGGTAGCGCGGATAGTGCCGCAGGCGCTCGAACGGCACCTCGACGACGAAGCCGCCGGTCAGCAGCGCCCTGATCTGCGCCTTGATGTCGTTCATCAGCCGCTGCCAGGCTTGCGCGCCCGGCTGTTGCAGGCGCGGACGCAGCCCGTAGTAGCCGGTGAGCAGGTCGTTGACCGTGCCGCACACCTCGGCCGCGACATCCATCAGCCGCACCCGCGCCTTGGCGACGCGGGCCTCGAAGGCCTGGCGATCGCGGATGCGGTCGGCGTCGACGTGGAAGGCACGATCGCAAATCGCGATCACCAGTTCGTCCTGCAACCGCTGGGTGGCCGAGGCCTTGTCCTGCTTGCTGCCATCGAGTTCGGCGAGCACCGAGTATTTCAGCGCCATCTCCTGCAAACCGCGCAGGTTGCGACCGAGGTATCGCACCTGCTCGACCGCCGCGAGCTGGAACAGAAGGCGCAGACCGCGATGGGTCGCGGCCTGCGCCTCCTGCTCCGTGTCGAGCAGAACCAGCGACACGGTCTTGCCATCGTCGGCGATGGCCGGGTAGCCGACCAGCTTCTGCCCGGCCCGGACGAATTCCACCTGCTCGGGCAACTCGCCGAAATTCCAGGTGGTCAGCTCGCGACGTTCGAAACTGTCGCGCGCGCTGGCGGTGAACTGGCGCCTGGCCTGCACCCCGAGTTGCAGCCTCAGGGCCGGCAGGTCGCGACCGCCAGCGACGTCGGCGCCTGCGTCGTCGACCACGCGATAGTTCATGCGCAGATGCGGCGGCACATCGGTTTCGTCCCAGGCGTCCCGCGGCACCTCGACGCCGGTGGTACGCAGCAGCGCCGACGACAGCACCTCGGTCATCGGGATGGCGTCGGGTTCGAGCCCGTCGAGCACGCGCGTCACCACCGCCGGCACCGGCACGAAATGCTTGCGCAGGCCCTTCGGCAGGCCCTTGATCAGGTGCGTGACCTTGTCGCGCACCAAGCCGGGCACCAGCCAGTCGCAGCGCCGCTCGTCCACCTGGTTGAGCAGATGCAGCGGCACGGTCATGGTCACGCCGTCGAGCAAGTGACCGGGCTCGAACCGATAGCGCAGGGCATAGCGCACGCCGTTCATCTCGATGGCATCCGGAAAGCGCTCGGCGCTGATGTCCTCGGCCGTGTGGCGCATCAGGTAGTCGCGGGTCATGAACAGCACCCGCGGATCGGCACGCTCGGCCTCGCGGCGCCAGTGCTCGAAGGCGCCGAGGTTGAAGATGCCGGCCGGCACCACCTTGTCGTAAAAGGCGAACTGGGTCTCCGGATCGACCAGCACATCGTGGCGCCGCGACTTGTGCTCGAGCACTTCGACATCGCGCACCAGGGCACGATTGGTACGCAGGAACGGCGCATCGAGCTTCGAATCGCCGTCGACCAGCGCCCCGCGCAGGAAGAGGCGCCGCGACTCGACCGGGTCGATCGGACCGTAGCTGATACGGCGGCGCGACACGACGGTGAGCCCGTAGACCACCACGCGCTCGTAGGCCACGACCTGGCCCGAGCTCTTTTCCCAGTGCGGCTCGAAATAGTGCGATTTCGCGAGATGCCCGCCGATCTGCTCGATCCACTCGGGGTCGATGGCCGCGACGCACCGGGCATACAGCCGGACCGTCTCGGTCAGCTCAGCGGCCATCACCCATTTGGGCTGCTTGCGCCGCAGGGCTGACCCGGGGAACACGTGGAAGCGGATGCCGCGCGCGCCGAGATACTCGCCGCCCTCCTCGCCTTTCATGCCGATGTTGCCGAGCAGGCCGGCCAGCAGGGCGCGGTGCAACTGCGCGTAGTCGGCCGGCTTGTCATTCTCGCGCCAGCCCAACTCGCTCACCATGGCGTGCAACTGGCCATGCAGCTCGCGCCATTCACGCAGGCGTATCCACGACAGGAAGCGGTCACGGCAATCGGCCTGCAGGCTGCGCGTCGACTTCTTATGCTTGAGCAGTTCGTCGTAGAAGTCCCACATCTTCACGTAGGCGAGGAAGTCGGAGCGTTCATCGACGAAGATGGCGTGCGCCGCATCGGCCGCTTCGCTCTTGTCCATCGGCCGGTCGCGCGCATCCTGCACCGACAGCGCCGCCGCCACGATGAGCCCCTCGCGCAGGCAGTTCTCCTGCTTCGCTGCCACGATCACCCGGGCGATGCGCGGATCGATCGGCAGCTTGGCGAGCTGCGCGCCGGTGGCGGTCAGGTTCAATCGCTCGTCGACGGCACCGAGTTCCGCCAGCAACTGGTAACCATCGGCGATCATGCGCGGCTGCGGCGGCTCGACGAACGGGAAGCTCTCCGGTTCGCCCAGCTCGAGCGCCTTCATGCGCAGGATCACCGAGGCGAGCGACGAGCGCAGGATCTCCGGATCGGTGAACTCGGGGCGCGCATCGAACTCGTCCTGCGCATACAGGCGCACGCACACGCCGCTCGACACCCGCCCGCAACGGCCGGCGCGCTGGTTGGCCGAGGCGCGCGAGATCGGTTCCACCTGCAGCATCTCGACCTTGTTGCGATAGCTGTAGCGGTTGATGCGCGCGACGCCTGGATCGATTACGTAGCGGATGCGCGGCACCGTCAGCGAGGTTTCGGCCACATTGGTGGCGAGCACCACGCGGTGGCCGGTGTCGGGGTGGAACACGCGGTCCTGCTCGGCACTCGACAATCGGGCGAACAGCGGCAGCACCTCGACACCGCCGCGGATCCGCCCCACCGGATGCTTGCGCAGATGCTCGGCGGTGTCGCGGATCTCGCGCTCGCCCGGCAGGAACACCAGCGCATCGCCGGGCCCGTGGGCGCGATAGAGATCGTCGAGCGCATCGGCGATCGCGGCCGGCAGGTCGGGCTGCTCACCCTCGGCGTCCGGTGACGGCGGCCGATAGCTGATCTCGACCGGATAGAGGCGGCCGGAAACCTCGACTACCGGGGCATCGCGGAAATGCGCCGCGAAGCGCTGCGCGTCGATGGTGGCCGAGGTGATGATCAGCTTGAGATCAGGCCGGCGCGGCAGCAGTTGATGCAGAAAACCGAGCAGGAAGTCGATGTTGAGGCTGCGCTCGTGCGCCTCGTCGATGATCAGCGTGTCGTAGGCGCGCAGGCTGCGGTCGGTCTGGGTCTCCGCCAGCAGGATGCCGTCGGTCATCAGCTTCACGAACGGCTCGGGCCCGACACGATCGTTGAAACGGACCTTGAAGCCGACCAGGTCGCCGAGCGGCGATTGCAGTTCTTCCGCGATGCGCGTGGCGACCGTGCGCGCGGCGATGCGGCGCGGTTGCGTGTGGCCGATGAGCCCGGCCACACCGCGGCCGGCTTCGAGGCAGATCTTGGGCAACTGGGTGGTCTTGCCGGACCCGGTCTCGCCGCAGACGATCACCACCTGATGCGCCAGCAGCGCCGCCGCGATCTCGTGACGGCGCTCGCTCACCGGCAACTCTTCGGGATAGGTGATCACCGGCAGGCGCTGCCGGCGCAGGGCGAGTCGTGCGGCCGAGACTTCGATGGCGGTGTCGAGCGCGGCGATCTGCGCCGCGTCAGGCGCCGGCTTCGCCTCGCGCAACCGCCCGAGCTGGCCACGCAGGCGGCCCTGATCGGACAGCATGCAGTCGCCAATGCGGCGCCCCAGGGCGTCGAGCGGAGATCGGAATTTGGCGGGGGGCGTGACGGAGGCGGACAACGGAACGGGACGGGTGAGTCGCGCCGGCTCGGCGACAGCGACAAGGGGGATTTTACGCGAGTGGAACCGCCAAACTGCGAAAGATCGGCCGGTCGATCGGCAGACCCCTCGGACGGCTATCGATTCGCAGGTCCCGGGTTCAAAACCCAGTGCGCCGCAGGCTCAGCCACGGACCGAAACCCTTGAACTGCACTAGACAACCTGCAACGATTGGTCGTGATTGATATTGATTGGGAGCGATTGATGAAATCATCTGAGATCCGCATTCTTACCGCCCATGTCCCCGCTGGGCTGGCTGAGAAGGTAGACAGCCTGGCTGAACGCCTCAACCGCTCACACGGATGGATCATCGAACAGGCGCTTGCCGCCTGGGTCGATCAGGAAGAGGAACACCATCGGCGCACCCTGGCCGCGCTGGCCGATGTGGATGCCGGCCGGGGTATCCCGCATGAACAAGTCAAGACATGGGTCGCCAGCCTGGGCTCTGACAAGCCGTTGCCGATACCCGAGTGCAAGTAATCTGGACCGGTCATGCTCTTGACGATCTTGACCGGGTATACGCCTTCCTCGAACCGCTTAATCCTGCCGCCGCGCGAGCCGTACTCAAGCAACTTGTACCAGCCGTATGCTGGCCAGCATGGAGCGAACCAGTTTGGCCAGCTCGGCTCGTTCTTCGTCAGTCAGAATAACCTGAATCCGTGACCTCATCTCGGTAGATCATCACCCTGAGGGTGAAGAAATGCGGTGGCGATTTTCGGTGGATTCACCGACAATTTCGGCATGCGCCCGATCTCTGTCAAACAGCTCGACTATGACCTGACGCCCACCGCCGGCCTGGCCTTGGTGGGTCACTATCTGAACACGATCGCCCCGGTGCTCACGCGCATCGATGCAGCCCTGCCGGTGC
>JANXYG010000144.1 GCA_025350245.1 Betaproteobacteria bacterium
GGGCCCCTTCGCTTCAGAAGTCCCTTCGTTTCCCACCCCCAGGCTGCGCTGCGCCTTCCACCCGAGCATCACAGGCACCGGCTATCATCGAGCCATGTACACGCCATCGCACTTCCGCCGCCACGACCAGGACGATCTGCAAGCGCTCATGGCCGCGTCGCCGCTGGCGGTGCTCATCACCTTCGGTGACGGCCGTCTTCAGGTCAGCCACATCCCCCTGATGTTCGACGCCGGGCGCGGCGAGCATGGCACGCTGGTAGGGCACATGGCGGCTGCCAATCCGCAGGCGAAGCATTGCGATCCGGCGATCGAGGCGGTGGCGGTATTCACCGGCTCCGACACCTACGTGTCGCCGTCGTGGTACGAGACCAAGCGTACAACCCACAAGGTGGTGCCGACCTGGAACTACATGGCGGTGTATGCGACCGGTCGCATCGAGTTCTTCGACGAACCCGATCACAAGCATGCCGTGGTCAAGCAGTTGACTGCCACGCACGAAGCCGGCTTCGAACATCCCTGGTCGGTCGACGATGCGCCGCCCGATTTCATCCAGTCCCAGCTCGGCGCCATTCGTGCCTTCGAACTGCGGATCACTCAACTCGACGGCAAATGGAAGTTGAGCCAGAATCGCAACGCTGCCGACCGTCAGGGCGTGATGGAAGGCCTGTGCCAGCGCGATGCCACCGGCGCGCAGCAGATTGCCGCCGCGATGAAGGCGATCGAGCCGAAGGCATAGGGTTACGCCCACCCCCAGGCTGCGCTGCGCTTCGCCTTCCCCCTTGTATGCTTCTCGGGTCCCTTCGTTCCGCCTTCAGGGAGACAGCGACAGCTGACCGGCCACGTCGAGCGGGTCGCCCGACGGTTTCAGCACCGACACTTCGCCGGCCGATACGGTGCGATTGGTCAGATCCGAGATCACCAGCTTATCCGTGACCACCACCAGGTTTCCGGTCGTCGTCGTCCCGCTTGCCAGCGAGGTAGCATGGCGTGCGCGCCAGGCACGCCGGTCACCGCTGGCGTTGCCTTCGTTGTCGGCGGTGTACCTGATCCCGCAAGTTCCCCTCCTCGGCGGTGGCGCCAGAGCCGCGTCGCCATTGGGTGGAAGCGAAGGTCGGCGCGGACGCGCTCAAATTCCGAAGAAGACTTCTGCAGTATCCGCGCCAGCCATCGCGAACGCTTTTGGCCAATCCGGGGATGGTGACCGAAGCGGTCTTCTGGAGGGCAGCAATCAGTTGTGGCCGGTGGCTTCCACCCGACGCTCCCGTGCCGCCAATCGCGCCGAGGCGCGCGCCACCTCGGCTGGTGTCATTTCCGGCACCAGCCGCTCGCGGGCTTCGCGCGCTTTCCACCAACCGGCCGCCGCCGCGGCCGAGAACCACATGTGGGCCGACACGAGGTCGCGCGCGACGCCATCCCCACGTGCATACATGTGCCCGAGGATGAACTGCGAGTGCGCGTGATCCTGCTCCGCCGCCAGTGCAAACCAGCGGGCGGCCGCAACGAGGTCCGGCGTGGTGCCCTCGCCGCGGGCATGCATGAGCCCGAGGTGGTACTGCGCGGCGGCGCTGCCCGCGTTCGCGGCCACTTCGAACTGGCGGCGTGCGAGATCGAAACGACCCTGGGTGTAGTCGGCGATGGCATCGCCGACACCGGACTCGTCGAGGTCAGCAGCAATGGCCGGCGTAGCGACCAGCAGGCAGAGCAAGGCGAACACCCCGAACAGGCAGCGAACCGATACGGTCATCGGGTCACGAAGTAGACGATGGTCAACAGCGTCGCGATGAACAGCATTGCTCCGACAAACCCGCCGATGATCACCTGGACGGGTGTGAGCTTGACCAGATCGGCGACGTGATCCTGACGCTTGCGGATGCCGAGGAAACTCCAGAAGACGGTCCTGGCAATGACGAGCGGCGAGACCTTGGGTGTCGCGGGGGATGGTGCCATTGCGGGATATGCTGAGGTGGTGAACGGTTAGGCTGCCGTGGCGGCGGGCATGCGACCGCGCTATCGACCCTGCCAGGGCGGCATGGGGCGCTTGTCGACAAAGGCGGCGACACCCTCCTGGGCGTCGCTCGCCACCATGTTGCAGGCCATCGCCTCTGCCGCCAGCCGGTAGGCGTCTTCGATGCCAGCCTCGAGCTGCGGGTAGAACAGCCGCTTGCCGGTAGCGACGGCAACCGGGCTCTTGGACTTGATCGACGCCGCCAGCCGCGAGACCTCGGCATCCAGCTCTGCGAGCGGGACCACGCGATTGACCAGACCGAAGTCGCGAGCGGTTGCAGCGTCGATGAAGTCGCCGGTCATCAGCATCTCCATGGCCCGCTTGCGCGACACGTTGCGGGAGAGCGCCACCGCCGGGGTGGAGCAGAACAGCCCGACGTTGATTCCCGAGGTCGCGAACCGGGCGTTGTCGGAAACGACGGCCAGATCGCAGGCCGCCACCAACTGGCAGCCAGCCGCGGTGGCAATGCCATGCACCCGGGCAATCACCGGTTGCGGCAGGCGCGCCAGGGTGAGCATGAACTCGCTGCACCGCGCGAACAGGCGGTCGTAGAACGCCTTGCTGGTGTCGGCCCGCATCTCCTTGAGATCGTGCCCCGCGCAGAACGCGGGCCCGTTCCCGGCGATCACCACAACGCGCACCGAGGGATCGAGCTCGATCGGCCCCAGGGCCGCGAGCAACGCATCGAGCATCGCGACCGAGAGCGCGTTGTACTGCTGCGGCCGGTTGAGCGTAAGGGTGGCCACGCCGTCGCTTGTGGTGTGCAACAGTATCGGTTGGGTGGCAACGGGGGCAGGTGCGGTGGCGATGGTGGACATGGGATGCCTATGGTTGGCCGCGGCGTATCGCCGCATCTGAAACGACTGCCGATTATAGGCGCACGGCGTTGCGCCCCAGAGAGTGTCGCTGCCGGCAACGGCCCCTTCGATTCCCTTGCGGTGACATCCATTCAGCGCCGGTTGTACCTGTCCACGTCCGCCAGAACGATCCCGTTCATCGTCAGCTTCTGGCGTTTGCATCGTGCGCCCCACGCGTACGCCAACGCGATGCCGGCAACAGGTACGAGCCGGTCTTCACCAGCGGTTGCGACAACGGCAATGGCGTCAGAACAGCGGTGGCCGCCTTCGTCGGCGCCGATGCCGCGCTCGGTCCGATCTATCTGGGATATGGCCGGGCCCGCGACGGCAACAGCGCCTTTTATCTGCTGCTCGGGCGTCCCTGAGCCGGCGCCTTGGCCGTGCCGTCTCGTGCCTTGACGGGTCGCGACGCCACCACCGGCTTCGCGGCGGAACGATCCTGTGCCTCGCGCAGCGCCGCGTCCACCAGCGCATCCACCATCCAGCGCGCCGTCTGCTCGACCTCGCGGTCATCCGCGTTCCAGATGTCCTTGAGCACCACATAGGCCTCGATGCCGTAGATGACCGACAGCGCGCGCAGCAGTCGGTCGAAGCTGCGGCTTCCGAGCACCTTGCGCAGAGGCGCCGCGGCGCGCGCAAGAATCTGCATGCGATGACCGCGGCGGTAGGGCGCTTCGTCGAGCTGGCCTGATTTTTCGAGGGCCCAGTGCTCGAGGGCAACCTGAAGTGCGGCGCGCAACTGCGGTTCGAATTCCTTGAAGCGCGGGAATGTCTGGTCGAACACGTCGCGGATACGTTCGCGGCCGTCGGTCAGATCGCTCTCGAAGCTGCGCACCGGTCCGAGGCTCTCCTGCACCAGGGCGGCGATGAGTTGGCCGCGCGTCGGGAAGTAGCGATAGGCGGTGGCGCGCGCGACGCCGGCTGCGCCGGCAACTTCGGCAACCGTGGCGACGCGGCCGTCGCGCACCAGTTGCATGGCGTGCTCGATCAGCAGGCGGTAGGTGCGAGCACGAGGGCCGGCGGCCGGCGTGGGCATCGCTGGTGGAACGGTGATGGTCTTGCTGGCCTTGCCGACCTTTGCGGTTGACATGATCGAGAGTCTGTTGCGGGTTTCCATGAGCGTTGTTATGGTACGCCCGTCCGCTTTTGAGATGCCTGTCTCGTTTTGGGCTGCTCGTCTCGTTGTGCGGCGCGACATCACAACGATGGCATCGCTCATGCGGCGATGCCGCATGGGAGGAAAGTTGAACGTCATCCGTCACGGTCGCCGTGATCGCCGCGGCAATGCGATCGGCCCGTCGTCATCTGTTGCGCCGCCGAAGACGCGGCGCTCGCGACCGTCGGCCATCGTCGGGTCGCCAGGCTGACCATGTCACTGCATTTCATCGACCGCATGGCGGTGGAAGTCGAGGGCGCGGGCGATCCGCTGGTGCTGGTGCATGGCCTCGGCGGCAGCACCAACACCTGGACCCCGCTGATGCCGGTGCTGGCACGGCACCGCGTGGTTCGCATCGAGTTGCCAGGATCGGCGCGCTCGCTGCGCGCGCACGCCATCGATGGCTCGCCGCTGTCGATCGCGCGGCTGGTAGACGCCGTGTTGCGCGTGTGCCGCCATCTCGGCGTCGACAAGGCTCATTTCGCCGGCCACTCGCTCGGCACCATCGTGCTGATGCACCTCGCGCTCGCCGAACCGGCGTTGGTGCGCGGCATGATGTGGTTCGGCCCCCTGCTGGCGCCACCCGACCCGGCGCGCTCGGCTCTGCGGCAGCGTGCCGCCAAGGCCCGCAACGAAGGCATGTTCGGCATCGCCGACCAGATCGTCAACGGTGTCCTGTCGCGGGCCACGCGCGAGCAACAGCCCGTCACGGTGGCCTTCGTGCGTGAATCGCTCATGGGCCAGGACCCGGAGGGCTACGCGCTCACCTGTGAAGCGCTGGCCGACGCGCAGGCAGCCGACGTGTCCACGATCGCGTGCCCGGTGCTGCTGGTCGCCGGCGACGAAGACCCGGTGGCGCCTGCCCAGGGGGTGCGTGCCATCGCCGCCCGCATGTCCGCCGCCCGCGTCGAAGTGCTGACCCGTTGCGGCCACTGGCTGACCGCCGAGCGCGCCACCGAATGCCGCCTTCTCGTCGCCGATTTCCTGTCCCGCAATCGATAGATGACGCCCATCCCCAGGCTGCGCTTCGCTACGCCTTCGTTCAGCTGACCCGGAGGAGTCATGAACAATATCCTGTTCACCAATGTTCGCGTGCTCGATTGCAGCGGCGAGCAGCCGTACACCGGCGAGGTCCTGGTGCAGGGCAACCGCATTTCGCGGGTCGCGCGCGGCAGCCGGGTCATTCCGTCGGCGGGTGTCGCGGTGATCGACGGCGCCGGCGCGACGCTGATGCCCGGCATGTGCGAGGCGCACACGCATTTTTCCTGGAACGACCAGCCCAGCCTGAGCTCGATCCAGCGCATGCCGGTGGAGGAGCACATCCTGTGGTGCGCACACGTTGCGAAGCGCTACCTCGACATGGGCTGGACCTCATGCGTCGGTGCCGCCACCGCCAAGCCGCGGCTCGATGTCGTGATCCGCAACGCCATCGAGGCGGGTTCGATTCCGGGACCACGCTACCTCGCCGCCAGCCAGGAGATCACCGTGCCCGGCGGCCTCGCCGACGAGACGCTCCCGCACCTGCCGTTTCCGGAATTCAGCTTCGGTGCGGTCGTCTCCGGGGCCGAGGAGATGCGCAAGTGCGTGCGCATGTTCCTCAAGTATGGCGTCGACCACGTGAAGCTCAATCTGTCGGGCGAGTACATCGCCGGCATACCGGCCGAACTGACGCCCATGACCGACGACGAAATCCGGGTCGCGGTCCAGGAATGCCGCCTGCGCGGCAAGCGCGTCGCTGCCCATGCCCGCTCGAGTGAATCGGTCAAGCAGTGCGTGCGCCACGGCATCGAGATCATCTATCACGCGAGCTTCGCCGACGAAGAGGCGCTCGATTTGCTGGAGGCCAACAAGCACAAGCACTTCGTGGCCCCCGGCATCGCGTGGCTGATCAACACCTCGCATCACGCATCGCAGTGGGGCATCACACCCGAAATCGCGAACAACATGGGCTATCACCGCGAGCTGGAGGCGGCGGTGGAAACGCTCAGGAAGATGAAGCGCCGCGGCATCCGCATCCTGCCCGGCGGCGACTATGGCTTCGCGTGGATACCGCACGGCACCAACGCGAAGGACCTCGAGTACTTCGTCAAGTACCTCGGCTTCACCCCAATGGAAGCGTTGCTGGCCGCCACCCGGCTGGGCAGCGAGATCATGTTGCGCCCGCACGACCTGGGGCAGGTGCGCGAAGGCTACCTGGCCGACCTGCTGCTGGTGGACGGCGACCCGGTGGCCAACATCGCCATTCTCCAGGACCGTTCGCGGCTGCTCGCGGTCATGAAGGACGGCCGCTTCCACCGCGCTCCCGACGCCGTCGCCGGCCGCGGCCGCCTTGGCTTATCTGCCGCATGATGACGCCTTCCCCCAGGGGGCGCAGCGTCCTCGGGAGGCCCTGTGGGCGCTGCCCCTTCGCTTCGGAAGTTCCCTTCGGTCTGGACGTTGCCCCCTCGCTGGCGATGAGGAGATATTGATGGCCAATATTTTGTTCAGCAACGTCCGCATCTTCGATGGCACCGGTGCGCAACCGTATTCGGGCGAGGTGCTGGTGCAGGGCAACCGCATCGCGCGGGTCGGCCGCGGCGCGCGGTCGCTGCCCACGGCAGGCGTCACCGTGATCGACGCGGCCGGCGCTTTCCTGATGCCGGGCATGTGCGAAGCCCACACGCACTTCGCCTGGAACAACTCGGCAACGCTCGACGGCATCCAGCGCATGCCCACCGAGGAGCACATGCTCTGGACCGCCGGTGTCGCGAAGCAGTATCTCGACCACGGCTGGACCTCCTGCGTAGGCGCTGCCACCGCGAAGCCGCGGCTCGACGTGGTGGTGCGCAACGCAATCGAGGACGGCCTGATCGAGGGCCCGCGCTATCTCGCCGCCAGCCAGGAAATCACGGTCGCCGGTTCGCTCGGCGACGACATGCTGCCGCATCTGCCCTATCCCGAGTTCAGCTTCGGCCAGGTGGTGAGCGGCCCCGAGGAGATGCGCAAGTGCGTGCGCATGTTCCTCAAGTACGGCGTCGATTCGATCAAGCTCAATCTCTCCGGCGACAACTTCGTGGCCGGCGCCGACGCGCACACCACCTGGATGAGCGACGAGGAGATCGCGATGGCCGTGCGCGAGACCAAGCTGCGCGGCAAACGCGTGACCTCGCACGCGCGCTCGTGCCAGTCGATCAAGCAGTCGGTCCGCCACGGCATCGAGGTCATCTACCACGCGAGCTACACCGACGAAGAGGCGCTCGACCTGCTGGAGGAGGCGCGCGATCGCGTGTTTGTGGCGCCGGGGCTGTCGGTCATCGTGCGGCTGCTGTACCACGGCGACGAATGGGGCATCGATCACCGCAAGGCCATCGCCATGGGCTACGAGGCCGAGCTCGAGGCCGCGGTCAACAGTCTCAAGGCGATGCACCGGCGCGGCGTGCGCGTGCTGCCCGGCGGCGACTACGGCTTTGCCTGGGCGCCGCATGGTACCAACGCCATGGACCTGCAGTATTTTGTGAAATATCTCGGCTTCACGCCGATGGAGGCGCTGCTGTCCGCCACCGCACTCGGTGGGCCGATCATGAAACGCGGCCATGAACTGGGGCAGATCCGCGAGGGCTGGCTGGCCGATCTGCTGCTGGTCGATGGCGATCCGCTCGCCGATCTCTCGATCCTGCTCGACCGCGATAAGTTGCTGGCCATCATGAAAGACGGCGTGTTCGCCAAGGCGCCCGAACTGCGCCATGGCAGCGGCGTCAATCCGACACGCTGGGCCTCGTCGCTGACGACGGTCTAGTGGCCCGTCGCAACCCTCGTCATTGAAGATCACCGCCGCATGGCCGATGTCCGTGCTCGGTGTCGCCGCCGTGCTGGCGCTCTCGGCGTGGGGCTTGGTGGACGACCCGAAACTGTTCATCCGCACCGCACTCAACGGCATCACCCTGGCAGCACTTTATTTCGTCGTCGCCAGCGGCTTCACGCTGGTGTTCGGGCTCATGCGCAACGTCAATCTCGCCCATGGGTCGCTGTACCTCCTGGGGGCTTATCTCGGTTTCGAGGTCGGCCAATGGACCGGTTCGTGGCTGCTGGCAGTGGCGGCCGGTTTCGCCGGCTCGGCGCTGGTCGGTGCCGTACTGCAGGTCGGCATCTTTCGCCACATGCAGGGACAGGATCTGCGCCAGACCATGTTCACCATCGGCCTTTCGATCGTGCTGGCCGACCTGATGCTGTGGCAATGGGGTGGCGAGATCTACCAGTTCGATCCGCCCGAGATCATCTACGGGCGCCTGCCGATGCCGCTGATCAAGGTCTATCCCACCTATCGCCTGGTGCTGCTGGCGATCGCCATCGTCATCGGCCTGGTGCTGTGGTGGTTTCTCAACCGTACCCGCGTCGGCATGATGATCCGCGCCGGCGTCGACGACCGGGCCATGCTCGCGGCGGCCGGCGTGAACGTGCAGGCCGTGTTCGCCATCACCTTCGCGGTCGGTGCCGGCCTCGCTGGTTTCGGCGGTGTCGTGGGCGGCACCGCGCTGTCGATCTCGCCCGGCGAGGACGTCCGCTATCTGCTGGCGTCGCTGGTGGTGGTCATCGTCGGCGGCATGGGCAGCATCTCCGGTGCCGCGCTCGGCGCGTTGCTGGTCGGCCTGGCGGAACAGTTCGGTCTCGCCTACGCCCCCACCTACGGGGTTGTTTTCACGTTCGTCATCATGGTGCTGGTGCTGGCGTTTCGCCCGCAGGGATTGATGGGTCGGGCCGCTTGATGTCGAGCTTCGTTTCCCGGCCCGGGTCGCTGCGATGAGCGCTGCCCGCTTTCGCCGCGCGATGAACGCGCCGTCGGGCTCGGCATGGCCGCAATCGGAAACGATATCGGTCGCGCCAGCGGCAGGCACTGCCGCACTGCCGGCACCCATCGCGCCATTCGCTGGTGCAAGCTGGTGGCAGGCCATCCGCGCGCGGCACGCGATCGTGCTGCTGGCTGTGCTGGTCTATCCGCTGGTGGCAACGCCGTTCTTCACGTATCAGATCGGCGGGCAGGCGTTGGTGCTGGGGCTGATCGCATTGTCGCTCACGCTGCTGGCGGGCTACGGTGGCATGGTGTCGCTGGGGCAGATGACGGTGGCCGGGATCGCCGGTTACTGCATCGCGATCTTCGGTTCCAGCGCGGCGGTGCACATCAGCCTCGGCTGGCCCTGGTGGCTCGCGGCGACGCTCGCAGTCCTCATCGCCACCGTCGCGGCCACCGGCATCGGCTGGCTGTCGGTCCGCACCGAGGGTATCTACACCATCATGATCACGCTCGCGATCGGGGTGGCGTTCTACTACCTGTGCCTGCAGAACTACACGCTGTTCAACGGGTTCGCCGGCTTCCAGAAGGTGCAGGCGCCGACGGCCTTCGGTCTCGACTGGCGCGAGCCCTTGCCGTTCTACTATCTCGCGCTGGCGGCGGCACTCGGTGGCTATCTCCTGGTGTCGTGGCTGGTGCGCACGCCGTTCGGGCTGGCGCTGCAAGGTGTTCGCGACAACGCCCGCCGCATGAACGCCCTCGGTTTCGCGGTCACTGCGCATCGCATCGCGGCCTATGCGGTGGCCGGCTTCCTGGCGGCGATCGGCGGCGTCCTGCTCACGTGGTATAGCGGGCTGATCGTGCCGGGCTCGATCGGCACCGGCGCGCTGCTCAAGATTCTCGTCATCGCCGTGCTCGGCGGCATCCGCCATCCGATCGGTGCGTTCATCGGGGCGCTCGTCTATGTGCTGTTGCAGACTTTCGCGATGGACGTGCTCGGCGACAGCCATCGCGATCGCTACAACCTGGTGATCGGCAGCGTGTTCCTGCTGATCGTGCTGTTTTCACCCGACGGGCTGCTGGGCTGGTGGGCGTGGGTGCGGCGACGCTTCGCGCGCACCGGGCCGCAGCACGGTCGGATATGACGCGGCGATAGCCGCAAACCACAGGAGGAGTCAGTCATGGAGAAGCAACGTCGTCGGTTCGGCCGCAGCATCATCGGCGCGGCGGTGGCACTTGCCTTTGCCGGTGCGGTTCAGGCGCAGGAAGTGATCAAGATCGGTTTGCTGGCAACGCTCGAGGGGCCGTTCGCCGCGGGTGGCCAGGATGGTATGCGCGGGGCCGAGCTCGCGCTCAAGCAGAAGAACGGCATGGCCGGCGGCAAGAAGATCGAATTCGTGAAGGGTTCGTCCGACGCCACGCCCGACAAGGCCGTCAACGCCACCCGCAAGCTGGTGGAGCAGGACAAGGTGCAGATCATGATCGGGCCGCTGTCGGGCGACGAAGGCATCGCGGTCAAGAACTACGCCAAGTCGCAGCCCAACGTCACCTTCGTCAACGGCTCGTCCGGCGCGCAGGCGACGACGCTGGTCGATCCCTCGCCCAATTTCTTCCGCTTCCATACCGAAGGCGCGCAGTGGATGGTGGGCTTGGGCGAACACGCGCTCGGCAAGGGCTACAAGAAGATGTACCTGATCGCCGAGGATTACGGCTTCCCGTATTCCCAGGTGCAGGGTTTCATGGCCAGCTACTGCGCCAAGGGTGGTCACATCGTCGGCAAGTCGTGGGTGCCGCTCGGCACCAAGGATTACGCCTCGGTGGTGTCGAAGATTCCGAGCGATATCGATGCCGTGCTGGTGGTCCTGGGCGGCGCCGACGCGGTCAACTTCCTGACCCAGTACGAGCAGGCCGGCGGCGACAAGCCGATGGTCGGCGGCACCATCACCGTCGACCAGACCGTGCTCAACTACAAGGGCAAGCGCCGCGACAGCCTGATCGGCACGCCGTCCGCGGGTCCGATGTCGGATTCGCTCGATACGGCTGAGTGGAAGAAATTCGTCGCTGACTACAAGGCCAATTTCAAGGACGGTTTTCCGAGCCCGTCGCTGTTCGCCTATCTGTATTACGTGAGCACCCGTTCGGCGCTCGAGGGGCTGGATGCGGTCAAGGGCGACCTGTCCGGAAACCAGGTGAAGTATCGTGCCGCGCTGCAGAAATTGTCCTACAAGGGTCCTGCCGGTGAGGTGCACATCGACGAGAACCGCAACGGTGTCGGCACCACCTACATCTCCGAAGTCGTGAAGATGCCGGATGGCACGCTCGGCAACAAGGTCATCAAGTCGGTGCCGAACATCAGCCAGACCCTGGGCCTGTCGAAAGCCGAGTTTCAGAAGATGGGTCTCGGTTCGCGCGACGTGCCGAACTGCCCGTAACCCGCTGCCGGTTCGCGCGCTTGTCGTCCATGGTCGCCTCCAGTGAACGGCGTCCCGCCGCCACCGGTGCGCCGATCGCGTCCGGTGATGCCCTCGTGCTCGAGGGTGTCACCCGCGCGTTCGGCGCACTCAAGGCGATCGACGACGTGAGCTTTGCCGTGGCGGCGGGCGAACGGCGCGCGATTCTCGGCGCCAACGGCGCCGGCAAGACCACGTTGTTCAACGCGATCACCGGCGATTTCCCGCCGACGTCCGGGCGCGTCACGTTCTTCGGTGAAGACGTGACCGCGCTGCCGCCGCACGAACACATCCGGCGCGGTCTGCGCCGGACCTATCAGGCTTCGCTGCTGTTTCGCAATCTGTCGGTGCGTGACAACCTGTTTCTCGCGGTGCGTGGTACCGGCCACGGCCGCTTCTCCTTTGGCCGGCCCGCGGCCGGCGACGGCTCGCAGGTCTCGACGCGACGCCTGCTCGCGCATATTCGTCTCGATCACCTCGGCGACACCCTGGTCAACGAGTTGTCGCACGGCCAGCAGCGCCAGCTCGAAATCGGCATGGCGCTCGCCGGCGCGCCGCGCCTGATCCTGTTCGACGAGCCGGCGGCCGGCCTGTCGCCGGCCGAACGGCGCGAACTGGTGACGCTGCTCGACGGCCTGCCGCGACACATCGGTTACGTCATCATCGAGCACGACCTCGAGATCGCGCTGCGCGTGGTCGAGCGCGTGACCGTGATGCACAACGGCCGCGTGCTGAAGCACGGCACGCCGGCCGAGATCGAGGGCGATCCCGAGGTCCAGGCCATCTACCTGGGCAAGCACTGAACATGAAACGCCCACCCCCAGGCTGCGCTTCGCTTCGCCTTCCCCCTCCAGGGGGCGCCCCGTCCTCGGGAGGCCCTGTGGGCGGGGTCCCTTCGCTTCTGAAGCCCCTTCGTTCTGCACCCCCAGGCTGCGCTGCGCTGCGCCCAGCCCCTCTAGGGGGCCAGTGCCCTTGGGAGCGGCCCGACGGGCACTGACATGGCAATTTCTCCAACAGGTGCCGGCACGCCCATCCTGACCGTCGCGAATCTCGACGTGTTCTACGGCCGGGCGCACGCGCTGCAGGGCGTGTCGCTGCAACTGGACCATGGCGTGCTGGCCGTGGTCGGTCGCAACGGCATGGGCAAGACCTCGCTCTGCAACGCCGTCACCGGATTGATCCCGAGCCGTGGCAGCATCCAGTTGGCAGGCGCGGAGATCCGCGGGCTCGCCCCGAACCGCATCACCGGGATGGGCATCGGCTATGTGCCGCAGGGGCGGCGCGTGTGGCGCTCGTTGAGCGTCGACGAACACCTGCGTCTGGCATCCGGCACCGCCAAGCGCGGCTCATGGACGGTGGCGCGCGTTTACCAGACCTTTCCGCGGCTTGCCGAACGGCGCGCCAATGGCGGTGCCCAGTTGTCCGGCGGCGAGCAGCAGATGCTCGCGATCAGCCGCGCGCTGCTGCTCAACCCGCGCTTGCTGGTGATGGACGAACCAACCGAAGGCCTCGCGCCGGTGATCGTCGATCAGGTGGCGGCGATGCTGTCGACCCTGGCTCGCGATGGTGACGTGTCGGTGTTGCTCATCGAGCAGAACCTCGGCGTGGCGCTGGCGGTGGCGGACAACGTCGCGGTGATGGTGAACGGCCGTATCGCCCGGATCATGCCGGCAACCGAACTCGCCACCGACCCGGGCTTGCAGCAGCGTCTGCTCGGCGTCACGTCAGCCGCCGACGACTTATCCGACTCGTCCCCGTCAACCGGGCGCGACGACGCCCCGTCGATCGTGGTGACGGTGCGGCGGGCCGGTGACGCGGGCAGCGTTTCCGCCACCGACGCGCCCGGCGCAATCCGTGCGTTTACGCGCTGGAACGCCGGCGATCCCGGCTTGCCGGTCCACGATGCGCCGCGGCGACGCGATGTGGTTGCCAACGATCCGGGAGCAGGCACGGCGTTGCCCGACAGCCTGCCGATGCCGCTCGCCGTGGCGACCCTGGCGGGCGCTGGCGTCGCCTATGTCGCGGGCACCTTCGATACCAAGGGTCGCGAGCTGCTGTTCATGCGCACCTGCCTCGAGCGTGCCGGCGTGCGCACCATCACGGTAGATCTGTCGACCACCGGCAAACCGTCGGCGGCGACGATCGGTGCATCCGAAGTCGCGCGCCATCATCCGCGTGGCGCAACCGCGGTGTTCACCGGCGATCGCGGCGCTTCCGTGCTCGCGATGTCGGTCGCGTTCGAGCGTTTCATCACCACCCGGCGCGACCTGGCAGGCCTGATCTCCGCCGGCGGATCGGGCGGCACCTCGATGGCGACACCGGCCATGCGGCGCCTCCCGATCGGGACGCCGAAACTCATGGTGTCCACGGTCGCGTCCGGCGACGTGAAACCCTATGTCGGTCCGTCGGACATCTGCATGATGTACTCCGTCACCGACGTGTCCGGGATCAACCGTATTTCCGAGCGCGTGCTCGCCAACGCCGCCCACGCGCTGGCGGGCATGATCCTGAATGCCGGGCGCGACACCGGACGCGCGCAGTCGCGACCGGCGCTAGGGCTCACCATGTTCGGCGTCACCACGCCGTGCGTGCAGGCGCTGTCGCAGGCGCTTGGTGCCGACTACGACTGCATCACCTTCCATGCCACGGGCAGCGGTGGTCAGTCGATGGAGAAGCTGGTCGATTCCGGACTGCTGGCCGCCGTGATCGATGTGACCACCACGGAAGTCGCCGACGAACTGTTCGGTGGCGTGTTCACGGCCGGTCCGGATCGTTTCGAATCGGTGATCCGGACCCGGGTGCCCTATGTCGGCTCGTGCGGCGCGCTCGACATGATCAATTTTCACGCGATGGAGACAGTGCCGGCGGTGCACCGGTCCCGCAACCTCTACCGGCACAATGCCAACGTGACCCTGATGCGAACCACGCCTGAAGAGAACAAGGCGATGGGCGAGTGGATCGCCGACAAGCTCAACCGCATGGAGGGGCCGGTCCGGTTTCTGATGCCGGCGGGTGGCGTGTCGATGCTAGATGCGCCGGGGCAGCCGTTCTGGGATCCGGTGGCCGACCGGGCGCTGTTCATGGCTATCGAACAACGCTTCCGGCCCGGCGCCAAACGCAAGCTCATCCGGGTCGACGCCAACATCAACGAACCCGCCTTCGTGGCCGCCCTGCTGGCGCAGTTTCGCGAGATCGAACCGGTACGCGCCGGGCCGCAGGCTGCTGCAGCCGGGCGCTCCTAGACCATCCGCTTCAGAGGAGACCGAATGCCCCGTATCGAACGCAGTGTGATCCTGGAGAAATTTCGCGGCATGATCGCGCGCGACGAGCCCATCGTCGGTGGCGGCGCCGGCACCGGCCTGTCCGCCAAGTGCGAAGAGGCCGGTGGCATCGACCTGATCGTGATCTACAACTCCGGCCGCTACCGGATGGCGGGCCGCGGTTCGCTCGCCGGGCTGCTGGCCTACGGCAACGCCAACGAGATCGTCATGGAGATGGCGACGGAGGTGCTGCCGGTCGTGAAGCACACGCCGGTGCTGGCCGGCGTCAACGGCACCGATCCGTTCATGATCACGCCACGCTTTCTGCGCGAAGTGGCCGACGCCGGTTTCTCCGGCGTGCAGAACTTTCCCACCGTCGGCCTGATCGACGGCACCTTCCGCAGGAACCTCGAAGAGACCGGCATGGGTTACGGCGTGGAAGTCGAGCTCATTCGGCAGGCGCGGGCCCTCGATCTGCTCACCACGCCCTACGTGTTTTCCGAGGACGACGCCCGTGCCATGACGGCGGCCGGGGCCGACATCGTGGTCTGCCACATGGGTCTCACTACGGGCGGCGCCATCGGCGCCGGGACGGCGCTGACGCTGGCCGGTTGCGTGCCGCTGATCGAATCCTGGGCGCGTGCCGCGAAGGCGGTCAATCCCGACGTGATCGTGCTGTGCCACGGCGGGCCCATCGCGATGCCCGACGACGCCGCCTTCATTCTCTCGCAGTGTCCCGGCTGCCACGGTTTCTATGGCGCGTCGAGCATGGAACGTCTGCCCACCGAGGTCGCACTGACCGAGCAGACGCGCAAGTTCAAACGCATTTCCCGTTGAGGAAGACGCAAGGAGGCATCATGTCTGGCAGCGATTTCGGAACGTTCATCCTGGGCTTGCTCGCGGTCGCGATCGTCGTGGCGATCGTCGTCGGCCTGTTCTACTGGCTCTACCTGCGCTCCTCGAAGGAGCGCTCCTTCGTGCGCACCGGGCTCGGCGGACAGAAGGTCGTGCTCGGCGGCGGCGCCCTGGTGCTGCCGATCGTGCACGACGTGATCCCGGTCAACATGAACACCCTCAAGATCGAGGTTGCCCGCGGTCGCGACAAAGCGCTCATCACCCGCGACCGCATGCGGGTGGACGTGATCGCCGAGTTCTACGTGCGCGTGCAGGCCAGCCCGGAAGCCGTTGCGTCGGCGGCGCAGACGCTTGGCCAGCGCACGCTCCAGCCCGAAGCCCTGAAGGATCTGATCGAGGGCAAGTTCGTCGATGCCCTGCGCACGGTTGCGGCCGAGATGACCATGGAGGAACTGCACGAGAAGCGCGGTGAATACGTGCGCCGGGTGCGCCATGTGGTGGCCGAAGACCTGCTCAAGAACGGTCTGGAGCTGGAGGCGGCATCGCTCACGCAACTGGACCAGACCTCGCTCGAGTATTTCAACCCGTCCAACGCCTTCGACGCGGAGGGCATGACCCGGCTCACCGAGCAGATCGAGAAGCGCAAGAAGCAGCGCAACGACATCGAGCAGGACACCATGATCCAGATTCGCAACAAGAACCTCGAGACCGAACAGATGGCGCTCGAGATCGACCGCGATCTCGAATATGCGCGCCTGTCGCAGGAGCACGATCTCGAAGTGCGGCGGGCGCATCAGCGCGCCGACGTCGCTCGCGAGCGGGCCGATCGCGAACAGGACGCCGAGCGCTCGCAGATCGCGTCGCGCGAGGCGATCGAGCGGGCGCGCATCGGCTCGGAGCGCGTGCTCGAAGAGGAACGCATCGGCCGCGAGCGCACCGTGCAGTCGGCCGAGATCGAACGCCGCAAGGCCCTCGAGCTTGCCGAGCAGCAGCGCGCCATCGAGGTGGCGCATCAGTCGCGCGCCCAGTCCGAGGCACAGGCCGCCGCCGACCAGGCGCGCGCCAGGGCCGCCACCGAGGAGGAGAAGGTGTTCACCGCGCGCGAAACCGAGATGGCCGAGCGGCGCAAGACCATCGACCTGATCGAAGCCAGCCGCGACGCCGAGCGTGACGCCGTGCGCCTGCGGATCGGCGCCAGTGCCGAGAAGGCCGCCGCTGTCGACCGTGGCGCGGCATTGCGCGAACAGGCCGAAGCCGAGGCCGACGCCGACAAGATCCGGTCGGTCGCCATGCGCATCCGGCACGAGATCGAAGCCGAAGGCGTGCGGCTGATGAACGAGGCACAGAACACGCTGTCGCCTGACGCGCGACTCTCCGCGCTGCGCATGCGGCTGGTCGAGAAGCTCGACGCGATCGTGCGCGAATCGGTCAAGCCGATGGAGCGCATCGAGAGCATCAAGATCCTGCATGTCGATGGTCTCGGTGGTGGTGGCGGGTCGGGCAATCATGGTGCGGACGGCGCCCAGGGCGGCTTCGCCGACCAGGTGGTGAACTCCGCGCTGCGCTACCGGGCGCAGGCACCGTTGGTGGATCAACTGTTGCGCGAGATCGGCGTCGAAGGTGGCGACATCGGCAAGCTCGCGCAATCGATGGCTGCCACGGCACTGCCCGCGATCAAGGGCGAATGAGGTGACGCTCACCCCCAGCCTGCGCTGCGCTTCGGCTTCCCCCTCCAGGGGGCCCGACATCCTCGGGAAACCCTGCGGATGCCGGCCCTTCGCTTTCGAGCGCCCTTCGTTCGACGTCCGCATCCGTCGCTGCGCTCCGGCTTTCCGCAGGGGGCCAGTGCGCTTGGGCGCGGCCCGGCGCACACGGTGGAGCCGTTCATGATCCGCGTGTATACCTCGAGCGTCATCGATGCCCCCGCCGATGGGGTCTGGGCACTGGTGCGCGACTTCAACGCGTTGCCCGCATGGCATCCCATGATCGCCGAGTCGCGCATCGAGCAGGGGCAGCCGTCCGACCAGGTCGGCTGCGTGCGCGCCTTCCGGTTGCGCGATGGTGGGCGCCTGCGCGAGCAGTTGCTGGCGTTGTCGGACTTCGACTACCAGTGCGTGTACTCGATTCTCGAATCGCCGATGCCGTTGTCGGCTTACGTGGCGACGCTCAAGCTCACGCCGGTCACCGACGGCAACCGTACGTTCGCCGAATGGAGCGCCGAGTTCGACTGCAAGCCGGCCGACGAACGCGAGCTCGCGGCGAGCATCGGCACCGGCGTGTTCCAGGCGGGATTCGACGCGCTCAAGTCCCGGTTCGCACGTCGCTGACCCCGCCATGCAGCGCGTGGTCCGATCGAGCATCATCGACGCGCCGATCGAGCGCGTGTGGGCGATCCTGCGCGACTTCAACAGCCACATCGACTGGCATCCGGTGGTGGCCGAGTCGGCCATCGAAGGCGGCGAGCCGCCGGACCGGGTCGGCTGCGTGCGCCGTTTCGTGCTCGACAACGGTGCGCGCTTGCGCGAGCAGTTGCTATCGCTGTCCGACAGCGAGCATCGGCTGACCTACTGCATCCTCGAGTCCGAGGTCCCGCTCGAACGCTATGTGGCCACCGTGCAGTTGCGCCCGGTGACCGACGGCACGGCGACGTTCTGGCACTGGGAATCCACCTTCGGCACCCCGCCCGGGCGGGAGCGGGAGCTGGCAGACATGGTGGGCAGCGGCGTCTATGACGCGGGATTCGCGGGCATGCGGCGCTACCTCGCACGCGGACGCGCCGGTGGCGCAACCGCGGTCGCAGCGGGCGAAACCCTGACTACCGATGCGATCGTGGTCGAGCGCCCCGGCGGTCCCGAAGTGCTCGCGCTGCGGCGTCTCGACGTCGCGCCGCCAGGTCCCGGCGACGCGCGGGTGCGCCATGCGGCCATCGGTGTGAACTACTTCGATGTCCAGGTCCGTGCCGGCCATCATGGCGGCATGGTCCCCGGGTCGGCGCTCGGCGTGGAGGCGAGCGGCGTCGTCATCGATGTCGGCCCCGGCGTGACGCAGGTGATGCCGGGCGACCGCGTGGCCTATGCCAGCTACCCGCCCGGCAGCTACTGCGGCATCCGCAATGTCCCGGCGGCGCAACTGGTACGCGTTCCCGATGAGGTGTCGAACGAGGTTGCGGCGGCCGGACTGCTCAAGGGCCTCACCGCGGAGTATTTGCTGTTCCGCCTGCACCGGCTCGAACCGGGGACGGCGGTGCTGGTGCATTCCGCCGCGGGCGGGCTCGGCTCCATCGTCGCTCAGTGGGCATCGCACCTGGGTGCCGTTGTCATCGGCACGGTCTCCAACCGCGAGAAAGCGCACGATGCCCGCACGCATGGCTGTGCCCACGTGGTGGTCACGTCGGACTATCGTTTTGCCGATGCCGTCCTGGCCGCGACCGATGGGCGCGGCGCGGATCTGGTGATCGACGGGTTGGGCGAAGCAGGCGTGGACGAGAACCTCGCCGCCCTTGCACGGTTCGGGCACTGGATCAGCGTGGGCAACACCAGCGGACCGATTGCGACAATTCCGGTTGCGGCCCTGTCCGACAAGAGCGGCACGTTCTCGCGGCCGGTGCTGTTTCACTACACCGCCGATCCTCAACGCCTCGCCGCGATGGCATCGCGCCTGTGGGAGGCCATCGCCGCCGGCGCCGTGCGGCCGGTGATCGGCGAGACCTTCAGCCTCGGCGCTGCTGCGGAGGCGCATCGACGCCTGGAGGCACGGGCGACCCGCGGGTCGTTGCTGCTGATTCCCTAGCGCCCCCTGGGGGTGGACGTCCCGTCTAGAACGTCGGCTTCGGATCCATCTCGAGGTACGCCGCCACCCCCGCCATGATCTCGGCCTTCGCCTCTTCCGGGCCGACCCAGCCGCCGATCCTTACCCACTTGCCCGGCTCCAGATCCTTGTAGTGCTGGAAGAAATGGGCGATCTGCGACAAGACCAGCTCGGGCAGGTCGCGTGGCGTGGTGATGTTGCGGTAGAGGCTGGTCAGCTTGTCGACCGGCACCGCCAGCAGCTTGGTGTCGTCGCCCGCCTCGTCGCTCATCTTGAGCATGCCGATCGGGCGGCACTGCAATACCACCCCGGTGATCAGCGGCACCGGCGACAGCACCAGCACATCCACCGGGTCGCCGTCGCCGGACAGGGTCTTGGGCACGTAGCCGTAGTTGCACGGGTAGTGCATCGAGGTCGACATGAAGCGGTCGACGAACACCGCGCCGGTTTCCTTGTCGACCTCGTACTTGATCGGGTCGGCATTCATCGGAATCTCGATGATGACGTTGAAATCGTTTGGCAGGTCGCGGCCGGGACCGACGCGATCGAGGTTCATGCGTGCATCCTCTTCGATAAAGCTGGCTATTATAGAGATGCGGGTGCCGCGCTTCGCACGCCGCGGCGCTGTGCCCGCCAGCCGCAGGCAACTGTCGTCGGCCGGCCGCGCTACCATCAACCGTCAGAGATCCGTCCGAGCCCACGGTCCATCGTTCACCGCCATGTCAACACAGCAGCAATCCGTCGCTTCCGGCTTCGCCGTCGCGCATGCGGCTTCCCCGCATTGGCGCTTGGCCGCCGCGCAATGCCTTGACCAGCTCGGCACGCCGCCGGCCGGGGCAAACCTGGGGTTCGTCTACGCCACCGACGCCTACGCCACGCGCATGCCCGACCTGCTCGAAGTGCTGCGGGCGCGCACCGGTGTCGAGCACTGGGTCGGCAGTGTCGGCATCGGCATCTGCGCCACCGGCGTCGAGTATCTGGGCGAGGGCGCGCTTGCCGTGATGCTGGGCAGCTTCGAGCCGGACTCGTTCCGGGTGCTGCCCGCGATGCGCAGTCCGGCCGATCTGGCGCGTGACCCGCTCACCATCGGCAACGCGCCCGGCAGCTTTGCGCTGGTGCACGCCGATCCCCACAACGCCATGCTCAATGCGATGGTGGCCGAGTTGTCGCGGCGACTCGAAAGCGGATTCGTCGTTGGTGGCCTGACCAGTTCGCGCGGGGTTCATGCGCAGGTCGCCGATGCCATCGTCGAGGGCGGACTGTCGGGGGTCCTGTTCGGCGATCAGGTCGTGGTCGCGACCCGGCTCACGCAGGGGTGCTCGCCGATCGGCGCGCCGCGCACCGTCACCGAGTGCCAGCGCAACGTGCTCATCACGCTCGATGGCCGGCCCGCGCTCGATGTGCTGCGCGAAGACACCGGGTTGCGGTCGACGCGCGAGCTCGAGGGTGTCGGTGGCAGTGTCTTCGCCGGCTTGCCGGTCGCCGGGTCCGACACCGGCGATTACCAGGTGCGCAACCTGGTCGGTCTCGATACCGCTCGCGGCCTAGTGGCGATTGCCGAACCCGTGCGCCAGGGATCGCGCCTGTTTTTCTGCCGCCGCGATCAGCGCTCCGCGATCGAAGACATGGCGCGGATGCTCGACAGCATCGGTGCCGGGCTGTTCACGCGGCCGCGTGGCGCGGTCTACTTTTCCTGCCTGGGGCGCGGCGCCGGCCTGTTCGGCGAGACCTCGCGCGAGTTGGTCATGATCCGGGAGGCGCTCGGCGAGGTGCCGCTGGTGGGGTTCTTCTGCAATGGCGAGATCTCGCACAACCGGTTGTATGGCTACACCGGCGTGCTGACCCTGTTCCTGTGACCATGACCGCCACCATCGTGACGCTGCCGCTCGGCTCGGGCGACTGGATCGCCTTCGGTTGGTTCTTCGTCTGGTGGATCGGCTACATTTCCTTCGCCGGCTGGCGGGCGAAGCGGGTCCCGGGGCTGGTCATCCGGCTCGATCACTATCGAAAGCGCTGGATGGAGCAGGCGGCCGAGCGCGAGATCCGGATCGGCGACGTGTCCATCGTCGCCAATCTGTCGAACGGATCGACGTTCTTCGCGTCGACGACGCTGCTGATTCTCGGCGGCCTGCTGGCGTTGCTCGGCACCACCGAGAAGGTGGCCTCGATCGTGTCCGAGCTGCCATTCAACAGAGCCTCGCCGGAGCGCCTCTGGGATATCAAGATCCTCCTGCTCACCGGCATCTTTATGTTCGCGTTTTTCAAGTTCACGTGGTCGCTGCGGCTTTATCATTTCCTGTCGGTGCTGATCGGCGGGGCGCCGCCGTTCGATGGCGACAAGGCCGACCGTGACAGCTTCGTCCGGCGTGGCGGCGCCACCGCGAGCCTGGCCGCGGAGAGTTTCAACAACGGTCTGCGGGCGTACTACTTCGCGCTGGCGGCCATGACGTGGTTTCTCAACCCGTGGATATGGATGGTATCCACCAGTTGGGTCGTGGGAATCCTCTACCACCGAGAGTTCCACTCCGCCGCGCTACGAGCCTTAGATGATTAACGCACATCAAGCGGCCGCGATGAAAAGGCCGATCACGCAGCCGAAGCCGGCGATCCAGGCCACCGAGCGCAGCGATGCCCGATCGGTGATGTACAGCACGCTGTAAGCGATCCGGCAGGCGATGAACGCGAGCGCGAGCGCGTCGATCACGGCATGGCGCGCACCCGCGCCATCGGCGATGATCACCGCCGCGGCAAACGGTGCGAACGCTTCCCACGAGTTGCTCTGGGCTGCATTGGCCCGCCGCCGCCAGCCTTCCAGGGCACCGAGCCATTCTCGTGGCGCGCGGTTGTCGAAATCGCCCCGTGATTTTGCCACCCCCGCCAGCACCACCGGCATGATGGCGGCCACCAGCACGCACCAGTAGGCGATCGTCATCGCTTTTCCGCGCGCCGGGCAGGTTGCCGGCGTGGTCCTGTTTGCATCATCCGATCTTCCTTTCCGAGGTAACCATGGCCATCGATTGTTCGCGTCTGTCGCCATTCATCGAAGCCACCGCCGCGTGGCGCGGCACCAACGCCGACGCGGCGCGCACCCGCGCCTGGAGCGAGCGCGTGGGATCGAGTCTGGCCGATATCGCCGAACTCGAACAGGCCCTCGCGCTGGCCGATCCGATCTCGGTGCCGCCGTCCGCGATCCCGATCGCACCGACAGCGGGAGTCGCGGCAGCCGACGGCGATGTTTCGGTGTTGGCCGCCGCGGTACGCTCAGGTCGCAGCCGCGCGGTCGATGTGGCGCAAGCAGCCCTCGATCGCGCCCACGCGGCAGTGGCGCTCAATGCGTTCACCGCGCTCGATGCCGCCGACGTGCTGCGTCAGGCGGAGGCGCTCGACGTTGCCATCGCGCGCGGCATCGATCCCGGGCCGCTCGCGGGCGTGCCGGTCGCCATCAAGGACCTGATGCCGGTGCGCGGCTATCGCCTGACCGGTGGCACGCTGGCGCGCGCGCCGGTGCTGGCCGCGCACGACGCCCCGGTCGTCGCCAATCTGCGCGCTGCCGGCGCGATCATCTTCGGCACCGCCAATCTGCATGAACTCGCCTATGGCGTCACCAGTGCCAATCCGCACTTCGGCGCGGTGGTGAATCCGCGTCATCCGGCGCGCGTGCCGGGCGGGTCCAGCGGCGGTTCGGCGGCGATCGTCGCCGCCGGCATCGCGCCGCTCGCCATCGGCACCGATACCGGCGGATCGATCCGCATTCCGGCGGCTTGCTGCGGTATCGTCGGTTTCAAGCCGAGCTACGGCATGGTCGACAAGACCGGTGCGATGCCGCTGGCGTGGTCGCTCGATCACATCGGGCCGATTGCCGGCAGCGTCGCCGACGCGGCGCTCATGTTCGAGGTGCTGGCAGGCTGGCCCGCCGGGCGCGCTGGCGCGGCGCCGGCCTCACCGCCGAAACTGCGTTTCGTCGGTGGGTTCTTCCGTGACGACGTCCAGCCTGGCGTTCTGGCGGCGGTCGATCGCGCGGCCGAACAACTCGGCCAAAGTGGCGCCCGCATCGATGCCATCGATATCCCGGCGATGGGTCTGGCGCCCGGCGCGCAATTCGTGACCCTCTGCTCGGAAGCGACGCAGGCGAACTGGGAGACGCTGCGTACTGGCGCCGGCAAGCTCGGTGCCGACGTTCGCCTGCGGCTCGAGATCGGGCAGTTCTTCCTCGGCATGGATTACGTCAAGGCGCAGCGCATCCGGCGCGACCTGCTCGACGCCTGCGTCGTGGCGTTCGGCGATGCGGACGTGCTGATCACCCCGACACTGCCGTGCGTGGCACCACCCGCAGGCGCCGCCACCCACGAGATCGCCGGCCGCGTGGTGCCGATCGCGGCGCGCATGACGCGCTTCACCGGTCCGTTCAACATGACCGGACTGCCGGCCTTGTCGCTGGTGTGCGGCACCGATGACGCCGGCCTGCCGGTCGGGTTGCAGATCGTCGGCCGGCCGGGCGCCGATGCCATCGTGTTGTCGGTGGGGCGCTGGATCGAGACTGTGCTCTCCGCATGACGAGCGGCCCATGTCTCTCGCATGCACAGAAAGCACGCCGGCGCACCACGCGCAGGTATCGGTTGACAGAACAATCGGCATGCCGCTTAATTCATCTCAGTAGATAAAGTTGCTCCCAATGCAAGGCCGAGTGTGTTTTCGCGACTCGCGCCCCGAATGCACGGCGAAGCAGCGACAACGATATGCAGTGCAGTCACGGATCAAGCTTTGAAGGCACGGCCCTGCTGTGGTGAGGGCTCTTTTCAAATGTGAACGTCGAAGGAGATGCACGCATGTCAGGAAACTTCACTCGTCGCCGGGTGCTCAGTGGCGCGGCTGCCGGCATCGCGGCATCCGCGGTTCCCTTCGGCCTCACCGGGTCGGCACAGGCTGCTGGAGCGCCGATCATTCTTGGTGTGCCCACGTCGCAGACCGCTGCCGCGGGTGTCGCCGATGACCTCGACCATCTCAACGGCACCACGCTCGCGATGGAAGAGATCAACGCCGCCGGCGGCATCCTCGGCCGGCCGCTGAAGCTTTTTGTCACCGACGTCGACAAGCTCTCGCCCGAGAGCTGCCAGCAGGCCATCGCGGCCTGCGTCGATGCCAAGGTGCAGGCGATCTCCAACGCGTTCTTGTTCGTGCCGATCCCGGCAATGGATGCGTCTGCGAAATACCGCTGCCCCTACCTGCAGGGCAACACCCAGCGCGCCGCGACCGACGCATTCAAGGCAAACCCCACCAAGTACAGCCACATCTTCCAGACCGATCCGTCGGAGGTGCACTACGGTTACACCTATCCGTTGTGGCTCGCGGCGATGGAGGCCTCGGGCAAGTGGAAGCCCAAGAATCGCAAGGTGCACATCGTCCAGGAGCAGGTCGGCTACTGCCAGACCATTTCCAAGGCGGCGCAGCTGGCGCTCAAGAAGAGCAACTTCCAGGTGGCCGCGGTCACCGATATCCAGTTCCCGGTGCAGGACTGGGCGCCGGTCATCCAGAAGCTGAAGGAAGTCGACGCCGGCGCGATCATGATCGACCACTGGGTCGCCGCCGAGTACGCCGCGTTCTGCAAGCAGTTCCGCGCCAACCCGGTGAAGGATTCGCTGGTCTACCTGCAGTACGGGCCGTCGCAGCCGGAGTTCCTGACGCTTGCCGGCGAGGCGGCGAACGGCTTCTGCTGGAGCACGGTGCTCGGCGTCTATGCCGACGCCAAGGGCAATGCCTTCCGTGCCAAATACAAGAAGCGATTCCCCGGGATCATGGGGCTGGTCTACACCGGCAACGGCTACGACATCGCCTACTACCTCAAGGCCGCCTGGGAGGCGACCAAGGATCCGAGCAACTTCAAGGCCGTGTGCGACTGGATTCGCGCCAATCCGTATCGCGGCGTGTGTGGCTACATGGACATGCGCAATCCCTACCAGGAAGCCGCGCACTTCCCCGACAACGGCTTCGAGGTGTCGGCGACCGAACTCGAGAAGGGCATGAGTCAGCTCTACGTTCAGGTGCAGAACAAGGAGCACAAGATCATCTACCCGTACGAGATCAAGGAGTCGGGCCTGCAAAAAGCGCCCTGGTGGACTTGAGTGTGCCGCCGGCGGTCGGGTCCTCCGGGGCCGGGCCGTCGGCGGGTACGCGGGCATAAGTGCCCGCACCGGTCCACTTCATCCAGGTTTTCGGTCGTGACTCCGCAACAGAACGCCACTGCGCAGCGCCTCTTCGCCTGCGAGGACATCCATCTGGATCTCGGCGGGCGTGAGATCCTCCACGGCATCAGCCTCGAGGTGAATCGCGGCGAGGTGCTGGGCATCATCGGCCCCAACGGCGCCGGCAAGACCAGCCTGTTCGAAGTCCTTTCCGGTCGCATCCAGCCCAAGAGTGGCCGCGTGGTCTACGAGGGCAGGGACATCACGCGCCTGCCGCTGCATGCGCGCGCCCGGCTCGGCATCGGCCGCACCTTTCAGACCCCGGTCGTGCCGGACGAGTTGACGGTCGGCGAAACCTTCAAGGCGGCGCGGCAGGCGTTCCTGCCCTACCTGACGCGCTTCGACGCCGAATACGGCGCCGAACTCGTGCACTTCAAGGTCGCGCCGGACGTCCCCACGGTCAAGCTCGAGACGCTGAATCGCCGCAAGCTGCTGCTGGCGTGCCTGCTGATGCGGCGCCCGAAGCTCCTGCTGATGGACGAGCCGGCGGCCGGCCTGATCAACTCCGAAGTCGACGAGATCGACTACCTGATCCGCCTGTTGTCGAAGGAAATGAACATCACGGTGGTCATCGTCGAGCATCGCATCGAACTGCTCGAGACCATCGCCGATCGCGTGATGGTCATGGATGCCGGCGAGACCATTTCCCAGGGTTCCATGGCCGAGGTCCTGAACGACCCCAAGGTGCACGCGGCGTACTTCGAGAACGTCGTCGAGGGCGCGCTCGATGAGTGAGGGCACCGCGGTGCTGCGCGTGAAGGGCCTCTCCGCCGGTTACGGGCCGATGCGCGTGCTGCACGATCTCGACTTCGTCATCCATGCCGGCGAGCGCGTCGGCCTCGTGGGCCTCAACGGCCATGGCAAGTCGACGCTGTTCTATGCGATCGCCGGCCTCACGGGCTGGCAGCGTGGATCGATCCTCCTCAATGGCGTCGAGGTGGGCCGGACCCGTAGCCAGGGACCGGGACGCTACACGCACGAGGTGGTTCGGCAGGGCCTGGCGCTGATTCCGCAGGGCGACGAGATCTTTCACGGGCTCACGGTCGAGGAGCATCTCGATTCCGGGGCATTCACGCCGCGCGCCTGGAAGGAACGCTCGCAACGCAAGGATCGCGTGCTCGCGATCTTTCCGCCGCTGCGCAAGCTGATGCGCACGCCGGTCGGCCGGTTGTCGGGCGGCGAGCGGCGCATGGTGTCGATCGGTCGCGGCCTGATGGCCGAAGCCGCGCTGTTCCTGGTCGACGAGCCGTCGCTCGGCCTGGCGCCGAAGATCGGCAAGGGCGTGATGGACGCGCTGATCGGTGTCGATCTCGGCCAGTCGGCGATGGTGATCGCCGAGCAGAACGTGGCGCTGCTGGAGGGCCGGGTCGATCGCGTCATCGGCATGCATGCCGGCAAGCTCAAGGGCGAGGCCGGGGCATCGATGACGCTCCAGACCGCGCGCAGCACCTAGCCATGGATCTCGCCTTCGTCCTGACCAATGCGGTGGTGCTCACGTGCATCTACGGCACGCTCGCCATCGGCATCTCGATCACGTGGTCGAGCGTGGGCCTCATCAACCTGTCGTACGGGTTCATCTTCGCGTTCGCGGGCTACGGCGCCTGGTATGCGGCGCAATACCTGTCGACCAACGGCGTCGTGGTCCTGGCCGCCGGGGTGCTTTCCGGCGCGTTCGCCGGGGTGGTGGTGTGCGCGCTCGCCTTCATCCCGATCCACGACAAGCCGAACTTCACCGTGCGCGGCCTGATCGCCACGCTCGCCATCAGCCTGATCGGTTCGCAGGGGCTGATGTGGTGGTTCGGTCCGCGCTCGAAGAACCTGCCGGACATCTTCGGCAACTGGAGCGTGATGCTGGGCAACATGGCGCTCACGGCCGACAAGATCGGCAATGTCCTGACCTCGATCGGCTTCGTCTTCGTCGTCGTGCTGTGGATGCGCTCGAGCCGCCGCGGCCTGGAGATCCGCGCCATGATGATGAATCCCCACGCCGCCTCGATCGTCGGCATCGGCGTGCGTCACACCGGCCTCTCGGTGATGGCGCTCACCGGTTCGCTTGCGGGCCTTGCCGCGGTGTTGCTGGCCCAGACCTATTATGTCGCGCCCTTCAGCGGCATCACGCCGATGATCAAGGGGCTGAGCATCGCGCTGGTGGGCGGGCTAGGCAGTGTGCCGGGCGCGATCATCGGCGCGGTTCTGCTAGGAGTGAACGAGGCGCTGACCTCGTCCTTGCTGGGTGGCCAATATGTACTGATCACGCAGTTTCTGCTGATCATCCTAGTGCTGCTGGTCCGGCCCCGCGGCGTCGCCGGTATTCTCGACAAAGCGCGCGAGGCCTGATCGTGTTGGATGCATCGGCGCCGCGCTGGATTGATCCTGTTGCCTGCCATTACCCGGAA
>JANXYG010000044.1 GCA_025350245.1 Betaproteobacteria bacterium
GCAATCGGTGACAAGTACATGACTCAGAAAAACTGTTGATCAAGCTCGCTCGGGCTTCACTTGGGTGGATTGGCGCTTCAGGGGGCAGGGGGCAACCTCGCAATCGACGCTCAGGTTTCCCTCATCCCCAGCCCTTTCCGGCGGGAGAAGGGAGCAGGAGACATCCCTTGGCGGGAGAGGGGCCGAGGGTGAGGGACGCTGAGCAATGTTGCCGATCAGGAGGTAGTAAGACGGGATGCGGCGCCGGCCGTAAGGTGGCCGTGAACATTGGGGTGCCGCCGTGGCGTACAGGACTCATCGCCCGCAGGGACTAAAATCCCGGGTTGCCCGACTCGTCATCGCACCCCCCATGAACGCCCCGCAACCTCGACCACCCCCCACCGCTGCATCCGCTTCCGCCGGGCCGCTGTCGCGCGGGCAGTTCCTGCACCTGTTCAGCGCGGTGATGCTGCCGATGATCATGGCGGCGGCGGACCAGACGCTGCTGGCCACTGCCGCGCCGGTCATTCACGAAGAGTTGGGCGGGCTGCGCGACATCACCTGGCTCGCGCTTTCGTATCTGCTCGCGGCGACGGTGATGATCCCGGTCTACGGCCGTCTCGGTGATCGCTATGGCCGCCGCCGCATGCTGCTCGCCGCGTTGGCGATCTTCGTCGTCGGCTCGGCGGTGTGCGCCGCATCGACCTCGCTCACGATGCTGATCCTGGCGCGCGCCTTCCAGGGCATCGGCGGGGGCGGGTTGATGACCTTGTGCCAGGCGCTGATCGGCGAACTTGTGATTCCGCGCGAGCGCGCGCGTTTCCAGGGCTACTTCGCGACCCTGTTCGCGGTGGCGAATATCGGCGGCCCGGTGCTCGGTGGTCTGGTCGCGCATCACGCCAACTGGCGCTGGCTCTTCATCATCAATCTGCCGCTGTCGGCGCTTGCCTGGTGGCGATTGATGTCGTTGCCGGCCAAGGGTGGCCAGCCCGATGCCCCGGCGCTTGAGGACGGCACGGGCGTGCTGTTGTTCGCCGGCGCGACCGGTCTGTTCCTGTGGTGGACCACCGCCGTCGGCCAGCGCCTGCCGTGGTTGTCGCTCGCCAATGGCGCGGTGATCGCGCTCATGGTCGCGCTCGGCGTGGCGCTGCTCTGGCGCGAGCGTTCGGTCGCGGCACCGGTGTTGCCGATCGGCCTGTTGCGCCTCGGTGTGGTGTCGCGTTGCCTCACCGCGGTGGCGCTCAACGCCGGCGCCATGCTCGCCCTGGTGTTCTTCTTTCCGACCTTCCTGCGGCTGGTGCACGGCGTGGATGTCGCGCAGTCGGGCCTGATGATGCTGCCGCTCACGGCGGGCACCGTGGTCGGGTCCCTCACCAATGGTCGCGTCGTGTCGCGCACGGGGCTGCCGACGCTGCTGCCGGCGCCTGCGCTTGCCGTCACCTCGGCCGCCTTGCTCACCATGGCAATCATCCGTCCCGAACTCTGGATGGCCGTGGTGCTCACGGCGATCACCGGCTTCGGCATGGGCACCGTCATGTCGTCGGCGCAGATCCTGGTGCAGACCACTGCCGGGCCGAAGCAGGTGGGGGTGGCCACCGCGGCGGTCTCGCTGTTTCGCGCCATCGGGTCGGCCGGTGGCACCGCGATCTTCGGCGCCGTGGTGTTCGGGGTGGCTGCGGCGTTCGGGAACGGCGGCGATTCGATGGCGGTCACGCCCGCGGCATCGCACGCGCTGGGCACTGGGTTTCAGGCGGGGTTCGCGGCGGCGGCGCTGATGACCGCGGGCGCGGCGTTGGCGATGGCGCGGGTGCCGAAGACCAGGGTGTAGTCTTGCTCCGCTACCCGCTACCCGCTACCCGCTACCCGCTACCCGCGCCGCAGCGCCTCGGCAACGAAGTCGAGCCGGTCCTGGCCGAAGTGCATTTCGTCGCCGACGAACATGGTCGGCGCGCCGAACATGCCGCGTTGCACGGCTTCGTCGGTGGCGGCCATGAGCGCCTGCTTGACCGCGGGATCGCTCGCGAGCGCCTCGAACTCGGCCATGTCGAAACCGGCAGCCACCAGAACGCCGGCCACTACCGCCGGGTCGGCCATGTCGAGTCCGCGGCCGAAAATCGCGTCGAACAGCGCCGTCATGTAGCGCTCGAAATCCGCCGGGCGCCTCATCTGCATCCCCACCGCACCGCGCATCATCGCCAGCGTGTTGATCGGAAAGTTGGGCGGCATCCGGAACGGTATGCCGAATCGCGCGGCGCAGCGCTGCATGTCGGCCATCATCCATTTGCCCTTGGCCGGGACCACGATCGGGCTGGCGTTGCCGGTGGCCTTGAACACGCCACCCAGCAGGATCGGGCGCCACACGATTTGTGCACCCGCCGCCGCCGCGATGCGCGGCAACTGGGTCCACGCCACGTACGACGCGGTGCTGCCGAAATCGAAGAAGAATTCCACGGTCTTGCTCATGCTTGCCTCGCTGATGTGGCGGGTTGACGGGTGCGGTGCGTTACCACTTCTCGATCCCAGGGCCGCAGGTCGAGTTCGTGGGTCCAGGCCGTGCGCGGCTGGCAGTACAGTGTGAAGGAGGCATCCGCGATCGCGTCGGGGTCGAGGATGCCGACGCGCACGTTGCCGCCGACGTTGAACACGCACACCTCGATCGGGCCGATGCCGGTTTCGATGTCGGCAAAGAGCTTCAGCACTGCATCTTCGTCGCGCGCGTCGGCGCCGAACGCATGGCAGGTGCCACCCTCGCTCTGAATCGCGGCCTCGAGCTCGGCGAGCTTGCCGGCATCGCGGCGCGTGACGCCCGCGCGGGCGAAGCGCCCGGCGATCGCGCCACCCGCGGCGTCGCCGGCGCCGATCACCAGTGCTACCTTGTTCATGGGTTTGTCCGTGAGCCGTGAACCGATCCGCGCGCCCGAGGCGCACCCGGGCCACTTTTGCGCCGCGTGTCGTGCATTCACGACAGCCATGGCGCGCAGCCGTAAGAATTTGTAATCTTGCCATAGAGAACATGAACGTTGGGCGCTCGCAGGTCCCCGAAACACCTTGAGAGCGTTACCGGCCTTGGCCCGCTTGATGGCGGGCAGCGGTTGTTTGCTCTGGGGCCGGTAGATTGATGTTTTCATGATGCTTCGCGCTCGTCGTCCCGCCAGGGACAATCGTCCCGACGGTGTGTACTGGGCTTCCGATGCACTCAAATCGAATAAAGGAAGTCGCATGATTGCCCGGGTAGGCTTGATCGGGGTAGGCAAGATGGGGCTTTCGCACTGCGCCATCCTGGGCGCACATCCCGGGGTCAAGCTGTCGGTCGTGTGCGATACGTCTTCTTTTGTGCTGGACGTGCTTCGGAAGTACACAGGCGTCGAAACCTGCACCGACTATCGACAGATGCTGGACCGCGATGGGCTCGATGCCGTGGTCGTGGTCAACCCTTCGGCGTCGATGCCGCGGTCCGGAAACGGCGGGCGCCGCCTCCACCTGCACGACGAACCAGCGTGGTCGATTTCGACATCAGGGGTCAGGGGCTCATTTCAACTCGACCTCGATGAAGCTGAACTCGAAATCGTTCACGTTGATCACGTTGTGGGCGACGCCGGTGAAGCGCGTGTAGGAGACACCGGCGGTGAGCTGGACGTCGCGGGTTCCGGTCGGCTCCTCGAGCCTGAGAATGCCGGTGGTCATGGGCACGACAACATAGTCGTGCGCATGCACGTGGTGACCGGTTTCGGCGCCCGGCGCGAAGCGCCATTCGGTGACGATGACGCGGTCGTTCTCGATTTGCAGGGTGGGTACCGCATTCATGATGTGCGCAGGCCTCGTGTTCGTTCCGGGTGGCTGCCCCCGATTTGTCGTGGGCCGACCGCTGGCTCGTTCCCGGCGCTCTTTCGGGCTCTTTGTCGTGGCCTTTTCCAGCATTGCGTCACCCCTGATTGGCGGGATTCCTCTATTTGGATGGCTCATTCGCGGTGGCGGTGGCTGCCAACGGGGCACTGGCCGACTCTACGCTGCTGGCCGGTGCTGCACCGGCCAGCAGCGAATTACTCTGCCGTCAATCCGACGCCTGCGGGCGACTCCAGCGCGGTGTCCGCGCTGCGCTTCGCCCTTGGCAGGCGCAGGATGATCACCGCACCCAACAGCGCCACGGCTGCCAGAGTGAAGAATGCCGTCTCGGCCGCGCCACCGGTGGCGGTGCGGATGCGCCCGATCATGTCGGGCCCGAAATAGCCGCCGAGATTGCCGACCGAGTTGATCAACGCGATGCCCGCAGCCGCGGCAGTGCCGGTCAGGAATGCCGTGGGCAACGACCAGAACGTCACCACGAAACCGGCCCAGCCCGCCGTGATCAGCGTCAGCGCGAAGATCGAGATGACGGGCGAATGGTGCGCGAGCGCCAGGATCACGAGGCCCACGAACTGGACCAGGAACCCGGACGCCGCATGCCAGTGGCGTTCACCGGTGCGGTCGGAATGGCTGCCCCAGTAGATCATGGCGATGATCGTCGCGCTCCACGGGATCATGCTGATCATGCCGACCTTGAGGAAGTCTTTCTTGTCGATGCCGAGTTCCTGGATGATGGTCGGCATCCAGAAGTTGACCGCGTAGAACGTGACGGCGCCACAGAAATAGACCGCCGCCAGCGCCCACACCCGCCCATCCTTGAAGGCGCCGCCAAAACTGTGCTTGCTGCCGAAGTCCTGCTTGCTCCGGTTGTCCTCCTCGACGCGCTTCATGACCAGCTCTTTTTCTGGCGGGGTCAGCCACGTGACCCCTTTCGGACCATTGGGCAGGACGACGAACACCAGCAAGCCGATGATCACCGACGGAATGCCTTCGAGCAGAAACAGCCACTGCCAGCCGCGCAGGCCGCTGGCGCCGTCCATGAACTGCATGATGGCGCCGGACACCGGTGACCCGACCACATTGGCCACGCCGATCGCCGTCATGAACAGCGCCACCATCTTGGCGCGGCGCGCGCCCGGAAACCAGTAGGTGAGGTACAGGATGATGCCGGGGAAGAAACCCGCTTCGGCCACGCCCAGCAGAAACCGCAGGACGTAGAAGCTGAACTGCGCGTCGGTGCAGCCGAACGCGGTCGCGATCGGACCCCAGCGGATCTCGCCCGCGAACATGAACGCCGACGAAATGATGCCCCACGTGATCATGATGCGGGCGATCCAGATGCGGGCCCCGATCTTCTCGAGGATCACGTTGCTGGGCACTTCGAAGATGAAGTAGCCGATGAAGAAGATGCCGGCACCGAAACCGTAGACGGCGTCGCTGAATTGGAGATCGCCGGCCATCTGCAGCTTGGCGAACCCGACGTTGACGCGATCCAGGAACGCGACGATGTAGCAGAGAAACAGGAAAGGGATGAGTCGTGAGGCGACTTTCTTGAAAGTGGCCTGCTCGAACTCCGGCGTGACGGCTGTTGCGTTCACTGGTTCCTCCTCGGTCGGTCTATTGGGTACCATGGGCCATGGTCTGTTGCCTAGCTTCCGCGCAGCTTACCGGGAAGAATCCATCGGCGCAGCACCCGAACTTGCTGCACTGCGGGCGCATCGGTCTCGCCGACCCACGCGCCACATCATCGGCATCGCCGCCGCGACCGAGCGGGATGCCGGCCACCGTCGCCTGGGCGGTCTCTGGCGCAGTACCTTCGACCCGGCTGATCAGCGCCTGGGCCCGCAACCGGTTTTCATGGCAGGTCGCGCAATACGGCTTCCACCCGGCATGACTGTCCGCGCGATCAGTCCACCCCCGTTCCTGCGCCAAGACCACGGCACCGGCTTCGCGCCACGCGCGAGCGGGTTCCGTCGCCTCAGCCAGGAAGGCAAAGTAGTGCCAGACCGAAAAGTGGTGTTTCGAGAATTTCCGGCTGCGCGGACTTGCCGGCAATTGTTCTGTCGCGACGCTGAATTCGAGATTTCTGGTGCATTTCGCGCGCCCAATGACCAATGGCAACGATTTCGGTATT
>JANXYG010000058.1 GCA_025350245.1 Betaproteobacteria bacterium
TCTCGTAGGTTTGCTGCGCGGATGCGCCCGCAAAGTTGTAAGTTCGCTCGCCGCGCGCATTCTTCACATACGACGACACTTGTCCGCAGTCGACGTACTTCACGGGATCGCCGGTGTAGCTGATGTTGATGAGGCCCGACGATTTGTCGAGGTTGTTGATGACAAAGAACCGCTTACCCAGCTCAGGAACACTTGCATTCCAGACCGCGTCGCGTGACTTCTCAATGACTTTTGCATTTGACGAGGCAGTTGGCTGAACGCTCGGGCGAACATAGTCAACTGTTCCAGCGCAGCCGACGATAAGTGCTGTGGTCAGAGACAGAGCAATGGCGCGCATGAAGATTCTCCCTTAGGGCCGTATTGGTGGTGGCTGTGAGACATAACGTAAAGTCGGACTGAAAAGGGGTGTAACTCCGCGTAGTTTGACGCCGAGTATCGGACCAGAGTACTGTTTGCATTCACAGTTTATGGAACTCCCCCATGCACCTCGTCGCCGCCGAGCCGGACCCTGTTGCACCGTACCCGTCCCAGCCACCGCGCCTGCTCGACCGAATGCGCGACCGGCTGCGGGTGAAACATTACAGCATCCGCACTGAACAATGCTACCTCGATTGGGCGCGGCGCTATGTCCGCTTTCACGGGCTGCGCCACCCGTCCGAACTTGGGGCCGGGGCGGTCGAGCAATTCCTTACTGACCTCGCAGTCAAGGGCAATGTCGCGCCTTCCACCCAGAATCAGGCGAAGAGCGCGCTACTGTTTCTCTACAAGGAGGTGCTCGGGGTCGACCTGCCCTGGCTCGACGGCATCGTGTCAGCCAGGCGCACGCCGCGGCTGCCGGTGGTGCTCACGCAAGCCGAGACGGCCTGCCTGCTCGACCACATGTCGGGCACCACGGGTCTGGTGGCGCGGCTGCTGTATGGCACGGGCATGCGCATTCTCGAGGGGGTGCGCCTGCGGGTGAAGGATCTCGACCTCGCGCGCGGCGAGATCCTGGTGCGCGACGGCAAGGGCGCGAAGGATCGCGTCACGATGGTTCCGCGCAGCATCGAACCGCTGCTGAAGCTCCAGCTTGGCGTGGCGAAAGCCCAACATGCGCGAGACCTCGCCGATGGTGTCGGGGCAGTCTATCTGCCGCATGCGCTGGATCGAAAGTATCCCAACGCTTCGCGCGAGTGGGCCTGGCAATACGTGTTTCCGGCAGACCGCATCTCGATCGATCCGCGCGCGGGCGTAAGACGCCGGCATCACTTCGACGAGCAGTTGGTTCAACGGGCGATGCGTGACGCTGTGCGCGCCGCCGGCATCACCAAGCCGGCCACGCCGCACACGCTGCGGCATTCTTTCGCCACGCATCTGCTCGAGGCCGGCTACGACATCCGCACGGTGCAGGAGCTGCTGGGGCACTCGGATGTGCGCACCACCATGATCTACACCCATGTGCTCAATCGCGGGGGGCGCGGGGTAGCGAGTCCGCTGGATCGGCTGGGGTGATGTGGCCGGATCAGATGGCACCATGGGCGGTGCCTTTCTTGCACCCGGCGAACCGGCTCAGGCGTTGGCGCTCGACTTGCCCTTCGCCTTGCGACTCGCCAGGCGCAGCGCCTGCTCCGCCCATTTGTTCAGGCTGGTTCCACTGCGGGCGGCAGCCTTCAGGGCCGCCGCGTGTACGGCGGGCGTCACTCTGAGCATGAGCTTCCCGCTGGCCGGCTTTTCCGGAATGCTGCCGAGGGTCTCGCAGGCGGACACATAGTCGTCGACGGTGGCATGGAAAGCGGCCTCGAATTCGACAACCGATTCGCCATGAAAGACAATGATGTCGTCCACATCGAGTACCCGCCCGACGATGATCTTGTCGTCGGTGTCGAAGGTCATGCTGGCAGTGTAGCCCCGGTAGGTCATGGTGTTGTTCATGGCTCGGCCTCCATGCGTTGCAGAAACTCGCGCACCGCCTTCACGCGATATCGCAGTGCCTCCTTGCCAGGGTGGGGTCGGTGGAACGTGGCTCGAATGCCCTGCCAGTCGAATGTCACGGACGAGCCCGCGCCCTCGACCACCCGGCAACCGAGCGCGACCAGCATCGCCTCGATTCGATCCCAATCGAGATTCCCGTTGACGGGATCAGCCCGGATCGCATCGAGGGTCTTGCGATGCTTGCCATTCACGGCACGATGATAGCACTTGATTGAGGATCTGCAATCACGCTGTCAATCGTGGACAGGACAGGCGCGCTTCGCATCTGGAGCGCCTCAACGAAACTCGGCCTTGAGTTTCTCAAGCCTCTCCGGCCCCGATTGCCATGACGTCGAGCCGTCGGCGATCGCGGCGAGCCGCAGCGCGACTTCAGCCGCCCAGACCTCGTCCCGCTCCTGGTCTGTGTCCAGGCTCGCAATGAGCCTGTCGATCAACCTTGCGCGGTCAGGCACGGAAAGCTTGAGTGCCTCGAACTCCAGATCATCGAGCGTTGCTTCGATGGGTTTCTCCCGCCTCTGGTCACGCGACGGCTGCCACGTTCCTGCAGAGGTGTCGCCGCAGGAATTCTAGCGCGTGGTTCGCGGTGCAGTCTCCGTCGCCCGCCAGACGAAAAAAGGGCCCGCTCCTTCCGAAGCGCGCCCTTGAGAACTGCCTGAAGCTGGTTGCTGGCGCGCTCAGCCGATCGCGGAGCCGCAGGTTGCGGATACGCCTGCCGGCGGCAACGCAGACCGCCTTGAAAAACGCCGGCGCGAAACGCCGGCCAGCAATCCGAGCCCGGCAATCATCATGGCTATTGTCTCGGGCTCGGGCACCGCGGCAAGATTCGCGGCGCCATTCTGCGCACCGAGGTAGGTGCCGAGATCACCCAAGCCCGGCAGCGAGTCGTTGCCGCCGGCACCGAAGATGGCATGGTTGTCGACCGCGTCGTAGAGGCCGCCGAACTTGTAGAACTCATAGCGGCGCAGGATCGACGCGGCGTTCGGCCCGACCGGCGCACCGTAGCCGCTCTCGAGAATGCCGGACAACGCATTGCCGGGGTCCTTCTGCAGCAGTTGCCACTCGGTTTCGGTCTTCAGATTCTTGAGCAGCGCGTTGCCGCCGATCAGGTCCTCCAGTGCCGGCGCCTTCTCGAGCTCGGTTGTGAACACCTTCACCCAGATGGCGGTGCCCCACTGCGGCTCGGGCTCGTTGAGTTGAATGGGGGCCGGTGCCTGCACCACTGCGCCCACCACGGGTGGCGCGGGCGGCTGCCCCGGGGGCGGGGGCGCCGCCGGAATCACGTTCCACACAGGTGCGGGCAGGTTCACCACGCCGTTGTTCAGCACGCCCGATGTGGGCGCGGTCTCGGTCAGCCAACTGTAGGTCGTGCTGGTCGCGTTCTTGCGCGTGCCCACGCCGAAGTGGTCGCAGGGGGTCGAGGCGTTGTAGCCCAGACCGCCACCAGACCAGCAGTTGTCGCCGGGCGTGGCAAACGCGCCGCTCGGGGTGCCGTAATCCCAGGCCGAACCACTGAACAGCCCCTGGTACACAACCTTGGTGCCAAAGGTTGCGCCGGTCGTGTACTCCGAGATCGTCGGCGACCCATAGCGTTCCACGCTGCCAGCGCCGAAGCCGCGCCCGGTCGGGAAGCCGCGGCCCGGCCCGCCGAAGGTGTCGGTGATGTCGCTTGAGTGCAGGCCTTCGAGGTCAATCTCGAAGCCGTGAGCGGTCTTTCCGGTGTCGTTGATGACATCGAAATTGCCCAGGAAACCGATCACCGCGGCAGACGCGGCAACCGGTATGAGGGCAAATGTTGTCGCAGCGGCGACAACGGCGAGCTTGAAGGGCTTCATGTGCGCGCCGGGCCGTCCCGAGCGCACAGGCCCCCGTCGAGGGGGTTGGCGAAGCGAAGCGAAGTCTGGGGGTCGAAGTTTCATTGTCAGGAGGTCCCGCGAGAAAACAGGCTGGTTGGCGAAGCGCGTGTGGCCGTGTGGTCAGCGGCACTTCGTAGGCACGCGTCGGCCACCCAAAAGCGCAGTCCGGATGATGGCTCACTCACAATACTCCAGGAATCCACTCGAGCCCGGGTTGATCCCGGTCAACAATGTCGCAAGTACTTCTGCGACGACAGGCGGAGCATCGTCACCTGCCCAGGTGAAAACCCATGTCGGCCTGGAACAGGATCCCGGCAACGCCTGCCCGTGCCGGGCGCACCAGTAAAAAGGGCCCGCTCCTTCCGGAACGGGCCCTCGAAAACTACCTTGCTGCTGTTGCTTACGCGCTCAACTGATTGCCCAGCGGCAGGTCGCGGATGCGCTTGCCGGTGGCCGCGTAAACAGCATTGAAGAACGCCGGTGCAAACGGCGGCACGCCGGGCTCGCCCACGCCGCTGGACGGCACGTCGATGCCGTGCGCCATGATGTGGGTGTTGACGTTCATGGCGCCTTCACCGATGCGCAGCACCTTGTAGTCGCTGAAGTTGTTCTGCTCGACGCGACCATTCTTGAAGGTGATGAGCGTGTGCTTGGCGAGGCTCAAGCCCATGACCGCGGCACCTTCCACCTGCGAGCGAACCCGCTCCGGATTGACCACATAGCCGGCATCGAACGCGGTGTCGACACGGGGGACGGAGACGTTGCCATCCTTGTCGACCACGACATGCACCACCGTCGCCACGTAGCTCAGGAAGCTGCGCTGAACGGCGATGCCCAGGCCCTGGCCCTTGGGCAGCTTCTTGCCCCAGCCGGCTTCCTTCGCGGCACGCTCGACCACGGCACGCATGCGGCCGGTGTCGACCGGATACGTGTCCCACGGGTCACCGTAGTTCCACAGACCACCGGTCACGGTGCTGCGCGGATCGACGATGCGCGCCGGCCCGATCATCTCGAGCAGGAAGTCTTTCGGGTCGCGGCCCAGTTCGGCGGCCAGCTCACCCACCATGGACTGCATGGCGAAGGCGTGCGGGATGTTGTTGACCGAACGGAACCAGCCGATACGGGTCTTGGCGACCGCTTCGCCGGTTTCGAGCCGCAGGTTGGGCACATTGAACGGGGTGTCGATCAGGCCCAGGCCCAGCTCCAGAGAGCTTTCGCGCTTCGGGTCGGGCATGAAGTTGGACATGAGCGACGGCGAGACACTGCGATGCCGCCACGCGATGACCTTGCCGCTCGCGTCGAGGCCGGCGGTGACATGCTGGTACGACACCGAGTGGTAGAAGCCGTGCTGAATGTCGTCTTCGCGCGTCCACACCACCTTGACCGGCGCGCCGCCCATTTCGCGGGACAGCAGCGCGGCTTCGAGGACGAAGTCGCACTTCGACTTGCGACCGAAACCGCCGCCCAGCAGGGTGACGTTGACGGTGACATCGGACTCCTTCAGGCCCAGCGTGTTGGCAACGTCGCCACGGGTACCGCCAGGGCTCTGCACGCAGGCCCAGACCTCGGCCTTGCCATTGACGATACGCACGGTTGCCGCCGGCGGCTCCATCGTCGCATGATGACCGTGCGGAATGTAGTACTCGCGCTCGATGACCTTGGCCGCGCCGGCAAGCGCCGCGTCCACGTCGCCTTCGTTGCGCTCGATCTTGCCGGGCTTGCGAGCCTGTTCCGCCATGCCCTGCTTGAACGTCGCGGAGTCGTAGTCGGCGTTGGGGCCGTCGTCCCATTTGACGTTGAGCGCTTCACGACCACGGATCGCCGCCCAGGTGTTATTCGCGATGACCGCGACACCGCCCAGGGGAGCGAACTTGGCCGGCATCGGCGTCGGGGCGATCATCACCACCTTGATCACGCCCGGCACCTTCATGGCGGCGGCGGCGTCGTAGCTCACGGCCTTGCCCAGAACCACCGGCGGACGCGCGACCACGGCGTACTTCATGCCGTCGACATGGATGTCCTGGCCGTAGGTGGCCTTGCCCATGGTGATGTCGCGCAGGTCGGTGATCGAGACCTTGCCCTTGCCGATGTAGCGGAACTGCGAGGGATCCTTGAGCACGATCGACTTCATGCTCGGGGTCGGCAATGCCGCCGCCGCAACGGCGAGTTCGCCGAAGCCCATGCTCTTGCCGCTGGGAATGTGGACGACCTTGTGGTTCTGCGCGCGCACGTCGGAATCCGACACGCCCCACGCCAGCGCTGCCGCATGCTCCAGCATCTGCCGGGTGGCGGCGCCGCACAGGCGCATCGGCTGGACGAAGTGACGGATGCTGCGCGAGCCGTCGGTGTCCTGGTTGCCGTACTTCTGCTCGTCGCCGGGGGCCTGGATGATCTTGACCTTGGCCCAGTCGGCTTCCATTTCGTCGGCCACGACCATCGGCAGGCTGGTGCGCGAGCCGGTGCCCATTTCGGAACGATGGGTGACGATGGTCACGGTGCCACTCGGATCGATCGACACGTAAACGTGCGGATCCCAGACGGCACCGCCCGGCATGCCGCTCGCGCCGGTGTTGTAGAGGTTTTCTTCGGCGCGCGCCATGGTGGGCAGGAACTGCGCGGCCATGACCAGACCACCGCCGGACACGATGCCCTTGAGCAGGTTGCGCCGGCTGACGTTTTCGATGATTGCTTGCGTGCGGTTTTTCATGTCAGACCTCCTTCGCTGCGACTTTGATCGCGGCAAAGATCCGCTGGTAGCAACCGCAGCGGCAGATGTTGCCAGCCATGGTTTCCTGGATCTCTGCGTCCGACGCTTTCTTGTTTTCGGCCAGCAGGGCTGCGGCCTGCATGATCTGGCCGGGCTGGCAGTAGCCGCACTGCGGCACGTTCTCGGCGCGCCAGGCTTTCTGCACCGGATGGTTACCGTCCGGTGACAGGCCTTCGATCGTGGTGACCGACTTGCCCGCCGTGTCGCTCATCGAGATGGCACAGGCGCGAACCGCCTTGCCGTCGACGTGCACGGTGCAGGCGCCGCACAGGCCAACGCCACAGCCGAACTTGGTGCCGGTGAGCGCGAGCTCGTCGCGCAGGAACCACAACAGCGGCATCTGCGGATCGCCTTCGAATGTCCTGCTCTGCTTGTTGACCTTGAGTTGCATTTCAAATCCTCCCGTTGCGTCTTATTGAACCGATCAGACCGCTCTCTCTCGTGATGCAGTCAGGCATCCAGGCCACAGCGGCGGTGGCGAATGGACCCAAAAGATAGCACTTTATGCGAGTGTTGAATGGCGCGCGCATGTGCGAACGCAGCATGAAAATTGATGCCCTGATCACCCTGCATACAGCAGCGCAGTGAGCGCCGGACGGCGCCCTGCCGCAGGATTTTCTGGCCCTGGGGATCGTCGGTCCATTGCCAGCCGTAGCTCGAAAACACCTCGAAACCGGTAACGCCGTCGGGCGCAATGGCCTCGAACCGGATTCATGGCGTCGAACACCTTCGCGGACTCATTGCACCATGGTGCGACCGGCTTCCTTGGTGGTGACGCGCAGGAGAGTCCGGGGGTAGACCGGGTCGGTCAGGGTTGCCGAGTGCAGCACCGAGGCGTTGTCCCACAACACCACGTCGCCGACCCCGTAGCGCACGCGGTGCCGATACCTGGGTTGAGTGGAATGCGCGGCGAGTTCGCGCAGCAGCGCGAGGCCATCGTCTTCGCTCATGCCCTCGATGCCATACGAGGTGCCCGACACCGCATAGAGCGCCTTGCGGCCGGTGTAGGGGTGGTGCCGCACCAGCGGATGGCGGGTGACGACCATGCCGCGCACCGCCTTCTGGTCCTCGGAGGGCGGAAAGCCGCTCTCGCGCGACGCGAGATCGGGAATGTCGCGGTTGCCATAGACATTGATCGTGACCAGATCGTCGATGCGCCGCTGCATGTCGGCGGGCAGGTCGGCATAGGCCTGCTCCTGGTCGGCGAACAGCGTGTCGCCGCCGACCTGCGGCACCTGCACCGAGTACAGCACCGTGGCCCTGGCCGGCACCGTGAGATACGAGTAGTCGGTGTGCCAGTAGGTGCCGCCATCGGCCAGCCCGGTGGGCTTGCTGTCTTTCTGCACGTTCGACAGGATGAGGATGTCGGCGATCTCGGGATGATGGAACTGGTCGAGCACATGCGGTTCCGGTTGCCCGAAACGGGATGCGAACGCATGGAACTGCCGCGGTTGCAGCGACTGCCCCCGCAACACCAGCACATGATGACGATGCAGTGCATCGCGGATCTCGCCGAACGTGGCGTCGGACACGGGTTGGGACAGGTCGATGGCGGCGATCTCGGCGCCCATGCAGGGGCCGGTTCGGGTGACGGTGATCATGGGTGTGCTCCGCTACTCAGCGCTTGACGTGCGGTTACTTGACGAGAGTCGGCATCAGCCAGCGCGGCAACGCCAGCATCGCCTCGGGAAACAGGATAACGAAGGTGAGCACGCCCAGCATCGGCACCAGCAGCACGGCCACATCCTTCAGCGTTTCGCGGATGGTCACCTTGCCGAGCGAGCACGCGATCATCAGGCACAGCCCGTAGGGCGGTGTCACCAGCCCGAAGGCGATCGAGATCACGCCGATGATGGCAAAGTGGATCGGGTGCATGTGCACGCTGGCCGCCATCGGCGCGAGGATGCTGCCGAGGATGATGATCGCCGGGATCGCGTCGATGAAGCAGCCGATCACGAGGAACGACCCGGCCACCACGAAGCCGACGCTGGTGACGCTGCCGCCCAGCGACGAGACCGCGTCGACGAACAACTGCGGCACATGAAAATAGGCCAGCAACCAGCCGAACGCCGATGCCGTGCCGATGCAGAACAGCGAGATCGCCGCGAAGCGCGCGGACTCGTAGAGCACCTTCGGCAATTCCAGGATGCCGATGGTGCGATAGACCAGGGTGCCCAGGATCAGCGCGTAGACCACCGCCACCACCGACGCCTCGGTCGGCGTGAAGAAGCCGCCGACGATGCCGCCCACGATGATCGCGGGCGTGGCCAGCGGCAGCAACGCGCGCCGGGTGGCGACGAACACCTCGGCCAGCGACGCGCGCGGATGCACCGGGTAGTGGCGCACCTTCGCGTAGATCACCACGACCGCCATGAGCGACAGCCCGATCATCACGCCCGGCAGCACGCCGGCCAGGAACAAACCGCCGATCGACACCGAGATCACGCCGCCCCACACCACCATCAGGATGCTGGGCGGGATGATGACGCCCATGACCGAAGCACAGGCGGTGAGCGCGGAGGTGAAGCGCGCATCAAACCCCTGCTTCGTCATCGCCGGGATCAGCACCCCGCCCACGCCAGCAGTCTCGGCGGTGCTCGAGCCGGAAATGCCGGCGAACAGCATGCTGACCACGACGTTGACGTGGCCCAGGCCACCGGGCAGGTGGCCCACCAGCGTGCGGGCGAGATGGATGAGTTTCTCGGTGATGCCCGCGCTGTTCATCAGGTTGGCGGCGAGCAGGAAGAACGGAATGGCGAGCAGCAGGAACGAGTTGTAGGACTTGAGCATCTCGTTGAGCAGCAGGAACGGCGTGAGCCGCTCGTCGATGAAGAACACCGGCACGCAGGCAAGCCCCAGGGCGAACGCGACCGGCACCCGCACGATCAGCAAAGCGAAGAACAGGCCGAACAGGAGCAGACCGACCTGCAGGCTACTCATCGGCGTTGCGCCGAAAGATCCGAACATCGGTCACGAGCTTTTCACCGAGGAAGATGAGGTAGGCGACGCCGGCCAGCGGCCACGCGATGTGGATGGCGAGCATGTTGATGCCGGTGAGATCCGACTCCTGGTCGAGGCCGAACTGCGCGAAGCGATAGCCGAACCAGACAAAGATGAGCGCGACCAGCAGCATGGCGACGTGGCGCACCATGCGCAGCGCGGCGCGGCCGCGCGGGGTTCTGGCGGTGGGCAGGATCTCGAGATCGAAATGCGAGTCGTCGCGCACCGCGATCATCGACCCGATCATGATGACCCAGATGAACGCGAACCGCGCGAGCTCCTCGGTCCAGACATAGCGCGGCACCAGCCCGGTGAAACGCGACACGATCTGCAGCGTGACCGGCACGATCAGCGCCGCCATGAGCAGCGTGAGCAGCACCTGCAGCAGGCGGTAGAACCCGTCGATGAGTGTTTTCAAGATGTCCTGGCAATGCCTGCGCAGGCATCCCGGAAAACGGGAAACGAAGCGCTCATGTGAAGCGAACGGCCGGCGCCCGCCCGGCCGTTCGAAGGGCGCCTGGCCCCCTCGAGGGGGTGGGCGTCATCTGATCGCGTTGATAGTGGCAAGGAGCGCCTCGCCGCCGACTTCCCTGGCATAGGCCTGCTTGACCGGCTCGGCGAGTCTCAGCAACTGGTCGCGATCCGCGAACACGTACGTCTTGAGCTTGCCCTCCTTCTCCATGCGCTGGAGCCGCATCTGGTCTTCGCTCGATTCGAGCTTGCGGCCGTACAGACCGGCCTCCTTGCCGGCCTTCAGCACGGCAGCCTGGAGGTCGGGCGGCAACCGCCGGAAGGTCTTGCCCGAGAAACACAGCGGCCGCACCGTGATCGCATGCCGGGTGAGCGCAATGTGCGGCCCCACTTCGTAGAACTTCATCTGTTCCAGGCCCGCGGCCTCGTTCTCGACGGCCTGGATCACGCCGGTCTGGATGCCGTTGTAGACCTCGGTGTAGGCGATAACCGTGGGCGCCGCCGACATCGCCAGGAAGATCTTCGTCTGCACCGGTGCCCCCATCACCCGGATGCTCAGTCCCTTGAGGTCCTGCAGGTTGCGCACCGGCCTGTTGGCAATCACGTTGCGCACGCCGCCGCCGCCGAACCCCAGGATCATGACGTCCGCCTTCTTCGCCACTTCGTCGGCGATGGGCTTGAGCGCATCGGCTTCCATCACCTTGTTCCAGTGGTCCAGATCGCGGAACAGGAATGGCATGTCCATCAGCGGGGCCGCCTTGGCGAAGGTGGACATGTGCGACGGCGAAACGGTGGCGTAGTCCACCGAGACGCCCTGGTTCATGTAGGCGAAGTAGTCTTTCTCGGTGCCCAGCTCGCTGTTGCGGTGGAGCACGAAGTTGATCGGCTTGCCGTAATACTTGCGCGTCAGTTCTTCGAACTTGAGCATCGTCTTGTTGTAGGCGTGCTCGTCGCTGAACTGCACCGCACCGTGCAGCGTGATGGTGTCCGCCGCTGCCGCCAGGGATGCGGCGACGAGCAGGGCGGAAGCGAACAGACCGCGGATCAGGGCAGGCATCGGTGAACCTTTCGGTGGTGGGAGGGTGAAACGCCGGGGCACGGGATTGCGCGCCGATGGCGGCTGGCCGGGGCGGCGAGCCGGTCCGGGCCCCAATGGTTGCGAAAGGGCCTCAAGTTTTCCTGCCCGGTGCCGAATTGCTCAACAGGGTGGCGCCCCGATGCCGTGCCCAGTCGCTGTATCCGCACAATTTCACGATCGGTGATACGCCATGAAACCAGCCGTCAGACTCGTAGCCCTGTTCGCAGTCCTTCTCGCGGCGCCGGGATGCGCGCTGCAGCCGCCCTCGCCAGAGCCGGTTGCCACCGGCCGGGTGACCGGCATGTTCCGGGAGGTCCGGCCGAGCGTGCTGGTCGCAACCGACATCAATGCCGGCGATCTGAGCCATCCGCTGTGGGTGCAGGTGGTGTTCGCCGAACCCCTGCCCGATGGCAGCACCAACGCCACGGCCCGCACCGAACCCGATCAGCGCCTGGAACTGGGCGACATGGTCGCCCTGGACATGGGCAAACGCGGACCAGCGGCCGGGCTGCTCCCGCGCCCGACCATGGTCGCGGCGGTGATCGAGCGCTTCGATCGATATGCCCGCCACGACGGCGAGCGGCTGGTGGCATCGCCGCCGGTGCGCAACTCGCGCGTGTCGATCCTCCAGCAACTCGAGCCCTACACCGCCAAGCCCTGAGCAGTAGGTTTGCATCGCTGGTGCGGGCGCGCTATCGCCGGGACCTTTTTTCCAGGCTAGCGACATTGCTCAGCATCCCTCACCCTCAGCTCCCGGGGGAGAGGGAGGCCTCCTGCTCCCTTCTCCCTCCGGGAGGGCTGGGGATGAGAGAAATCTCGAGCGTCGATGGCGGAGGTCGCGTTGTGACTGACCTTCATCGCTGATCAGGTTTGTTCTTGCGTTTCGCCGCGGTGGCCCTGGCGGCGTCGAGGTCGTGCATCACGCCCAGACTCTGCCGCAACGCCGCCTGCAACAGATGGGCGTCGACCCCGGCCGCGAACAGGCGGAATCCTTTCGCCCAGTAGTCGCGGCTCCAGGCTTCCGAGCCGCTCATGCAGGCCAACACCTTGTCGTGCTTGCGTGCCGCGGCGCACAGCTTGTCGATCGCCTTGACGTACTTCGGGTGCTCGAACTGCGCCGGAATGCCGAGGAAATTGGTGAGGTCGAAGTGCCCGAGCCACAGCACGTCGACGCCGGGCACCGCGGCGATCTTGCCGATGTTGGCGATACCCTCGGCGGTCTCGATCAGCGGCATCACCAGCGTGCGGGCGTTGGCGACCCGAATTTTCTCGCCGATGTCCTCGGTTTCAAAATCGTCGTGGCTGAAGCCGAATGCCGCGCCGCGCCGGCCGTGCGGCGGATAGCGCGTGCACGACACGATGAACTCGGCCTCTTCGGCGGTGCCCACCATGGGTACCATGATGCCCATGGCACCCAGGTCGAGCGCGCGCGCGATGAAGTGATACTGCCCCGCCGGCACCCGCACCATCGGCGTGAGGCCGATGCCGCGGCACAGCGAGATCTGATCCTTGATGGTTTCGTAGCCGACGCCGCTGTGCTCCATATCGAGCAACAGGAATTCCGCGCCCGCGGACTTCACGATCTGCGGCAGGCTCGGCACGAAGAACTCGAATGCCATGGTGCCGAAGACGGCCTTGCCTTCATTCAGCTTGTCCTTGACCGGGTTGGTACGCATCGGTGACGACCCTCCGCGGCGTGGCCGCGCTTGACTAGCGGTGGAACCGGCCGGCCCAGCGCGGATGCGCCAGAGCCTCCGGATTGACGAGATAGGGCGGACGTTCGCCGTGCGCCAGCGACACCGACGCCCGGAAGGCGCTTTCAGCCAGGCCACGCATGCATTCGTCGGTGTGGCAGATGGCGTGCGGCGCGACGATGACGTTGTCGAAGGCGAGCAGGGGGTTGTCGACCGGGGTGGGTTCGCGTTCGAACACATCAATGGCCGCGCCGGCGATGCGGCCGTCACGCACGGCATCGACCAGCGCCGATTCGACCACGGTGGGGCCGCGCGACGTGTTGATGAAGTAGGCCGTGGGCTTCATGCGCGCGAACTCAGCGGCGCCGATCAGCCCGTGCGTGTTGTCGTCGAGCAGGCAATTGATCGACACGAAGTCGGATTCCGCGAGCAGGGTCGGCAGGTCGGTCATGGTGACGCCCAGCTCATCGACGTCGGCCTGGCGCACCTGCGGATCGGCGCCCAGCAGGCGCAGGCCGAACGGGCGCGCGAGCCGCAGCACTTCGCGACCGATGTTGCCCACGCCCACGACCCCCAGCGTGCGGCCGACCAGGCCGGTGCCGAGGTGATTGCCTTTTTCGGCCCAGCGGCCATCGCGCACCAGACGATCCTTTAGGACCATGCGATGCGCCAGCGCGAGCACGTAGGCGATGACTGAGGTGCCCACCGGGCGCCGCACGGCGTCGGGCGTGATCGCCACCAGCACACCGCGCTCGGTGCAGGCGGGCACGTCGACCGAGTCGTAGCCCACGCCGAACCGGGCCACCAGCCCGAGCCGGCAGGCCGGCGCCGAGAGCGTCTCGCGCGTGAGCCTGGCCGACAGCAGGCAGATCGCGTCGTAGCTCGCCGCATGCGCGGGCGTGAGCGCGGGCACCAGGTCGGGCAGGATCTCCCATTGCACGGCGGGATCCTTCAGGACATCGAACGCGGCGTCGCCGAACATGGTGCCGTCCTTGGTCACGACATCGCGGCTGATACCGACACGGAATGCGGCCATGCATTGCGCTCCTGTGAAGCGGGTTAACCCATGCTGGCGGTGAACCCGCCATCTGCCACCAGCACGTGGCCGGTGACGAACGAGGCATCGTCGGAAGCGAGAAACACGCAAGGTGGTCCGATCTCCTCCGGACGCCCCCAGCGGCCCGCCGGCGTGCGCTTGCAGACCCAACCGTTGAACTCGGGGTTCTCGATCAGGGCGGTGTTCATCTCGGTGGCGAAGTAGCCCGGGGCGATCGCGTTGACCGTGATGCCGTGGGCGGCGAGTTCGACCGCGAGTTCGCGCGTGAGCGCATGCACCGCGCCCTTGCTGGCGATGTAGGCCGAGATGGTGGGCCGCGCCGCGATCGCGCTGATCGAGCCGGTGACGATGATGCGGCCACGCTTTGCCGGGATCATCACCCGCGCCGCTTCGCGTGCGAGCATCCAGACGGCGGTGAGGTTGGTGTCCATCACGCGCTTGAAATCGGCGGTCTCGAATTCGGTGAGGGGCTTGCGATGCTGGATGCCGGCGTTGGCCACGACGATGTCGAGCCGCCCGTGGCGCCGGGCGATGTCGGCGACCGCCGCCACCACCGTGGCCTCGTCGCTGACATCGAAGGCGGCGACCTCCGCCTTCTTGCCGGCAGCCACGAGTTGATCACGGCGCGCTTCCAGCGCCACCTTGTCGCGCGAGTTCAGCACCACCGTTGCACCCGCCGTGGCGAGCGCTTCGGCCATGGCCCAGCCCAGACCGCGCGAAGCCCCGGTGACCAGGGCGACTTTCGAGGAGAGATCGAACATCACGGCATGTACTGGCCGCCGTTGACCTCCAGGATCTGGCCGGTCACGTAGCCGCTCATCTGCGCGGAGGCGAGGAACAGGAAGGCGCCGGCGCATTCGTCGGGCATGCCGATCCGGTTCATCGGGATCGTGGCCTTGAAGCCTTCGAGCATCTGCGGGGTCGAGTAGCGGTCGTGGAACGGCGTATAGATGACGCCGGGCGCCACGGCATTGACGCGGATGTTGTCTTTCACCAGCTCTTTGGCGAGGCCGCGCGTCATGGTGCTGACGAAGCCCTTGGAGCCGGCATAGAGCACGGCGCCGGGGCCGCCGCCATGCCGCGCGGCCACCGAGGTGACGTTGATGATGTTGCCGCCGCCGCCCGCGCGCATGTGCACCACCGCGGCGGCGATGCACATCAGCGACGAGCGCACGTTGAGTTGCAGCACCTGGTCGAACAGCTCGTCGGTGAGCTCGGCCACCGGCACGCGCTGAATCAGGCCGCCGGCATTGTTGACCAGCACGTCGATGCGCCCGAACGCCTCGACGGTGGCGTCGACGATGGCCTTGCACGTGGCCGAACTGGTGACGTCGCCCTGGATGACGACCGCCTTGCCGCCCGCTTTCTCGACCTCGGCCGCGACACCCTCGGCTTCGGCGCGGCTGGCGTTGTAGTGCACCGCGACGCTGGCGCCATTGCGACCGAAGGCGATCGCAGCGGCTGCGCCGATGCCGGTGCTGGCGCCCGTGACGAGCACGGACTTACCCTTCAGATCCTCGATCATCTCCCCCTCCGTTTACGGCACACCGCGGACGGGCGGCGAAAGCCGCCGCAAGCCCTACGGCATCAGCACGGTCGACCCGGTCGTCTTGCGCGACTCGAGGTCGATGTGCGCCTGCCTGGCGTCTTTCAGTGCCAGTGTCTGGTTGACTTCGATCTTGACCTTGCCCGACAACACGATGTCGAACAGCTCGTTGGCAACCGCCACCAGATCGGCCCGCTTCGCAGTGTATGTCACCAGGGTCGGGCGCGTAACGTACAGCGAACCGCGGGCGGCGAGCAGGCTCAGATCGAACGCCGGGACCGGACCCGAACCGTTGCCGAACACCGCGAGCATACCGCGCGGCTGCAGGCAGTCGAGCGAACCCATGAAGGTGTCCTTGCCGACCGAGTCGTAGACCACGGGCACCTTGGCGCCGCCGGTGATTTCCTTGACGCGCTCGACGAAGTTTTCGCGGGTGTAGACGATGGTGTGGTCGCAACCATGGGCCTTGGCGAGTTCGGCCTTGGCATCGGAGCCGACGGTGCCGATGACGGTGGCGCCGAGCGCCTTGAGCCACTGGCAGGCGATCAGGCCGACGCCGCCCGCGGCGGCATGGAACAGCACGGTCTGGCCGGCCTTGACCGGGTAGGTGCTGCGGATCAGGTACTGCGTCGTCATGCCCTTGAGCATCATCGCCGCGGCGGTTTGGTACGAGATGGCGTCGGGCAGCTTGACCAGGCGGTCGGCGGGAATCAGCCGCACCTCGGAGTAGCTGCCGGGCGGGCCGCCGGCATAGGCGACGCGATCACCGGCCTGGAGATAGTCGACCCCGGGGCCGACGGCCTCGACCACGCCGGCGCCTTCGAGACCAAGGCCGCTCGGCAGCGGCAGCGGATACAGCCCGGAGCGATGATAGGTGTCGATGAAGTTCAGGCCGATGGCGTGATGGCGCACGCGCGCCTGGCCCTCGCCGGGGTTGCCGACCTCGACGTCTTCGTAGACCAATACTTCCGGGCCGCCGACTTTATGAAATCTTACTGCCTTGCTCATTGAGGTCTCCTGATTGTTATGGCTGCGGTCGGCTTCAGCGAATGAACCGATCCACGTAATCGGCACCGAGACCGACGGCCGCATAGTGCTGGCGGCACAGGCCGATCTTGGTGTGCACGTCTTCGTAACCGATGGTGTTGCCTTGTTCGTCGACGTAGACCATGGCGCCGTTGACGTTGAAGAACGTGATCATCTCGGTGCAGGGCGGGTCGATCACCAGCGTGCGCACCTCGCCCGGCGGTTCGTAGACGAAGCCGCCCTCCGCCGCGATCCAGTCGTGCTCAAGATAGCGCCAGCGGCCCTTGAGCACCATACCGCAGACCATCGACGGGTGGCAATGGCGAGCGACTTCGTCAATGGCGCGACCGCGCCCCTGGATGCGCTGTAGCCGGGCACATCCGGGCTCCTGCGGCCATCAGGCCGTGGGCGATGCCGGGGCCGATGCCGCTGGTCCCGCCGTGATGAAGGCGGCCTTGCCTTCGAAGGGGAAGGCGAAGCCTGGGGGTGGACTACTGTTTGCGGATGAAGTCGCGGATGCGCGGGTAGATGAACTCCCGGAACCGGCGGCCGGCGAAGATGCCGTAGTGCCCCACGCCCTCGACCAGGAGGTGATCGCGCTTCGCCGTGGGAACATTGCTGCACAGGCCGTGGGCAGCCTCGGTCTGACCGACGCCCGAGATGTCGTCGAGCTCGCCTTCGATGCTGAACAGCGCCGTCTTCGTGATCGCGGCGGGTTCGACCAGTTGGCCGTTGACCACCCAGGTGCCGTTAGGCAGCGCGTGGTCCATGAAGACCACCTTGAGCGTCTCGAGGTAGTACTCGGCCGGCATGTCGAGCACGGCGTTGTACTCGTCGTAGAAGCGCCGGTGCGACGCGGCGCTCTCGCCATCGCCTTGCACCAGGTGACCGAAGAATTCGCGATGCGCCTCGATGTGCCGGTCTGCGTTCATGGCGATGAAGCTCGCGTGCTGCAGGAACCCGGGGTAGACCTTGCGCCCGAAGCCGGGATAGGTGCCCGGCACCCGCTGGATGACGCGGCTCTCGAACCAGGACAGCGGGCGACCGGTGGCGAAGTTGTTGACCACCGTGGGACTGCGGCGAGTGTCGATCGGCCCGCCCATCATGGTCATGGACTTGGGCGCGATCTTTTCCTGGTCGGCGGCCATCAGCGATATCGCCGCGAGCACCGGGACGGTAGGTTGGCATACCGAGATCACGTGCACGTCGCGACCGAGGAACGGGATGAACTCGCGTATGTAGCCGATGTAGTCGGTGAGGCTGAACGCGCCCTGGGCGAGCGGCACGGCGCGCGCATCGAGCCAGTCGGTGACGTAGACGTCATGATCGGCGATCAGCGTGCGGACCGTATCGCGCAGCAACGTGGCGTGGTGACCGGAGAGCGGCGCCACCACCAGGACGACGGGGTCGGTGCGGGTGGTCGCGCGCTGGAAGTGCAGCAGGTTGCAGAAGGGCTTGGCCAGCACCGTCTCGATGGTGACCGGTACCGGCTCGCCGTCGATGTGGGTGGTGTGGATGCCCCAGACCGGCTTCTTGTAGCGCTGCACCAGCCGGACCACCAGTTCGTTGGCAGCGGCCATGCTGCGCGCCATGGGGGTGTGGGCAAGCGGACTGTGCGGATTGCTGAATAGCGCCATGTTGGCGTTGGCGGCAGCGGCGAACGGGGCGAGCATGGCGTGCTGCATTTCGTGCAGTTCATACAGCATGTGATGAAATCTCCGTTGGACTGCCACCGACTCTCTCGTGGCGGACACGCGAAATCCTGTTTTTCAGGTGCTTGTTATTGCGCGCGTGCCGGACTCTAAAAGACCGTGGGTGACCCGTCAAGCTGCTGCGACGCAACAGCCGATGCCGGCGGATAGCTGCCTTACTACCTTATATGACGGCGATCGGTGGTTCCTGCATGAGCGAGATCTGTTCCCGCAGCGCCAGAATGTGGTCTTGCCAGTAGCGCGGCGAGTCGAACCACGGGAAGCTCGCCGGGAATGCCGGGTCGCTCCAGCGCCGCGCCAGCCAGGCCGTGTAGTGCATCAGCCGCAGGGTGCGCAGCGGTTCGATCAGGTGCAGTTCGGCCCGGTCGAAGCGCCGGAACACCTCGTAGCCCTGGAGCACCAGCTCGAACTGCTCGGCCTGCTGGTCCCGGTCACCCGACAGGAGCATCCAGAGGTCCTGGACGGCAGGGCCAGTGCGGCAATCGTCGAGGTCGACAAAATGGGGTCCGGCGTCGGTCCAGAGAATGTTGCCGGCGTGGCAATCGCCGTGCAGCCGGATCGCGCCCACCTTGCCCGCCCGCGCAAAACAGGCCGCCACGGCCTCGAGCGCCTGTTCTGCGACGCTGCGATAGGCGGCTTCGAGGTCCGGCGGGACCACGCCATCGGCCAGCAGCCAGGTCATCGACGCCTGGCCGAAGCCGGCGATGTCGACCTTTTCCCGATGCACGAACCGGCCGGTGGCGCCGACCACGTGCAGCCGGGCCATGAAGCGGCCGATCCACGGCAGCACCTCGGGCCGGTCGAGTTCCGGCGCACGCCCGCCGCGCTTCACCGACAGCGAGAAGCGATAGCCACCATGCGCGTGCAGGGTGGCGTCGGCGGCATCGACGTTGGGCGGCACCAACGGCACTTCTGCGCCATCGAGCTCCAGCGCGAAGGCGTGCTCCTCGAGAATCGCGGCGTCGGTCCAGCGGCCGGGGCGGTAGAACTTGGCGATCAGCGGCAGCGCGTCTTCGATGCCGACCTGGTAGACGCGGTTCTCGTAGCTGTTGAGGCCCTGCAGGCGGCCGTCGCAGCGCAGGCCGGTGGACTCGACGGCGGCGAGGATCAGGTCGGGTTCGAGACTCGCGAACGGCGCGGGGTCGGTGACAGGCGATGACGTAAGGTTCATCGGACCGCATGCTACAGTCCCCGGCCCTGTCTCGACATGCGCGCCA
>JANXYG010000069.1 GCA_025350245.1 Betaproteobacteria bacterium
CTGGTCCGGCAGGTGAAAACAAGACTCGGGCTTGACCCGCGCCCGGCCTTGGGCGGATGCTCCCGGCCTCGCCGCTCCGGCAACCCGTGCGTGACCACCATTCAATATGCGACTGATCCAGTTCTTCGGTGCCGACGGCACCCGCCAGGTCGGCGTCTCCGATGATGGCGCCGCGCTGCGGCGGGTGCGTGGTGCCACTCACGTCCACCAACTCGCGCTCGAAGCAGCCCGTGAAAATACGTCGCTCGCCGCACTGGCCGAGTCCCGCGCGGAAGCCTGCGCCGAATCGATCGATGCCCTCGAAGCCTCCGGACGGCTGCTGCCGCCGCTGGACCATCCCGATCCGCAGCGTTGCCTGGTGACCGGCACCGGCCTGTCGCACCTGGGCAGCGCCGCCGCCCGGGATTCGATGCACGTGAAGCTGCAGCAGAAAGACACCGACCTCACCGATTCGATGAAGATGTTCAAGTGGGGTGTCGCCGGTGGCAAGCCGCCGGCCGGCGCGATCGGCGCGCCGCCGGAGTGGTTTTACAAGGGCGACGGACGTTGGATCGTGCCGCCGGGGCAGGCGCTGGAATTGCCGTCCTACGCGAAGGATGGCGGCGAGGAAGTCGAGATCGTCGGCCTGTATGTGATCGACGGCGACGGCACCCCGCTGCGCGTCGGCTTCGCCCTCGGCAACGAGTATTCCGATCACGTCATCGAACGCGAGAACTACCTCTACCTCGCCCACTCCAAACTGCGGCAAAGCAGCTACGGCCCGGAACTGCTGCTGGGCGAACTGCCGCGCGACGTACGCGGCCATGCGCGTCTGCTGCGCGGCGCCACCGCGGTATGGGAAGGCGACTGGCTATCCGGCGAGGACAACATGTGCCACGCCATCGGCAACCTCGAGCATCACCATTTCCGCTATCGCGAATTCCGCCACGCCGGCGATGTGCATGTGCATTTCTTCGGCGCGGCCACCGGCAGCTTCACTCAGGGCGTGAAAACACAGCCCGGCGACACGTTCGAGATCGCGGCGGCCGGCTTCGGGCATCCGCTGCGCAACACTCTCGCGGCGGCCCGCGAGCCCGACCGCCTCATCACCGTGCGATCGTTGTAGCGACCGTACCCCCTTCATCCAGCCACGGAGCCATCGATGATTCACGAACTTCGCATCTACCACTGCATGCCGGGCCGACTGCCCGATCTCAACAAACGCTTCGACACCATCACCCTGAAGCTCTGGGAGCGGCACGGCATTCGTCAGGCCGGCTTCTGGACGGTATTGGTGGGCGACTCGAACCTGGATCTCTACTACCTGCTGGAGTGGCAGGACATGGCCGAGCGCGAACGCGTGTGGAACGGCTTCATGACCGACCCGGAGTGGCTGGAGAAGCGCGCCGAGACCGAGAAGAACGGCGCCATCGTCGCCAGCATCACCAACCTGTTCCTCGCGCCCACAGCGTATTCGAAGATCCAGTAGTCGCGGGCCGCAAAGCCATGACCGAACCCCTCACCAGCAACGTCAACGTCGCCGCGCAGACCGTTCTGGCGACCCCCGATGACATCCGTGCCCGGCTGCCGCTGTCCGCCCGTGCCGAGCGCACCGTCCTCGAAGGCCGGCGGACCATCGAGCGCATCCTCGATCGCCAGGACCACCGGCTGATGGTGGTGGTAGGACCGTGCTCGATCCACGACCCGGCCGCCGCCCTGGACTATGCGCACCGCCTCGCCAGGGTCGCCGATGAGGTGAGCGACTCGCTGTTCATCGTGATGCGCGTCTACTTCGAGAAGCCGCGCACCACGACCGGATGGAAGGGCCTGATCAACGATCCGCACATGAACGACTCGTTCGACATCGAAGAAGGCCTGCAACGCGCGCGCCGGGTGCTGCTCGACATCAACGAACTCGGGTTGCCGGCCGGCACCGAGGCGCTCGATCCGATCAGCCCGCAGTATCTGGGCGACCTGGTGACCTGGAGCGCGATCGGCGCCCGCACCACCGAGTCACAGACTCATCGCGAAATGGCGAGCGGCCTGTCGACGCCGGTCGGCGTCAAGAACGGTACCGACGGCGGCCTGCAGGTTGCGATCAACGCGCTGCTGTCGGTCTCCAAGCCACACAGTTTTCTCGGCATCAATCCGCGAGGCGAAGTCGCAATCATCCGCACCACCGGCAACCGTTACGGACATGTGGTTCTGCGGGGCGGTGCCAAGGGGCCGAACTACGATTCGGTCACGGTCACGCTGGTCGAGCAGGAACTCACGCGCAACCAGCTGGCACCGAATGTCATGATCGATTGCAGCCATGCCAACTCGAACAAGGACCCAGCGCTGCAACCGCTGGTGATGCACGACGTGGCGCACCAGATCGTCGAAGGCAACCGGTCGATTGTCGGCGTGATGATCGAGAGCAACATCCACGCGGGCAACCAGTCGATTCCCGCCGATCTGAAACAACTGAAGTATGGTGTCTCGGTGACGGACGGCTGCATCGACTGGCCGACCACCGAAAAATCGCTGCGCGACACTCACGCCCTGGTGCGGGAGGCTTTGCGAGGCCGACTGCCGCGAATCGCGGAAGTACCCAGCCCGCGCTGCTGAGCGCCCTCAGCGCGCCAGCGGGATGCGCTGCGCCGCCATCGGCATGTGCTCGGCCCGGCGCATCTCGTCGCTGTCGAATACCGGGGCTTGCGACAGATAGTCGAGCAGCATGTCGGTGGCGTCTTCGCCCCAGAACAGTTCGCCGTCCGGCGTGACGAACGTAGGCACGCCGAACACGCCGCGAGCCGTCGCCTGCTCGCCGTTCGCCCTCAGCTTTGTCTTGACGTCCGGAGAGGCGATCACCGCATCGGCATCGGTGATGCCAAGACGGGTCACCAGATCGTGCCACGCACCGGAATCATCGCTGCTCGATCCGTCGCGCCATACGAAGCGAAAGAGTTGTTGCACCGTCTCGATGCCGGCGTCGGCAGCAACGGCCAGGCGCAACAACCGGATCGGATTGAACGGGTGTGCCGGCGGTGCCTTGAACGCGATGCCACGACGATCGGCCGCCCAGCAGGCGTAGCGATACGTGAACCGGCGCTTGGGCTCGACCTCGGCCGGCCCCTTGGTACCCCATCGCTCGAGCAAGGCCGCGAACAGCACCGGCACGCAGCGCACCTGCGCCACGCGCTCCACCTCGCCCAGTCGCTCGGCCGCGAGATAGGCGAAGGGCGAGATGACATCGAAGTACCAGTCGACAACGGGTCGGTCCATTGGTCAGTCGCAGGGATGGTTGAGGAGCATTGCGTCGCGCACCGCCCAGGCGGCGAGCGGCCGCGCAGGCTGGGGGTGGGCGTCACCTTTAGCGGATCGCCACCGGCGCCACCGTCGAACCGGTGCCGCCCTTGATCTTCAGCGGCTGCACCGCAAAGGCGAACTCGTGGATCCGCTTGGCGGCGAGTTCGTCGAGCTTGAGGTTTTCGAGCAGGAAGATGCCATTCACCGCCAGGGCAATCTGGTGCACCGGCAGGCTGATCGCCTTGTCGGGATTCGGGGCGACCTCGACCGGAAAGTTGTCGGCGCCGATCAGCATCACGTCCTGCTTCGCGAGCCATTCCGCCGCCGGCGCCCCGATACCGGGGCAACCGCTGTTGTACTTCGCGTTGTCCACGCCCCACAGCTTGCCCCAGCCGGTGTGGATCAGCACCGCATCGCCGGGCTGGATCGAAAGGCCTTCCCGCGCCAGTGCCGCCTGGAGATCGCCGACGGTGATCTCGTACGTCTGCGGCAGCGTCTCGACCCCCTTCAGCGCCGCCACGTCGATCAGCAACCCACGCGTGAACAGCATGCCGATCCGTTCCACGCCCAGCTTCGTGAAGCCGTTCCGGGTGCCGATCTCGTCGCTGTCGATGCAGTTGTAGAGCTGGTTGCCGATGGTCTGGTGGGAAAACATGTCGAACTGGGTGCCGACCTGCCCCAGCTCGGTGACGACCAGTTCCTCGTTGCTGCGCCGCTGGTTGCTGCCCAGTGCCGGTCCGGTGCGCTTGGTATGGACCTCGAACTTGCGGGTACCGAACAACGGCATGCTCGATTCGAGTACGCGACCGATCTCGATCACCTCGCCGGTGCGGATCAGGCTCGCAGCCTTGAGTACCTGCACGGGTTGCTGCAGGTTGGCCGCCCCGCGCTCGTCATCCGCGCCCCACTTCGACGGGCAGCGCATCTCGGGCGGCGGCGGCGTCCAGGTCTGCGCCTGGATGCCCAAACTGAAGAACGACAAGGCAGCCGCGATCGAAAGCTGGTACAGGTTCATCTCTCACCCCCTTTATTGTCAGTGACCGGAATCTGCCGTTATCGTCGGCACGAGCGCATGTTACGGCAGGCGGCGGACGCTGATCCTGGCGTTCACCAGCATGCCGAAGAACGAGATGAACAAGGCCGCGAAGAAGGTCTGCCAGAAACTGCCGACGCTGAACCCCGGCACCAGCCAGGCGACGCCGAACAGGATCAGCGCATTCAGCACGAGGATGAAGAACCCGAGCGTGACGATGGTGATGGGCAGCGTCAGGACGAACAGCACCGGCTTGATGAGGGTGTTGACCACGCCGAACGCGAGCCCGGCCCACAACAGTGCCCCCGGCCCGGTGAACGACACGCCCGAGAACAGCAGCGAGGCCAGCCAGAGTACCAGGGTGTTCAGGCCCCAGAACACGATGAACCGCAGCAAGGTTTCCATGTGGCGGGATGATACGCACCTCGCAGGCACCGGCCGCGCATTGGCAGAGAAGTTGCTGCCGCTACCGGCATCGCTGCATGCCCGAGCTACCCGGTGGCGCCATGTCGTTGCTCAAGTCGCTGAATTCGCTACCGATAAATATCTTCATGGCTCATCGCTCCTGGTTGATGTGGTTCGCCCTCGGTGTGGCCGGCCTGACGCTGTGCGGCCATGCGGCGGCCGACATCTTCAAGTGCATGCAACCCGACGGCTCGCCGCTGTACACCAACAATCCCGGCGACCCGCGGTGCAGCCTGGTGATCAGGACCGACAAGACGCAGAGCCCGGTCGCGGAGCTCGCGGACGAACGGCTGACGCGCCGCTTCGCCAAGGCGGACCGCCATCGGTACGAGGAGCAGGTCCAGGCGGCCTCCCGCGAACATGGCGTCGACGCTGCCCTCATCCACGCGGTGATCTCGGCAGAATCCGGCTATAACGCCCTGGCGCGATCGAACAAGGGCGCGCGCGGCCTGATGCAACTGATTCCCGAGACCGGAGCGCGCTACGGCGCTACCAATCTGCTCGATCCAAGGCAGAACATCGACGCCGGGACCCGCTACCTGAAAGACCTGATGGCGATGTTCGGCAACGACCTGAAACTCGTCCTGGCAGCGTACAACGCCGGAGAGGGGGCAGTACAGCGGTACGGCAGCATCCCGCCCTACCAGGAAACCCGCCTTTACGTTCCCAAGGTTCTCGCCTACTACAAGCGCTACGGCGGCTCGCCTTCCCGGCCCCCGATTCGCGTGGTTGCCACTACGGGTTAGCAGCACCCCCACGCTTCCTGCGGTCGCCACCCCCCATGGGGGGACAACACCCTTGGGGGCGGCCCGGCGGATGTTAGCCACCGACATTGCGGCAGCGGCCCGCGCAGTGCATCCTCGGGTTGTCGTCTCCGAGGATCGGATCCATGCTCGACCACGTATGTCTTGCCCGCGCCGGCGCATTCGCCATCGCCTGGTTCGCCGGCGCCGTGCTGGCCGAGGATGCCCCGATAGCGCCAACCCACGAGCAGGCCATGCAAGATGCGCTCGAGATCGCCGCGATGGGTAGTACTGACCGCCCGACCACCACCCTGCCCTCCCTTCGCCTCGACCACCGATGAACCGAGAGCCCGACTCCATTCCCGCCGTCGCCATGCGAATCCGCCTCGAGGAACTCAAGACGGAACATCGTGACCTCGACCAGATCATCGGTCGGCTCAATGGCGATCCCTTCCATGACGAATTGCAGATGCGCCGCCTCAAGAAGCGCAAGCTGTTGCTGAAGGACCAGATCATCTGGCTGGAGCGGCAACTGGACCCCGACGTGCTGGCGTGAACCCCCGAAAGGCGAGCGTCGAACCTTCGTTGGTGGTCCGACTCGAAGGTTGTCATGAGAGCAAACCATGCAACGCCAACTGACACTGCGCGCGATGATTGCAGTCGTCATCGCCACAACCTCGCTGGTCGCGTCGATCGCCATCGGGTTCCTGCTCCGGAGCACCACCGGTGCACCGGAGCCCGAAGGGGCTGCTTCGGGGCTACTGCTGGGCGCAGCGGTCTACGCGCCATTTGCCCTGGTAGCCCTGTTGCTGCCGGCGCTGGCGGTGCCAATGGCCCGGATGATCCTGACCACAGGATTCAGCGCTGGCGGCACTGCCGGCAGGGCGAATCGCTGGTCACCCGCAATCGATGCGGTGGCGCTGTGGGGAAGCGCCGAGGTGCTGCTGCAGCTCGTGCTCCTGTTATCCGATCCGGGGGCTTCCATACCCTCGGTGATGCACCTGCTGCTCGCTCTGTATGCCGCGATCGCCGCCTGGCAATTGAACCGGAGACAGAACCATGACGATTCCCTCCCGCCGCCGGAACCCTCCTGAAAACAGTCGACGTGCGCGATGCGCCGCGGCGTTCATGCTTTGCATCGGTCTCGCGAGTTGCGCCGGCATGCAGCGCAAGGAGCCGATCTCGCTCGAGCAGGTAATCCAGATGTCGAAAGCGCAGACGCCGCCCGCCGACATCATCGCCCAACTGACCCAGACGCGAACGGTGCTGCAGATCTCGGGGTCGCAATTTGCGAAGCTGCGCGAGCAGGGTGTGGACGATGCTGTGCTCGACCATCTGCAGAAGTCTTTCGTCGACAGCGTCGAGATGGAGGCGCGCCTGCGCACCCAGAGCCTGTACTGGGGCTACGGTGGCTGGGGCGGCCACTATCGGCCATTCTATGGCCCATGGCCCTACGGTTATCGCTGGTAGACCCTCGCGCCGGCCACGATGCCGGACCAGTTGACCAGCAACAGCGAGGCGATCACGCCCGCCAGCCCGACCACGTGATCTGGCCGAACCCGCTCCAGTCGCCCTGCCAGAGCATCAGCAGCCCGACGGCGACCGCGCCCGCCGGGATCGGCAGCGACGCGCGCGCGGCTCACGCGGCTGGCAAAGCCGGCTGCATCGGCGCGACCGGCACTGCGAAGCCGGTCGCCGCCTGTTCCCGCGGCCTCACGCGCGCCGAGCCGCCGCCACTACCAGCGATCCGTCACCGCACCGACCGACGCCGTCGACACGAGCTTCACGTACTTCGCCATCAGGCCGCGCGTGTACTTAGGTGCCGGCGGCTTCCAGGCTGCGCGGCGACGGGCCATTTCCTCGTCGGAAATGTTGACCTGTATCAGCGACTGCCTGGCATCGATGGTGATGATATCGCCCTCCTGCACCAGTGCGATCGGACCGCCGACCGCCGCCTCGGGAGCGACGTGTCCGACCACCATGCCCCAGCTCGCGCCCGAGAAGCGGCCGTCGGTCAGCAAACCCACCGACTCACCCAGCCCCTGGCCGACCAGCGCTGAGGTCGGCGACAGCATCTCCTGCATGCCCGGTCCACCTTTCGGGCCCTCGTACCGGATGACGACCACGTCGCCGGGTTTGATCTTGCCGGCCATGATCGCTTCCATGGTCTGCGGCTCGGAATCGAACACGCGGGCCGGGCCGGTGATGACCGGGTTCTTCAGACCGGTGATCTTGGCCACGCAGCCCTCGGGCGCGAGGTTGCCCTTCAGGATGGCGAGGTGCCCCTGCGCGTACATCGGGTTGCCCCACTCGCGAATGAGGTCCTGGTCGCTGCGCCGCACCGGGTTGAGCGCGGCGAGTTCCTCGCCGATGGTGCGGCCGGTGATAGTCATGCAATCGCCGTGCAGAAGACCGTTGTCGAGCAACATCTTGAGGACCACCGGTACGCCGCCGACGCGATGGAAATCCGTGGCGACGTATCGGCCTGACGGCTTCAGGTCGCACAGCACCGGGGTGCGCTTGCGGATGCGTTCGAAGTCGTCGATCGTCCACTCGACCTCTGCCGCCGAAGCGATCGCGAGGTAGTGCAGGACGGCGTTGGTAGACCCCCCGGTGGCCATCACCAGCGACACGACGTTCTCGAGCGACTTGCGGGTGATGATGTCGCGCGGCCGGATGTTCTTGCGGATGGCGTTGACCAGCACTCGCGCCGAGTCCGCGGCCGAGTCGGCTTTCTCCGCATCGGGTGACGCCATCTGCGACGAACCCAGCAGGCTCAGGCCGAGCGCCTCGAACGACGACGACATGGTGTTGGCCGTGAACATGCCCCCGCACGCGCCCACGCTCGGACAGGCATTGCGTTCGATGCCGTCGGCATCTTCCTGTGACATCTTCCCGGCCATGACAGCACCCACCGCCTCGAAGGCACTGGCAATGGTGAGATCCTGCCCCTTCCAGTTGCCGGGCTTGATGGTGCCGCCGTAGACGTAGATCGACGGAATGTTGATGCGGGCCATCGCCATCATGCCGCCGGGCATGTTCTTGTCGCACGCGCCGATCACCAGTGCGCCGTCCATCATCTGGCCGTTGACCGCGGTTTCGATCGCGTCGGCGATGACCTCGCGCGATACCAGCGAATACTTCATGCCCTCGGTGCCCATCCCGATCCCGTCGGTCACGGTGGGCACGCCGAACACCTGTGGCTTCGCACCCGCAGCCTCGAGCGCCGCCATGGCTCGGTCGACCAGGGGCTGAATGCCGGCATTGCACGGGTTCATGTTGGAATGGCCGTTGGCCACGCCCACGATCGGCTTGTCGAAGTCGCCATCGCCGAAGCCCACGGCGCGCAGCATCGCGCGATTCGGCATGCGTGCGATACCGCTGGTGATGAGTCTGGAACGCCAGTTGTCGGCCATGCTGATCTCCTCTGTGTCATGGCAATCCGGCACCACATGCGCCGGATCGAAGGCCGCCTTTCATATGCGCGAAGGTACTGCGCAAACAGGGGCAACCGCGATTCTGGCGCCAACGAAGGCAAGCGTCCAATATATTGGAAGGCGCTTTCTGATACTTTTCACGGATGAATTTCGAATTGCGCCACCTGCGCTACTTCGTCGCCGTTGCCGAGGAACTCCATTTCGGGCGAGCCGCGGCGCGCATGCACATCTCGCAACCGCCGTTGTCGATGCAGATCCGCGCGCTCGAACGTGCCGTCGGCGCCCAGTTGCTGGAGCGCACCCAACGCCACGTCGCGCTCACCCGGGCCGGCGAGGTTTTCCTGCCGGAGGCGCGAGCCATCCTGGCGCGGGTGCGAAGTGCCGCGCTGCTGGCCGGGCGTGCCGGACGGGGCGAGGTTGGCGAACTGATGGTCGGCTTCATCAGCCATGCCAACTTCAACGTGCTGCCGCCGTTGCTGCGCGAATTCCGCGCCCGGACGCCGGCAGTGCGGCTCGCCCTGCGCGAGTCGACCACCGACCGACAGCTCGAAGATCTCGTCGATGGCCGGCTCGATGTGGGCTTGGTGCTCCCGCCGATCGAGGATCCCCGCTTGCGGTATCGGGCGACGTTTCGCGAATCCCTGGTGGTTGCCCTGCCTGCGCGCCACCCGCTGGCCGGTCGTAAGGGGCGCGTGCGCCTCGCTAGCCTGGCCGACACGCCCTTCATCCTGTTTCCGCGACCGCTCGCACCCGGCCTGTTCGACGACATCGTGAGCTACTGCCGGCGCTGCGGCTTCAGTCCGCGCGTCGAGCAGGAAGCGGTACAGATGCAGACCATCGTCAGTCTGGTATCGGCCGAGATCGGTGTCGCGCTGATCCCGCAATCGCTCGAACACCTCGGCCGCACCGGCGTCGTCTACAAGGTACTGCAGGAGCCGAGCCCCGTCATAGAAATCGGTCTTGCCTGGCGACGCGATGATCCACTGCCCACCCTGGCGGCGTTTCTCGACGCCGCCTTTGCCGTGGCGCCGTATTCCCCGGAGGGCGGGTGAGAGCGGCCGAATGCGTGCTGGAAGACGAGGCTGCCACACTGCGGCTCGGCGCCCGATTGGCCACTGCCCTCGAACCCGGCACGGTGATCCACCTGCGCGGCGACCTGGGCGCCGGCAAGACCACGCTGGTTCGCGGCTTGTTACGCTGCCTCGGTTTCGACGGTCGCGTGAAGAGTCCGACGTTCTCCCTGGTTGAACTTTATGAACTTTCCAAGTTATCCTTGTACCACTTTGATTTTTATAGATTCGGTGATCCTCGCGATTGGCTGGACGCAGGATTGGCGGATTGTTTCGACGGCATCCACGTCTGCTGCGTCGAATGGCCCGAGAAAGCCGGGGCCGGCCTTCCTGCCGCCGACGTCCAGGTGCACCTCGAACCGGTGCCAAACAGCGGGCGACAGGCATGGATCGACGCACTGTCATCGAAGGGCGAACGATGCATCGCAGGACTACATACCGATTGAACAGACGCATCGCCATGGCGGCCTACGGCCTGTGGCTGGCCGTCGCGCGCGGTCTGGCGCTCTGCCCGATCGCCTTGTTTGCTGCCCCGGCCGACGCCGCGCAACTGACCGCCGCCCGGGTCTGGCCATCGCCCGACTACACCCGGATCACCCTGGAAGCGCCCGCCGCCATCAACTATCGCCTCACCGCCTTGCGCGACCCACCCCGCCTCATCCTCGATCTCGACGATGTCGACCTGAACTCGACCCTGGAATCGCTCCCGGGCCGGATCGCTGCCGGTGACCCCTGCATCGCATCGGTCCGCATCGACCGCAACAAACCCGTTTCGACGCGCCTCGTTTTCACGCTGAAGCTCGACGTGCAGCCTCAGGCCTTCGTACTCAAACCGGTTGGCGAATACGGCTATCGGCTGGTGCTCGACCTGTTCCCGGCGGATGCGGCCGACCCACTGATGGCGCTGCTCCAACACGGCGACCACGACCCCGGATCGCCGCTCGCCGCGACTGGCGCAGCCGGCAAAGGGCGCACGTCACCGGCGGACCCGACCGCGACGACCGGCTGGAGTCCTTCGCTGCCGGGCATCCCGGCTGCCAGAGCCGTGATCGAGTCATCACCCAGGACCGGCGTGGACGCCACCGGTCAGGCGACACCGAAGTCACCAGTGCCGGGGGCGGACCGGCGACGGGCCGGGACCACACTTATCGCCATCGATGCCGGCCACGGCGGCGAGGACCCCGGTGCCCGTGGCGCTCGTGGCACCGTCGAAAAGGACGTCACGCTCGCAATCGCCAGGCGCCTCGGGGCCCTGATCGACGACCATCCCGGCATGCGTGCCACCCTCATCCGCGACGGCGACTATTTCGTTCCGCTCGGACAACGCGTCAACAAGGCGCGCGCGCTCGGCACCGATGTGTTCGTGTCGATTCACGCCGACGCGTTCGACCAGCCGCGCGCCAGGGGGTCCTCGGTGTTTGCGCTGTCCGAACGCGGCGCCACGTCGGCCGCGGCGCGCTGGCTCGCAAAGAAGGAAAACGAGGCTGACCTGATCGGTGGCGTGAACATCGACGTGGCCGACCCGACGCTCAAGCAGGTGCTGCTCGACCTCTCGCAAACCGCGACCATCAACGACAGTCTTCGGCTCGGGCGCGCGGTGCTCGGGCACATCGGTGACGTCAATACCTTGCACAAGGCGCACGTCGAACAGGCGGGCTTCGCCGTGCTCAAGGCGCCGGACATCCCGTCGATCCTGGTCGAGACCGCCTTCATCAGCAACCGCCAGGAAGAGGCGCGACTGAAGGACGAGGACTACCAGGGCGAACTGGCGCAGGCGATTCTCCAGGGCATCGTGCGCTATCTCGGCGGCGGCGGCACCCGCGCCCTTCCGTCCGCTGAAGCCCACGCTTTGCACGGAACGGGCGGCGCCCCGACGGTTACCCCGGTCGCGATGGACAATAGCGCCAGGATTGCTCAGGTCCCATCCCGTCGCATGGTGTCAGCGCGCGACGCCGGTACCCGCAAGGCTGCTGCCGCCGGGTCCCGGCGCGAGGCGCCCGCTGCAACAACCATGCATTGCTCCCCGGAGCGGAAGACAAAGACCATGGCAGCCACCCGTAACTGTCCGAGACCGGCGCCGCAACGCGCCCGTCTCGCCATGCGCACGCAGTGACCGGCGTCACCGGCATCCTGCTGGCCGCCGGCGCCGGCAGCCGCTTCGGTGGCGGCAAGCTGCTGCATCCACTACCCGATGGAGGCGTACCTCTCGCCCTTGCCGCCTGCCGCCGCCTGCGCCAGGCTATCGAACAGGTGTGTGTCGTGGTCCGCGCCGGTGACGACGCGGTGGCGAGTCTGTTCCAGCACGAGGATGTCTGCATCGTGACCTGCGAAGATGCAGCAGCGGGCATGGGGCGCAGCATCGCCTGCGGCGTCGCGGCGATGGCCGATGCGGATGGCTGGGTGATAGCGCTCGGCGACATGCCCCGTGTTTCACTCGCAACGATCAGCGGTATCGCGGGCGCCATTGGCTTCGGGGCACCGATCTGCGTGCCTGTGTTCGCGGGACAACGCGGGCATCCGGTAGGATTCGGCAGTCGTTTCCTGCACCAGTTGATCGCCTTGACCGGTGACATCGGCGCGCGGGAGGTCCTGCGCGCCCACCGTGACCTGGTCCGGGAACTGGTGGTCGATGACCCGGGCATCCACGCCGACATCGACACGCGCGCCGATCTCGAACGACTTGCCCCGGACTGAACGCCACCGGGGTCATGCCAGGCGACACGGACCGCAGCGGGCGCGAGGCCGCAACGATCACTGCTTGAGCATCATGTTCTTGAGCGACCCGAGCACTCCGTAGTTGCCGCGGAACTGGTTGCCGGTGCTCTTGAGCTCGATGAACAATCGCCCGCTCACGTTCTGGTCGGCGGCGATCTCGAATTGACCGCTCGAGACCAGCAGACCCGACTGCAGGCGCAGATTGCGGTACTGGTAGCGCCCGTTGTTCATGGTGAGGGTACCGCCGAGTTCGTCGAAGCGGCTGCGGCCGCCGCGAACCCCTTCGCGCGACTGGGACTGCAGGGCCCGCACCAGATCCACGCCATCGATATTGCCCTTGCGAAGGGTGAACCCGGCCTGTGCCTGGGGCGCATCGAACAGCTTGCCCGGTGTCGCCGCCGCCATCTGAAAATGCGCCTTGGCATCGAGCTGGCCGCGTGCGGTCGCATCCTTGGTCACGGTGGCGAGCAGCGGGAACAGATCGACTCGAGCGGTCTCGAAATCGCCGTCGAGTTTCCAGCCCGCGTTCCAGGTGAGATGAACGGCGCCGGTGACGGTACCGCCATACAACCTCCCGTCGACCGACGACAGCATGATGCCGTCATCCGCAATCATGCCCTTCGCGACAATGTCGTCGAACACCACGGGCGGACCGGCGAACAAGGTGAAGCCCCGGCCGGAGACGTCGATGCCGACGCCCTTGTCGGCGGGGGCGAGATCGGCACGCAGCGAACCGTCCGAGGTCTTGACGCTGGCGGTACGGAACCCGCCGTCAGGGGCGAACAGCAGATCGGCATCGAAGGTGGGCACCTCGAGACCGGGAACGGCGATGGTGGTGTCACGGAACAGCACCCGCCGAAGTTCCGCTTCACCCTGGCCTGCAGCGTTGCGCGGCCAGTTGCCGAGACGCGGCAGGACATCGGCGTTGATATTGGCACCCTCCAGCGTCATGCGCCTCACGATCACGTGATCACCGAGCAACGACGACAGATCGATCTGCACCTTGACCGTCCGGACCTGGATGTCGAGCTGCTTGCCGATACGGATGCCGTCGAGCCGGAACTCGAAGCCATCCATCACCGACAGACGCAGCTCCGCGATCGTCACCGGCTCGCCGATCCGGCGCGAAGCCATGCCCTGGACCGTCGGGATGTACGAAGACATCGGCATGAACTGCAGCGCGGCCAACAGGCCGACGACCAGAATGACGAACCCGATGACCCATGACTGCGCCTTCTTCCAGACCGGCACGCGCCGCGAATCGAGCAGGGCTGCACGCTGCGCTTTTTGCCGGTCGCGCTCTTCCTGGTCGGCGCGCTGCTTGGCCAGCGCTTCCTCGCGTTGCCGACGATCGGCTTCGACCTTTGCGATCTCGGCCTTGCGCCGCGCCGCCTTCTCCCGGGTGCGGCGTTCCTCGCGCTCGGTGGCTTTGCGCTCGGTATCTTCCCGGTTGCGGCGTGCCGCCTCTTCGCGCTCGCGCTGCTCTTCCTTGTGGCGCACGCGCTGGGCAGCCTCGGCGATCTCGCGAGCCTCGGTATCGCGTCGGGCGATCTCCTCGCGCTCGGCCCGCTCCATCGACTCGCGCACCTGCTCATCGAGCCGCAAACGCATCTCTTCTTCCTCGAGTGCCTTGCGCAGCACATCCTCCTGCGTCTTCAGCTGATCCTCGAAGTTGATGTCCGCAAGCCCGGACAGGCCCGGCAGATCCGAACCGACCTCACGGAATTCGGGCGCCGGACCGATCGGCACCGGGCGTTCGTTCGCGACCGTGGCGGCGGCGGACCTGACTCGCGCGGCCTCGGCTTCGGCCGCCCGAGCGCTCGATTCCGCGGCCTCGCGCTGGGCGGCTTCGACCAACTGGCGCACGCGCTCATCGTCGGCCAGACGGCGACGTTCGACCTCTTCACGCGCCGCCGCGCCGGCGGCATCGCGAGCGCGCTGTGCAGCCGCAGCTTGCTCGGCGAGACGCTGAGCCTGCTCTGCCTGCGCTGCGGACTCGTCACGCTCCCGCTGAAGCTGTATCTCAGCTTCCTGGCGCGCCAATGTCTCGGCTTTCAGGTGCTCGTGCGCCAGAACCTTCTCGGCTTCGATTCGGTGCTGCTCCCGCTCGAGTTCTGCCCGTTGTTCGGCTTGGTCGCGGGCCAGATGCTCCTCGGCCTCGCGCGCCTCCTGCTCGATGCGGTGTCGCTCCTCTTCTTCGCCAGCGGCACGTTCCGCCTCTTCACGTACTTTGCGCGCTTCTTCTTCGATACGTTTGCGTTCGGCTTCCTGTCGGGCGAGGCGTTCCGCTTCCTCACGAGCCTGGCGGGCTTCCGCTTCGATACGCAACCGCTCTTCTTCCTCGCGGCGCTTGCGCTCGGCTTCCTCACGGGCAACGCGTTCCGCTTCCTCACGAGCCTGGCGGGCTTCCGCTTCGATACGCAGCCGCTCTTCTTCCTCGCGGCGATTGTGTTCGCCTTCCTCGCGGACGAGACGTTCCGCTTCCTCGCGGCGCTCGCGTTCGGCGGTTTCCCGCGCCAAGCGCTCCACGTCTTCGCGTTCCTTGACGGCCACCGCCTCCAGGCGCTTGCGCTCAGCCTCCTGAGCCGCAAGCCGGGCTTGTTCGGCAACGCGCTTGCGCTCAGCCTCGGCTCGCTGCCGCTCGGCATCGAGCTTGCGGCGTGCCTCCTCTTCGAGCAGCGCACGCCGCTCGGCTTCCGCGCGGGCCTTGGCCTCGGCGTCCTGCTTCAGCTTCTGCTCGGTGTCCTGCCGCGCGCGCTGCTCGGCAGCGGCGCGAGCGCGGCGCTCGACTTCAGCCCGCGCACGCACTTCGGCCTCGACCCGGGCCTTCTGGTCGGCGATCTGCCGTGCCGCCGCTTCGGCCTGTTCACGTGCCACCCGTTCGGCATCCTCGCGGGCACGGGTGGCATTGGCTTCGGACGTCTTGCGCTCGGATTCCTCACGTGCCCGCTGCTCGGTTTGCGCGCTCGTGTAGAAGCCCGGCTTGCGCGGCGCCCCCAGCATGCTGGTGAAATCGAGGTCGTCGACCGCGGCGATACCGCCGGGAGGAGGCGGCACCAGCACCGACACAACGACTTCCTTGATGAAGCCCAGATCGGAAAGCTGCCGCAACTGAAGCAGCAGTTCCTTGTCGGGGACGCGACCGAGCTTTTCCTGGAGATCGTCGAAACCGGAACGACCGTCGATCAGATTGAGCAGCTTGAACAACTCCCTGGACAGGCTTCTCGACTTGTTCTTGATCTCGAGCAGACCCTTGCCGGTCTTGGAGAAGGTAGTGGACTTGTCCATGCTTGCCTGGGGAATCGGAAGACCGAAGCTGCGTGTCCCTGGATTAAGGAGGTGGCGGCTTGCCACCGATACGGCCGACCAGCCTGCACCTCCCGATTATAGGCACCCGCCGCCGCCAGTCGGCCGGACCCCGCTTTGCCGACGCTATTCGATTGCCTTGACGATGTCTTCCACGACCTTCTTGGCGTCGCCGAATACCATCATCGTCTTGTCCATGTAGAACAACGGATTGTCCAACCCCGCATAGCCCGACGCCATCGAACGCTTGTTGACGATGACGCTGCGCGCCTTGTGCGCTTCGAGAATCGGCATGCCGTAGATCGCGCTGCCCTTGACCTCGGCCAGCGGATTCACCACGTCGTTCGCGCCGAGGATGAGGGCAACGTCGGCAGTGCCGAACTCGCCGTTGATATCCTCCATCTCGAACACCTGGTCATAGGGGATCTCGGCTTCGGCCAGCAGCACGTTCATGTGCCCGGGCATGCGCCCCGCCACCGGGTGGATCGCGTAGCGGACCTGAACACCTTTGGCGGTGAGCTTGGCCGCCAGCTCCTTCACGGCATGCTGGGCCCGGGCAACCGCGAGCCCGTAGCCCGGCACGATGATCACGCTCTCGGCATTCGACATCAGGAAGGCGACATCCTCGGCGCTGCCGGATTTGGCGGTCTTCTGTTCGCCGCCACCGACCGCGGGCCCGGTCTCGCCGCCGAACCCACCCAGGATCACGTTGAAGAACGACCGGTTCATCGCCTTGCACATGATGTACGACAGGATCGCCCCCGACGACCCCACCAACGAGCCGGCGATGATCAGCATGGGATTGTTGAGCGAGAAACCGATGCCCGTCGCCGCCCATCCCGAATAGGAGTTGAGCATCGACACCACGACCGGCATGTCGGCACCCCCGATCGGGATGATGATCAGCACACCGATGACGAAGCTCAGCGCCAGCATCGCGAAGAATGCGGTCCAGCTCTCGGTGGCGATGAAGGCGATGCCGAAGCCCAGCAGCGCCAGTCCGAGCAGGAGATTGATGATGTGCTGCCCCTTGAAGACTACGGGGGCCCCCTGGAACAGCCGGAACTTGTACTTGCCGGACAGCTTGCCGAAAGCGATCACCGACCCGCTGAAGGTCACAGCGCCGATCGCGGCGCCCAGAAACAGCTCGAGACGGTTGCCGGCGGGAATCGCAGCGCCACGTATGGTGATACCGAGCGCATAGGGCTCCGCCACCGCAGCCACGGCGATGAACACGGCTGCGAGACCGATCATGCTGTGCATGAAGGCGACCAACTCGGGCATCTTGGTCATCTCGACGCGTTTGGCCATCACCGCGCCGACGCCGCCGCCCACCACGAGCCCGCCGAGTACATACCCGAATCCGGTCACGCCCGACTCGCTGAGTTCGACGATGAGCGCGGCGGTCGTCAGCACGGCGATCGCCATGCCGATCATGCCGAACAGGTTGCCGAGCCGCGAAGTGCCGGGGTGCGACAGACCCTTGAGCGCCTGGATGAAGCAGACCGAGGCGACGAGGTACAGCAGGGTGACCAGATTCATCATGCGCCAGCCCCTCCGGTCTTGCGCTCTTTCTTCTTGAACATCTGCAGCATCCGACGGGTCACCAGGAAACCGCCGAAGACATTGACCGCGGCCAGCGCCACCGCCAGCACCCCCATGGTCTTGCCCAGACCGGTTTCGGTGAGGGCGGCCGCCAGCATGGCGCCGACGATCACGATCGCGGATATGGCGTTGGTGACGGCCATGAGCGGCGTGTGCAGCGCCGGCGTGACATTCCAGACCACGTGATAGCCGATGTAGATGGCGAGCACGAAGATGGTGAGATTGATGACGGTATGGCTGACGGCTTCCAAGGGATTCTCCGTTACTGGCGAGCGAGTTCGCCGCCGATGCAGGCGAGCGTGCCGACGATGATCTCGTCCTCGCGGTTGAGCTTGAATTCACCGGTCTTCGGGTCGAGCATCAGGGCGAGGAAGTTGAGCAGGTTGCGGGCATACAGGGCGCTGGCGTCGGCTGCCACCAGCGCCGGAAGATTGGCGATACCGACCAGATGCACGCCGTGCCTGACCACGATGCGATCCAGTTCCGACAGCGGGCAGTTGCCGCCCTGTTCGACCGCCATGTCGACGATCACCGATCCGGGGCGCATGGTCTTCACCATGTCTTCGGTCACCAGCACCGGCGCCGGACGGCCCGGGATGAGGGCCGTGGTGATGACGATGTCCGCCTGCTTGATGCGCTCGGCGATCAGCGCCGCCTGGCGTTTCTTGTAGTCGTCGCCCATGTCCCGCGCATAGCCGCCCTGCCCCTTGGCGAGTTCCTTTTCAGCCTCGGTGAGCGGAATGTCGATGAACTTGGCACCGAGCGACTCGACCTGCTCCTTGGTGTCTGGCCGAACGTCGGTCGCTTCGACCATGGCGCCGAGCCGCTTGGCGGTGGCGATCGCCTGCAGGCCGGCAACGCCCACCCCCATGATCACGACCCGGGCGGCCTTGATGGTGCCGGCAGCGGTCATCATCATGGGCATCATACGGCCGTAGGTGTTGGCGCCGATCATCACCGCCTTGTATCCCGCGAGATTGGCCTGCGACGACAGTACATCCATGCTCTGCGCACGCGAGATGCGCGGCAACCACTCCATCGCGAACCCGGTGACGCCGCGGGCGGCCAGCGCCTGGAGGCCCTCGGCGCGATATGGCGCCAGCAGGGCGATGAGGATCTGGTCCTTGCGCAATGCGGCAAGTTCACCGGCCTCTGGCCCGCGGACCTTGAGCACGAGCTCGGCGCCGGCATAGACCTCGTCGGCAGACGCGGCGATGCCGGCGCCCGCCGCGACGAACTCGGCGTCGGTGATCGACGACCCGGCCCCCGCGCCCGATTGCACCACGATCTTGTTGAACCCGCCCGCGGCGAGCTTCCTGATGGTCTCGGGCGTTGCGGCAACCCGCGTCTCACCTGGCCTGGTCTCTGCCGGAATCCCGATCTGCATCCCTGCCTTGCCTCCGTTAAGCGGGCTCAGCGGCCCGTGATTGGCTTGTCATGAACCGGGAACCGGTACTGCCCGCCCCCGCGAAGCTCGCCATTATAGGAGACGCGCCCTCAACCACGCCACCAGCAATACTTTCAGGTCGCCCGAGCGGGTGCCGACGGCGCTTGGCACCTATAATCTGCGCAGTGCCATGGCTTCGATCCGCGTCCTGCCCGACCAGCTCGTCAACCAGATCGCCGCCGGCGAAGTGGTCGAACGCCCTGCGGCCGCGCTCAAGGAACTGCTGGAGAACAGCCTGGATGCGGGAGCACGCGCCATCTCGGTCGTGCTGCGCGAGGGCGGGATGCGGCAGATCCGGGTCCAGGATGACGGCGAAGGCATCGCCCCCGACGAGATCGCCACGGCTCTCGCGCGCCATGCCACCAGCAAGATCGCCTCTCTCGAGGATCTCGAACGCGTCGCGAGCCTCGGTTTCCGCGGTGAAGCCTTGGCGAGCATCGCCTCGGTCTCGCACCTGACGCTGACCAGCCGGGCGCCCGGCCAGCGTCACGCCTGGCGCATCGAGAGCAAGGGCGGCGCACTCGGCCAGCCCGCGCCGGCGGCGCTCGATGACGGCACCGTGGTCGACGCGCTGGACCTGTTCTACAACACGCCGGCACGCCGCAAGTTTCTCAAGACCGAAACCACTGAGTACGCCCACACCGAAGAGGTGTTCCGACGCGTGGCGTTGTCGCGCCCGGATGTCGCGCTGCAGCTCACGCACAATGGCCGTGCCGTCTGGCGGCTGGCGCCGCAACCGATGGAGGAACGCGTGTCGGCCGTTCTCGGACCCGCGTTCCGCGAAGCCAGCCTGCCGCTGGCGGAAGGTGCCGGACCGATACGCCTGAGCGGCTTGATCGGCCTGCCGGCCGCGGCGCGTTCGGCGCGCGATGCCCAGTACGTGTTCGTCAACGGACGCTTCGTGCGCGACAAGCTGCTGGCGCACGCCCTGCGGGAAGGGTATCGCGACGTGCTGCACGGCGAGCGTCACCCGGCATTCGTGCTGTTCATCGAGATCACCCCGGAGGCAGTCGACGTCAACGTGCACCCGACCAAGACCGAGGTCCGGTTTCGCGACAGTCGCGCGGTGCATCAGTTCGTGTTGCATGCGGTCGAGCGGGCGTTGGCTCGGACCCTGCCGGGCGAGGTCGAGCAACCGGCGGCGCCGGCGCGTGCATGGCTCGAACGTGTGGCCACCGGTGCTCCTCGCCAGGTGGTCGCGCCGCTTGGCGCCGCCGAACCCTCGGGCTTCTACCAGCGCCTGTTCGGGCAGGAAGCGGCGGTGCCCGGCACGGCGCCCTCCAGCTACGTCGCCACGCCGCCAGCGCGCGCCCCATCGGCTGAAGCGCCGCCGCTCGGCTTTGCCCTGGCCCAACTCGCCGGCGTCTATGTCCTGGCGCAGAACCAGCAGGGACTGGTGGTGGTGGACATGCACGCCGCACACGAGCGCATCGTCTACGAACGGCTCAAGCAGGCGCTCGATCAGGCCGAGGTGCCCTCGCAGCACTTGCTGATTCCCGCAACCCTGGTTGCCAGTCCGGTCGAAGTGGCCACGGTTGCCGACAACGGCGAGCTTCTGACGCAACTCGGTTTCGAGATGGCGGTGCTGTCACCGACGAGCGTGGTGGTGCGCTCGGTACCGGCGCTGCTGGCAAACGCCGATCCGGCCGCCATGGCGCGCGACCTGCTGCGCGAGATCGCGGAGGTCGGATCGAGCCGCGCCCTCACCGATCGCCGTGACGAGCTTCTGGGTACGCTCGCCTGCCACACCGCCGTCCGCGCGCATCGGGCCCTGACCATCGCCGAGATGAATGCGCTGCTGCGCGATATGGAAGCGACCGAGCGCGCCGACCAGTGCAATCACGGACGACCGACCTGGCACCAGTTCGCGCTAGCCGATTTCGATCGCCTGTTTCTGCGCGGAAGATGAGGTGACGTCCCCCCCCAGGCTGCGCTGCGCTTCGCCTTCCCCCCCGAGGGGGGCGCAACATTCCTCGGGGGACCCTGCGGATGTTGCCCCTTCGCTTCGCAGTCCCCTTCGTTCAACGCCTTTGGGCTGCCCTCCGTTCACCGAGATTCCTCCGGTGCTCGATGAGGTGACTGTTGACGTTGGTGGATGATTCTGGACATTGTGGATGACGATCGATCGCACCTGCCGCCGGTGATCCTCATCATGGGGCCGACCGCCAGCGGCAAGACCCGTTCCGCGCTCGCATTGGCGACACGCCTCCCCGCCGAGATCGTGAGCGTCGATTCCGCACAGGTGTTTCGCGACATGGACATCGGCACCGCGAAGCCCGATGCCGCTCAGCGCGGCGCGGTTCCGCACCATATCATCGACATCATCGACCCCGACGCGAGCTACTCCGCCGCCCGTTTCGCGCAGGATGCCGCCGCCGCGATCCGCGCGATCACCGGCCGTGGCCGCATCCCGATACTGAGCGGCGGCACGATGCTCTACTTCAAGGCACTGCGCGAAGGTCTGTCCGATCTGCCGGCAGCCGACCCTGCGATGCGGACCGTGATCGAGGGCATGGCGTTCGATATCGGCTGGCCTGCCCTGCACTCGACCCTGGCAAGTCTGGACCCGCTCACGGCGGCGCGACTCGATCCGAACGACGCCCAGCGTATCCAGCGCGCACTCGAAGTGTGCTGGACCACCGGCAGGCCGATGGCCGAGGTCATTGCGGAAGCCCGTCGCCGGCCGGCCCCGTTCCGCTTTGTCCCGATCGCACTCGAGCCCGGCGATCGTGCCGTCCTGCACCAACGCATCGCCGCGCGATTCGAAGAGATGCTGGAGCTGGGATTGATCGGGGAGGTGCGGCAACTGCGCGCCACGTATGCGCTCTCGCCTTCGATGACCTCGATGCGTTGTGTCGGATACCGCCAGACCTGGGAATACCTCGATGGCGGGTACGGGCTCGCGACGCTGCGGGAGCGCGCAGTGGCTGCCACCCGGCAGCTCGCCAAGCGGCAGCTCACCTGGCTACGGGCGATGTCCGGCGTGATCCGGCTCGACTGCCTCGACGAAGCCTTGGAAGACCACGTCGCACGGCTGGTCGACGCCCATCTGAAGTAGTGGCCCATCAGGCGCAGCCTGAGGATGCCGAACGAAGGGATTTCTGAAGCGAAGGGGCAGCGCCCACAGGGTCTCCCGAGGACGCTGCGCCCCCTCAAGGGGGAAGGCGTAGCGCAGCGCAGCCTGGGGGTGAGCGTCAACTGGGCCTGGGGGTGGTCGTCAACTCTCAGGGCATCGAAGCCATCGATTCGGCACCCGCCTTGGCCACCACGCCATCTTGCTGCGAGGTGACACCGGAGACGCCGATCGCACCGACGATCTGCCCCTGGTACATCAGCGGCACGCCGCCTTCGAGCGGAAAGGCACCCACTTCGGTGAGTGCGAGCACTGCCGTGCGACCACCGGCGATCGCATCCTCGAGCGCCTTGGTCGGACGCTTGAAGTTGACCGCCGTGCGGGCCTTGCGCTGCGCCACCTCGATGCTGCCGTTCTGGGTGCCATCGAGCCGTTGCAGATAGATCAGGTAGCCGCCATCGTCGACCACGGCGATGACCACGTTCCATCCGTTCTTCATCGCCTCGGCCTCAGCCGCGGCCGCCACCTTGCGTGCGGCGTCGAGGGTGAGCACTTTCTTGTCGCTCATCTGGGCGGGTGCATCGTGTGCGGCAACGAGGGTGATCGCCATCAGGGCGACGCAGACACCGTGCTTGAGCCAGTTCATGAATTCTCCTCCTTAAGTTTTGGGTTGCGGATCGAACACCGCTTCGAGAACGACGCGGATCGCGACGATACGCCAGCACCGGATGCACGCTCAATCGGCGGCGTCGCGCACCGCCTGAACCGATGCCGTCGCCGATCCGTGCGCCAGCGTGATCTCCACCGGCTGGCCGGCCACCAGGGAAGACGCCGCAAGCACCAAGGCGCCGCTCGCATCGCGCACGATGCTGTAGCCGCGGTCCAGCACCGCCTGGGGATCGAGCAGCCTGACGACAGCACCGGTGCGTTGCAGGCGGCCATCGAGATCGCGCAGGCGCCCTCGCATCGCGACCACCAGTTGTCTGCCGCTTCGCCCGGTGAGTCCGCGTTCGTTGCGCAGGTCCGGGACGACGCGGCGCAAACGCGCAGCCATCGCGGACAGCGCGGCGACCCGGCGATCCGACGCGGATGCCCCCACGCGATGCAGACGAATGCGCAACTGGCCGAGTAGTTGCCGGCGGAAGTGCAACTGCTGCACGGGGTGTCGCACCCGCGCGGCGAAAAAATCGATCTGCTGAGCGCGCCGTTCGATGCCGCGGCGCCACTGGCGAGCGAGACCCGCCGCCTGGAGCATCAGTTGTCGGCGCAGCGCCGGTCCGTCGGGGCTCACCAGTTCCGCTGCCGCCGTCGGCGTCGGCGCGCGAGCGTCGGCGACGAAGTCGACGATCGTGAAGTCGGTCTCGTGGCCGACGCCGGAGACCACTGGAATCGGACTCGCCGCCACCGCCCTGGCCACGATCTCCTCGTTGAATGACCAGAGGTCCTCGAGGCTGCCACCACCACGGCAGAGGATGATCACATCGACCTCGGCACGGCGCCCCGCGGCTTCCAGTGCCGCCGCGATCAGGCGGGCCGCCGCATCGCCCTGCACCGGTGTCGGATAGACGATCACGGGCAGTGCCGGCAGCCGGCGGCGCAAGGTGGTGAGCACATCCCGCAGCGCGGCGGCCTGAAGCGACGTCACGACGCCTATCCGCCTCGGAAACCGTGGCAACGGGCGTTTGCGTTCCGGCGCGAACAGACCCTCGGCGGCGAGGCTGCGCTTCAGGCGCTCGAAGCGCTCGTGCAATGCCCCGGCCCCGCCGCGGCGCATCGAGTCGACATTGAGCTGGAAGTCGCCGCGGGGTTCATAGAGCGTGGCCACCGCCCGCACCTCTACCTGGACGCCGTTGCCCGGCAGCCAGCCGAGCAACTGGACCCGCTGGCGAAACATCACGCACCGCACCTGCGCGCCTTCGTCCTTGATCGAGAAATAGCAATGCCCCGAAGCCGCTCGCGTGAAGTTGGATATCTCTCCCGCGACCCATGCCAATGGCACGCCGGCTTCGATCAACCCCCTCACCGCGGCATTGAGTTGGGTGACCGAGATCACCGGTGACGACGTTTGCGCAATCTCCATGCGGCCGGATTCTATCGAACCAGGGCCGGACCACCACGGCGCGAGGCGGTTCGATGCACGATCAACGTCGTGCGATCACGCCGGGCGCCGTTACCGGTCACAACAGTCATCGGAATGCAACCTGTTTTTCCGCCACTGAACACAGAGGAGAGCAGAACACAACATTCTGTTTAAATTGCATTTTTTCGCAGCCCAAGTTTTGTGCGACCGGGCAAAAAACCTTGTCCGAAGCCCACTTACGGCCATTTTCAACAAGCTGTGCACAGTGTTATCCACAGCAATTGTGGACAACGTCGGTGGTGGGACATCATCGCCTGTCGAGGTTGCCGCCAGCCCCGCGCCCAAGCTACAGTGCGAGGCTATCCCGTCCATGGAGACATCGACTTGCTCGCTATCATCGAGGCTGCAGGCTGGCCGATCTGGCCCATCATCGCCGCCTCCATCGTTGCTCTGGGCATCATCGGCGAACGCGCCTGGTCGTTGCGAACCAGCGCGGTCGCGCCACCGGCGCTGCTACCAACCACCGTGCAGGAATTCCGGGCCAACGGTGTCACGCAGGAACTGCTCGACCGCCTGGCCGCCGGCTCGGCGCTCGGGGTGGTATTCGCCGCGGGCCTGCGAAACATCGGCAGCACCCGGGAGATCATGAAGGAGTCGATCGAGGAGGCGGGGCGCGGCGCCGCCCGTGAGCTCGACCGGTTCCTGACCACGCTCGGCACCATCGCCACCATGGCGCCGCTGCTCGGGTTGCTCGGCACCATCATCGGGCTGATCGAGATCTTCGGGTCACAGGGCCAGAGCGGCATGGCCAATCCCGCGCAGCTCGCGCACGGCATCGCGATCGCGCTCTACAACGCGGCCTTCGGCATCATCGTCGCCGTGCCCAGCCTCATTTTCTATCGCCACTTCCGTGACCGGGCCGAGTCGCTCACGGTCGAGATGGAGTTGCAGGCCGTGAAGCTGGTCGAGGTATTGCACGGAGATCGCCAGGGGTGACCCAACGTCGCCAGGTCGCGCCGGCCGGGCCCGGCCCCGGCCGCCACCTTTGTCGGCGCGCGTCGGCGCCTTCCGGGGTTGCACCCGGGAAACGGCGGGCACCGTGAACTTCCGTCGTGGCCGCGTTCGCGACGAACCTGACATAAACCTCGTCCCCTTCATCGACATCCTCCTGGTGATCGTCATCTTCCTGGCGGTGACCACGACCTATTCGCGCTATTCCGAACTGCAGATCAACCTGCCCACAGCCGATGCCGCGAAAGCCACCGAACGGCCGGCGCAGATCAACATCGCCGTCACCGCTGCGGGCACCTACCTGGTCGGAAGGACGCCGGTGAGTTTTTCCACCCCCGAAGGCTTCAGCAACGAGCTCAAGCGGGCCGCCGGGGCCAATGCCGATCCGATGCTCGTGATCAACGCCGATGGCCGCACCACCCACCAGTCGGTCATCCGCGTGCTCGAAGCAGCCCGCCTCGCCGGATTCGGTCGCATCACGTTCGCGACGCAGAACGCCAGCCAGAAATAGCCACGCTGCGCGATGCCGATGCTGCGGGTCACTGCCGACGTGCTGGAGCGCAGCTTCGACGACATCACCCTTGCGCGAGGCGAGAACTACGCGGAACGTGATCGCGTGACGGATATCGAGCGCCTCGATGACGGCAGCCGGTTCCGGGCGCGGGTACTGGGCAGCCGCCGCGAGCCCTATGCGGTCGAGATCACCCTGCATTTCACGCCCCTCGGAACCACGGCAAGCAGCTCCTGCTCGTGCCCGGTGCATATCAACTGCAAACATGCAGCAGCGCTCGCGGCTTTGATCCTGGAACAAGACCCGCCGGCTTCGCCACTCGTCTCGACCCCAGCCACACCGGAAATCGAAAAATCGATCGCGCTTCCCGAAACCGCGGATGCCGGCCCGCCTGCGCTGCCTCTGGAACTGACCCATTGGCTGGAGCGGGCACGAGAAGCAACGCGCCCGGAGGCCGAGGAGTATCCCGCCCAGGTACACAACCGCCTGATCTACCTGCTCGGTGTCGACGGCGCGCCGCGGGCACGCCGGGCGGTGGTCACCCTGGTGCAGGCGCGACGCCTCAAGACCGGCGGCTATGGCAAATCCTCGCGCTGGAGCCCGGGCGACCTGGTCGCGCAAAAACCACCGGCGTTCATCCGCATCGCGGACGTTCGCATCCTGCGCCAGCTTCTCGTGGCCGGGGAGTTCGGGTTGCCCGGGCAATACCCGCTCGGCGGATTCGCGGGCGGGGCATCGGTGCTGCGTGCCGTGCTGGCGTCGGGGCGCTGCCATTTCGGTGACGTTCAATCCCCTGTCCTGCATCTTGGCGCGCCGCGTTCCGCCCGCTTCGAATGGCGCTTTGGCGAAGACGGCGAACAGCAGGTAGCGGTGACCACCAAACCACCGAGCACCCACGTGCTGCCGATGGCACCGCCCTGGTACGTCGATGCGACCGCTGGCGAATGCGGGCCGCTCGACACGACGCTGGAGCCGGCGCTCGCCGAAGTGATCGCCGGCGCCCCGGCGATCCGTCCCGAGCACGCGAGCGCTTTCCGCGCGGAACTCGAAGCAACCCATGGCACGCCGATTCCATTGCCGGCGGTACCGAGGCAAAGCGACGTGCCGGACGCCATGCCGATACCGGTGCTTCGCTTCGAGTCGTTCGAGGAACCCTATCGCTTCCGCAATGCCCACGACGCCTCGCTCGACATCGCCGCATTGAGCTTCGACTACCTCGGCGTGCGTGCCAACCGCGACAGTCCGGGCACGCTGACCCGGTTCCAGAACGGTCGCCTGCTGCGCATCCAGCGCAACCACGGCGCGGAGCAGGCCGCGCATCAGGCGCTGCGAGCCGCCGGCTTCGACAAGGTGATGAATGTGGTCCGCCATTTCCCGCAGGGCGTGAAACACGACTACACCTTCGCCCGCGACCAGGACTGGATCGATTTCGTGGTCGGCCCCCTGCCGCACCTGCAGGCCGAAGGCTGGCGCCTCGAGTTCGACGACAATTTCCGCTTCCGCACCGCCCGGGCCGGCGAATGGCAGGCGCGACTCGCACCGTCGGGCAACGACTGGTTCGATCTCGAACTCGGTATCGACGTCGACGGCAAGCGCATCGACCTGCTCCCGATCCTGCTCACGGCACTGCGCGAGCATCCTGAACTCGCCCATGTCGCACTGTCGGCTGGACCGAAAGCCGGGGCCAGCATGCTGGTGCGCCTGGACGACGGTCGCCTGCTGCCGGTGCCGATGAACCAGGTGCATGCCCTGATCCGGGTGCTCGACGAATTGCTCGATCGCGCCGCGGACGATGGCTTGCGCGTGAGTCGCCTCGACGCGATGCGACTCACCGAACTGGAGACCGCGGTTCCGCTGGTGTGGGATGCGGACCACAGGCTGCGCGAGGTTGCCCGGCGGTTGGCCGCTGGCGGCATCGTTCCCCGCCAGCCCCCGCCCGGGTTCGGCGCAACCCTGCGCAGCTACCAGGCGGAGGGCGTCGGCTGGCTGCAGTTCCTGCGCGAGTTCGGTTTCGGCGGCATCCTCGCCGACGACATGGGTCTGGGCAAGACGGTCCAGGCGCTGGCCCACATCGCGATCGAGAAGGCCGAAGGACGCCTCGATCTCCCCGCCCTGATCGTGGCGCCCACCAGCGTGGTGCCGAACTGGCGGCGGGAAGCGCAGCGCTTCACACCCGATCTGATCGTGCATGTATCTCACGGCCTGAAACGACGCGAGTCGTTTGCCGCCATGACCGGGGCCGATATCGTGCTCACCACTTATGCGCTGCTGCCGCGTGACCGCGAGGCCCTGCTGGCGCGCGAGTTCCACCTCGTGATTCTCGATGAGGCGCAGCAGATCAAGAATGCCCAGACCCAGGCGGCGAAAGTGGTCAGTGACCTCGCGGCGCGACATCGCCTGTGTCTGACCGGCACACCGCTGGAAAATCATCTCGGCGAACTCTGGTCGCTGTTCCATTTCCTCATCCCCGGGTTCCTCGGCGATGCCGCCGCCTTTCGCCGAACCTATCGAAACCCGATCGAAAAACATGGCGATGCAACCAGGCGCGCTTCGCTGTCACGGCGAATCCGGCCGTTCCTGCTGCGGCGAACCAAGGAGCAGGTGGCGACGGAACTGCCGCCACGCACCGAGATCGTGCGGCTGGTGGAATTGCTCGGCGCACAGCGCGAGTTGTACGAGACGGTGCGGGCGTCGGTGAACGAACGGGTGCGGGCGGAGATCGCCGCGCGCGGGTTCGGGCAAAGCCGGATCGTGGTGCTCGACGCATTGCTCAAGCTGCGGCAGGTGTGCTGCGACCCGTCGCTGCTCAAGCTTGAGAACGCCACGCGCATCACCGAGTCGGCGAAGCTCGACGCCTTGCGCGGCATGCTGCGCCAGTTGCTGCCGGAAGGCCGGCGCGTGCTCGTGTTCTCGCAGTTCACCAGCATGCTCGCCATCATCGAACGGGAAGTCACCGCCATGGGCATCGGCTACGTCAAGCTCACCGGCGAAACCCGTGACCGCGAACGGCCCGTGAACGCGTTCCAGGCCGGAGAAGTGCCGCTCTTCCTGATCAGCCTCAAGGCCGGCGGCACCGGTCTGAACCTGACCGCCGCCGATACCGTCATCCACTACGACCCCTGGTGGAATCCGGCGGTGGAACGCCAGGCAACCGATCGCGCGCACCGCATCGGCCAGGACAAGCCGGTGTTCGTCTACAAGCTGATCGCCGCCGGCAGCGTCGAGGAGAAGATCATGGCCATGCAGGTGGCGAAGGCCGCACTCGCCGCGGACATCCTCGGCGACGGCGCGGCGGCCGGTGCGCCGGTCAGCGCCGACGACATCTCGGCGCTGTTCGAACCCCTGTCCTGACCGGAACGACGGGCTTGCCTTCGACACCCGATCACTGGCATCGCGTGGGGCCGGTTGCGCTCGCGCTGCTGCCACTGTCGATCGTGTATGCCACTGTCACCGCCTGCCGGCGGGCGCTGTACCGCACCGGCTTGTTGCGCGCGATACGCCTGCCGGTGCCGGTCATCGTCGTCGGCAACATCACCGCCGGCGGCACCGGCAAGACGCCGCTGGTCCTGTGGCTTGCGGCCAACCTGGTGCGCGCGGGGTTCAGACCCGGGATCGTCACCCGTGGCTATGGTGCCGCCAACGCCGGTCCGGCACTGGTGTCTCCGGCGGGCGAGCCGGGCGTGGACGGTGACGAACCGGTGCTGCTGGCACGTCGCGGCGACTGCCCGGTATGGCGCGGTACCGATCGTGTTGCCGCTGCCCGAGCGCTGCTCGCCGCCAACCCCGATCGCGATGTCATCATCAGCGACGACGGACTTCAGCACTACCGGCTTGCGCGCGATGTCGAGATCGCGCTCATCGACGGCGCCGCCGGTTTTGGCAATGGCCTGCCCATTCCCTCGGGGCCGATGCGCGAACCGGTGCGTCGACTGGCACGCACCGATCTGCTGGTGGTGAAGGGCCCGCAACGAGCCGGCCTCGCATTGCCGGGACCAGCCGCCGCCATGAGTCTCGCACCCGGCCGTTTCCGCAACCTGCGCGATCCGGCGCTGGCCACCGACGCGGCCGCGCTGCGCGACCGCCCGGTGCATGCCGTGGCCGGCATCGGCAGGCCGCAGCAGTTCTTCGATACGCTTGCCGCGCTCGGGCTGCGGTTCCAGGAACACCCGTTTCCCGATCATCACACCTATGCGGCGTCGGACTTCGCGTTCGCGGGTGTGGACACGGTCGTGATGACGGAGAAGGATGCCGTAAAATCCACAGGCTTTGCGACGACGAACTTCTGGGCGCTGCCGGTGGACGCGGTACTGCCGGAGGGGTTTCTTGATCGCGTCCTGGAAAGACTACGCCATGGCCCTTGATCCCAAGCTGCTCGAGTTGCTCGTCGACCCTCTCACCAAGGCGCCGCTCATCTACCACCGCGAAAAGCAGGAACTGGTCTCGATCGAGAGCGCACTCGCCTATCCGATCCGCGACGACATTCCGGTGATGCTCGAAGACGAGGCCCGGCGCCTCACACCCGAAGAGCTCGACGGCTGGCGCCAGAAACGGTGACCGGTTTCGTCGTTGTCATCCCGGCGCGCTTCGCGTCCACCCGGCTGCCGGGCAAACCGCTCGCCGACATCGGCGGCAAACCGATGGTCGTACGGGTCGCGGAGCAGGCCACCGCCAGCGGCGCCAGTGAGATCTGGGTGGCGACCGATCATTCGGAGGTTGCGGCGGCCGTCGCCGCCCACGGCATCAAGGTCGCCATGACGCGCGCCGATCATCCGACCGGAACCGACCGCATCGGCGAGGTGACGGCAGCTCGCGGCTGGAGTGACGACACGATCGTCGTCAACGTCCAGGGCGATGAGCCGCGGATCGCGCCGACGCTGATACGCGCCGTCGCGTTGCATCTTGCCGAAAATCCGGATGCGTCGATCGCCACCGCTTGTTATCCGATCACGCACGAGGCCGACTTCTTCGACCCGAATGTCGTCAAGGTGGAACTGGACCGCCGCGGCCATGCGCTCACGTTCAGCCGGGCACCGGTACCGTTCGCCCGTGACGCCTTTGCGGCCGGTCGCGCTCTCCCGTCCGGGCTGCCGGCGTTGCGCCACATCGGCATCTACGCGTATCGCGGCGCATTCCTGCGCGCCTACGCCACGCTCGACCCTTCGCCGATCGAACGCTTCGAGGCGCTCGAGCAATTGCGCGCGCTCTGGCACGGGTATCGGATCGCGGTCATGGTGACCGATCTCGCACCGGAAACCGGCGTCGATACGCCGGAAGACCTGGAACGCGTTCGCGCGCTCTACCCGGCCGGGCGCTGACGCCCGGCTATAATCCGCCGGTCGTATCGGCCTGCCGACCAGCCGCCAAGCCAGCGACCGTTCATGGCTGCGCCCTCCAACCACAACATGACCTCCCACATGCCATGCGATTGATTCTCCTGGGCGCTCCCGGCGCCGGCAAGGGCACACAGGCCGCGCACATCGTCGAACGATTCCGCATACCGCAGATCTCCACCGGCGACATGCTGCGTGCCGCGGTCAAGGCCGGAACGCCGATGGGCCTGGAAGCGAAGCAGCACATGGACGCCGGCGGACTCGTCCCCGACGAGGTCATCATCGGTCTGGTGGCCGAACGCATCCGCCAGCCCGACTGCGCCGAGGGATTCCTGTTCGACGGTTTTCCCCGCACCATTCCGCAGGCCGACGCGATGAAGGCTGCGGGCGTGCCGATCGACTGCGTCGTGGAGATCGACGTCGACGACGCCGAGATCATCCAGCGCATGTCGGGGCGACGGGTGCATCCCGGATCCGGACGCCCCTATCACGTCGCGTTCAATCCGCCGAAGGTGCCGGGCAAGGACGACCTGAGCGGCGACGATCTGGTGCAACGGGACGACGACCAGGAAAGCGTGGTGCGCAAACGCCTCGAGGTGTACCACAGCCAGACGCGCCCCCTGGTCGATTACTACCTGGCCTGGGCCAACAGCGGCGTGGGCGGCGCACCGCGGTACGTCAGGATCGCGGGGGTCGGCAGCATGGAGCGCATTCGCGACGAGATTTTCGCGGCGCTGTCTTAATCATTTGCCGCGGCGCCGCCGCGCCGCGACGGTCAGGGAGACAGGGATGGCCAAGAGCAACGCGTTCTACGCGCAGTCGGGCGGTGTGACCGCGGTCATCAACGCCAGCGCATGCGGCGTGATCGAGACCGCACGCAAGCATCGTTCGCGCATCGGCAAAGTGCTTGCCGGTCGCAATGGCATCCTCGGGGCGCTGTCCGAAGACCTGATCGACACGTCGCTCGAATCACCAGCGGCGATCCGCGCCCTGCGTCATACCCCCGCCGGGGCGTTCGGATCAGCGCGCTACAAACTCGGGCGGCTCGAAGACAACCAGGCGCAGTACCAACGTCTCATCGACGTCTTCCGCGCCCACGACATCGGCTATTTCTTCTACAACGGCGGTGGCGATTCGGCCGACACCTGCCTGAAGGTATCGCAACTGTCGACGGCGCTCGGCTACCCGCTCCAGGCCATCCATGTACCCAAGACCGTCGACAACGATCTTCCCGTCACCGACTGTTGCCCCGGCTTCGGATCGGTCGCGAAGTATGTTGCCACCTCGATCCGCGAGGCCGGGTTCGACGTTGCATCGATGGCGCGCACCTCGACCAAGGTGTTCGTGCTGGAGGTGATGGGCCGCCATGCGGGATGGATCACCGCCGCCTGCGGACTGGCGGCCGAGCGCGCCGGGGACGCCCCGCACATCCTGCTGTTTCCCGAAGTCGCCTTCGATCCGGCGCGGTTCCTCGCGCGGGTCGACGAGACCGTGAAGCGGACTGGCTACTGCGTGATCGCGGTGTCGGAGGGGGTACGCGATGCCGACGGACGATTTCTTTCCGAGTCCGGCCTGCGCGACGCTTTCGGCCACGCCCAGCTCGGCGGGGTCGCGCCGGTGATCGCCAACCTGATCCGCGAAAAACTGGGTCTCAAGTACCACTGGGCGGTCGCGGACTACCTGCAACGCGCGGCACGCCACATCGCCTCGAAAACCGACGTCGCGCAAGCCTACGCAGTGGGCAAGGCCGCCGTGGAGCTGGCACTGGCCGGACACAACGCGGTCATGCCGACGATCGTCCGCGACAGCACCCGGCCCTATCGATGGAGCATCGGGTTCACCGATCTCGATCGCGTCGCCAATGTCGAAAAAAAGATGCCGGCGAATTTCATCACCGCCGACGGGTTCCACATCACTACCCGCTGCCGCAACTATCTGGCCCCCCTCATCGAAGGCGAAGACTACCCGCCGTTCCGCAATGGCCTGCCGGATTACGTCCGGCTGAAGAACCCGTCGGTGCGCAAGAAGCTGAAGACGCCGTTCAAGATCTGACCAGACTGCCTCGGACCGGTTGCGCACTGCCGCCTGGGAGCAGGCGCGCAGGTACTCCTGGGCGACCGCCGAGATTCGGGTTGCTGCCAGCCAAAATTTCCCGTTAAACTAGGACGTTATTAATTACCGGCCACCTGTCGGGTAGTGTCGCTCGAAGAACGAGACGAGCATTGGCAGGCGGTTGTCAGCAAGGCCCGGTCGGATCGAACTCGCCGACACCGGAACCAGTCGGTCGGAACCAGTCGGTCGGGTAAGTCGGTGGTGCCTGCCATTCCTGGCCGCCGCCGCCGCGATCAGTTTCCGATAGTCGATAGTCGTCAAACAATCAGGTAATGGGGGAGTCATGGCTTCAGGTTTGATCATCGCGCTCGTGTGCGCCGGTGTAGCGCTCGCGTACGGCGGCGTCTCGATCCAGTGGATTCTTGCGCAACCCACCGGCAACGACCGCATGCGCGAAATCGCGGCGGCCATCCAGCAAGGCGCCCAGGCCTACCTCAATCGCCAGTACGCCACCATCGGCGTGGTCGGCGCCATACTGTTCGTGGTGCTGGGCATCGTGCTCGACTGGCCCACTGCCTTCGGCTTCCTGATCGGCGCCGTGCTCTCCGGCCTGGCAGGCTACATCGGCATGAACGTTTCGGTGCGCGCGAACGTGCGCACCGCCGAAGCTGCCAACCACGGCCTGAACGCCGCTCTGGCGGTGGCTTTTCGGGGCGGCGCCATTACCGGCATGCTGGTGGTCGGCCTGGGCCTGCTCGGCGTGGCCGGCTACTACGGCCTGCTGGCCAGCATGATGGAAGCCGATCGGGCGCTGCACTCGATGATCGGCCTCGCCTTCGGTTCATCGCTCATCTCCATCTTCGCGCGCCTGGGCGGCGGCATCTTCACCAAGGGTGCGGACGTCGGCGCCGATCTGGTGGGCAAGGTCGAAGCCGGTATTCCGGAAGACGATCCGCGCAACCCGGCGGTGATCGCCGACAACGTCGGTGACAACGTCGGCGACTGCGCCGGCATGGCGGCCGACCTGTTCGAGACCTATGCCGTGACCGTGATTGCAACCATGCTGCTGGGCGGCCTCATGCTCAAGGGGCTTGGCGACAAGGCAATCATCTATCCGCTGGTGCTCGGCGGCGTGTCGATCATCGCCTCGATCGTCGGTACCTTCTTCGTCCAGGTGAAGGAAGGCGGCAAGATCATGAACGCGCTCTACAAGGGCGTGGCGGTATCCGGTGTGCTGGCGGCGGTGGCGTTCTGGTTCGTCACCCAGTGGCTGATGAGCGACGTGGGCACGGTGATCCCGGAACTGTCGGTTGCCAAGCTGTTCGGGGCCTCGCTGGTTGGTCTCCTGCTCACGGCACTGATGGTCGTGATCACCGAGTACTACACCGCCACCGAGTATGGTCCGGTACGCCACGTCGCTGCGGCATCGCAGACCGGACACGCCACCAACATCATCGCCGGTATCGGGGTGTCGATGAAATCCACGGCGCTACCGGTGCTGGCGGTATGCCTGGCGATCTGGGCTGCACATGCCTTTGCCGGGCTGTACGGCATCGCGGTCGCCGCAACGGCCATGCTATCGATGACCGGCATGATCGTCGCGCTCGACGCCTATGGCCCGATCACCGACAACGCTGGCGGCATTGCCCAGATGGCCGGCCTGCCATCAAAGATACGCGACATCACCGATCCTCTCGATGCCGTGGGCAATACCACCAAGGCCGTGACCAAGGGTTATGCGATCGGATCCGCCGGCCTCGCGGCGCTGGTGCTGTTCGCCGACTACACGCACAACCTCGAAGCGGCCGGCAAGACCGCCGTGTTCGATCTGTCGAACCACATGGTGATCATCGGCCTGTTCATCGGCGGGATGGTCCCCTTTCTGTTCGGTGCCATGGCCATGGAAGCGGTCGGGCGTGCCGCCGGTGCCGTGGTCGAAGAGGTTCGGCGACAGTTCAAGACCATCCCCGGCATCATGGAAGGCACGGCAAAGCCCGACTACTCCAAGGCGGTCGACATGCTGACCAAGTCAGCAATCAAGGAGATGATCATTCCGTCGATCCTGCCACTGCTGGTGCCGGTGCTGGTCGGCTTCATCCTCGGCAAGGAAGCATTGGGTGGTCTGCTGATCGGCACCATCGTCACCGGCCTGTTCGTTGCCATCTCGATGACCACCGGTGGCGGCGCCTGGGACAATGCCAAGAAATACATCGAAGACGGGCACTTCGGCGGCAAGGGCTCGGATGCCCACAAGGCAGCTGTGACCGGCGACACCGTGGGTGACCCGTACAAAGACACCGCCGGGCCCGCCATTAACCCCCTGATCAAGATCATCAATATCGTGGCGTTGCTGCTGGTGCCCCTGCTTTGACGGTCGACCGATCGTAGATCCGACAACGGCTCCCGCGGGAGCCGTTGTCGTTTTCGGGTGGCCGCCGTGAATCCGTTGTGATAACTGATCCGTACCATCGAGCGGTGCACGGTGAAAACTCACCTGCATCCCCGTGCCGGGCGAGCCGCCATCCGGGCTGCATGCCTGGAAACCTACTCACATGGAGAAACGCATGAAGACGACCACCACCCTGACCGGGATCGCGATGGCAGCCGCTGCCGCCGCCCTGCTGACCGCCGGTTGCAGCACCATGAAGTCCGAAGGGTCCTCGGGCGCGACGATGGCCAAGATGCATTGTGAAGGCGCCACATCCTGCAAGGGCCAGGGCGCCTGCAAGACCGCCAAGAACGAATGCAAGGGCCAGAACGCGTGCAAGGGCCAGGGCTGGGTCGAACTCGGCGAGTCCGAGTGCAAGATGGTCAAAGACAAGATGATGAAGGGCTGAGTACCACCGTCCTCGCCGGCACGCGACGCCGCGCTTCCCGCGTGGCGTCGCGTGCCGCGCAGCCCGACCGGGACCTCACCTTGCGTGCGCACCCAGGACCCATGACATCACTGCTCGGCTTCGGACTCGGCCTGCGCCCAGTCCACTATCCCGACATCCTCGATGCGGCGCAACGCCCGCGCATCGACTGGTTCGAGGCCATCACCGAGAACTATCTGGTGCCCGGTGGTCGTCCGCCGGCCAATCTCGACCGCGTGCGCCGCGACTGGCCCGTCGTGCTGCATGGCGTCTCGCTCTCGATCGGCGGCACCGACCCGCTCGATCTCGGCTATCTGGCGCAGGTGCGATCCCTCGCGCAACGGATCGACCCGGCCTGGATATCGGATCATCTGTGCTGGACCGGCGTCGACGGCGCCAATCTCCACGATCTGCTGCCCCTGCCGTATCGCGAGGATGTCCTCGACCATGTCGTCGATCGCATCCGGCGGGTGCAGGACTTCCTCGGACGGCGCCTGGTGCTGGAGAACGTCTCCAGCTATGCGGCGTTCCGCGAATCCGATCTGACCGAGTGGGAGTTCGTGTCGTTGATCGCCGCGCGCGCCGACTGCGACCTGCTGCTCGACGTGAACAACGTCTACGTCTCCGCCTGCAACCATGGTTTCGATGCGCATGAATACATCGCTGCCCTGCCACCCCAACGCATCCGGCAGATCCACCTTGCCGGGCATTCGACCGACGGCGACCGCCTGATCGATACCCACGACGCACCGATCGTGGAGCCGGTCTGGGATCTCTACCGCCACACCATCGAGCGGCTCGGCGCCGTGCCCACCATGATCGAGCGCGACGACCACATCCCGGCGCTCGCCGACCTGATCGCCGAACTCGATCGCGCCCGCCGGATCGCGGCGCGCGTGCCGGTGGCAAGCCTCGCGGCATGACCTCTCTCGCCACCCTTCAGCGCGAGTTCCAGGCCGACGTGATGGGCGACACCGACGCCGCCACCGGGCATGTCGTCGGCAGCAGCGACACCGACGTTCGCGCCCGGCTCGATGTGTATCGCCATGCCTATGGCGCGCGGCTGGTCGAGGTGCTGGCCGCCGACTTCCCGGCGTTGCGCGGCAGCCTGGGTCCGGACCGTTTTGCCACCCTCGCTCATGGCTACGTCCGTTCGAATCCATCCCGGCATCGCAACGTGCGGTGGTACGGTGCGGACTTCGCGACCTTCGTCGCCGGCGCGCACGACACGGCAGCCGGCGATCTCGCTCGGCTGGAATGGATGCTCGGTCTTGCCTTCGATGCCGCCGACGCGCCGGTACTCACCCATACATCACTGGCGACGATTCCACCCGAGGAGTGGGCAACCGTCCGGTTGGTTGCGCATCCTTCGGCGCAGCGCGCCGATTTGTTGTCCGACACGGCGCCGGCCTGGCGACGCATTCAGCTCGCGGAAACAGCGGAGACCATCGAGCATCCGACCGGCACGACGCCGCTGGTGGTCTGGCGCAAGCACCTCGACCCTCACTTCCGTTCACTGGATCAGGACGAGGCATGGGCCATCGACGCGATCCTGCGGGGGGAGAGCTTCGCCGCGGTCTGCGAAGGCCTGTGCGAATGGCACGACCCGGAGGACGCAGCCAACCGGGCGGCGACACTGCTCGGCAACTGGATCGGCGACGGGCTGATCTCGTCGGTCTACCCCTAAACTGCGCCGGGACGACCGCCGCGTTCGCTGCGGTCAGTGCAGACGGGCACCATCGTCGACGGCAACTTCACCGCCGTCGATCTCATCCCCGGGATCATCGTCGTCTTCGTCGTCGGCGCCCTTGCCGGCCTCGGGCATCGACAGCCATAGTTCGTAACCATCGGGATCCCGCACAAAGCATTCGCGCGCGCCATAGCTGGTGAGGCCGATGTCGCTCACGTCTACGCCCGCGGCGATCAGACGAGCGCGCATGTCGTCGATGTCGGCCGGCCGGATATAGAGCGCCCAGCTCTGGCCAAGGGCTGGTTCGAGCGTGATCTGCTGGTCCGGCGTGAGCTGCTGCAACATCAATTCGGCGACACCCGATCGCAACCAACACCAGACCGCTTCACCGGCATCATCGTCGAAATGATCGACCAGCGAGAAGCCGAAGAAGTCACGATAGAACGCGATGGACCGGCGCAGGTCGGATACGCCCAGTGAGGGCAGGAGCTTCTTGACTCTCGGTGGTTCGCGATCGGCCATGGTCAGTAGCTGATGTCGCCGATCACGCAACCATGGTTGACGCAGGCGTCTGCGCCGATCGGCATGACGCGGCAAAACGCGACGTTGCCGCATACCGGTTCACCGATGGTCGCCGTGATCTCGCCCCGCAGGCGCACCAGCGCCTCGGCGTCGCTCTCGGCAAACGCGACGGCGCCGTGCAGCCCGAGGGTCGCGGTCACCAGCATCCAGGGCGCGGCGTGCCACTGAAAGGTCATGCGATCGTCACCTGTGGCGAAAGATAGACGTCCTGGATGGCGTTGAGCAGCGTGACGCCTTCTTTCATCGGTTTCTGGAACGCCTTGCGGCCTGAGATCAGGCCCATGCCGCCAGCGCGCTTGTTGATCACGGCGGTGCGCACAGCATCCTGCAGGTCGTTGTCGCCGGCAGCGCCACCGGAGTTGATCAGGCCCGCGCGCCCCATGTAACAGTTGGCTACCTGGTAGCGCGTGAGGTCGATCGGGTGGTCGGACACCAGATCGGTGTACATGCGCTTGTCGTTCTTGCCGTAGGGATTTTCCTTGGTGTTCAGAGCGAGATAGCCGCCGTTGTTCTCGGGCAGCTTCTGCTTGATGATGTCGGCCTGGATGGTGACGCCGAGATGATTCGCCTGGCCGGTCAGGTCGGCGGACACGTGGTAGTCCTGGTCGGTCTTGAAGGCGCTGTTGCGCAGATAGCACCACAGCACCGTCGCCATGCCCATGTCGTGCGCCTGGGCGAATGCCTCGCTCACTTCCACGATCTGGCGCGCCGACTCGGTCGAGCCGAAATAGATGGTAGCCCCAACGGCAACGGCACCCATGTCGCGCGCCTGCCGGATGCGGGCAAAGCGGATCTGATCGTACTTGTTGGGATAGGTCAGGAACTCGTTGTGATTGAACTTCAGCAGGAACGGGATGCGATGCGCGTATTTGCGCGACACCGCACCGAGCACACCGAGAGTGGAAGCCACGGCGTTGCAACCGCCTTCGATCGCCAGCCTGACGATGTTTTCGGGATCGAAGTAGGCCGGATTCTTGGCAAACGACGCGCCGGCGCTGTGTTCGACGCCCTGGTCCACGGGCAGTATCGACACGTAACCGGTGCCCCTGAGACGGCCATGATCGAAGATCTGCTGCAGGCTCCTGAGCACCGGCGCCGACCGGTCGCTGGGCGCGAAGATGCGGTCGACAAAATCCGGCCCGGGCACATGGATGGTGTCTTTCGGGATTGCTTTCGAAACATGCGAAAGCAGCGGGGCGGCGTCGGCGCCGAGGATGCCGGTGATATCGGTGGTCATGGTCGAGAACTCCGTCTTTGAGCGTATGCGCGGGTGACCGCGGCGGTGGCAGCACCTGTTCAGCCGCTATTATCGCGTCGCCGGCGCCGACCGACAACGATGACGATGACGACAACCCTATAATCCGGCTCTTGTCACTCCGTCAGGATGCTCGATGATATTCACCCTGGGATCCCGCCGTGTCGAAACCGGCCGCAATGTCTACATTGCCCACAACGCCACCGTCATCGGAGCGGTCTCGCTCGGCGACGACTGCGGCGTCTGGTTCAACGCTGTGGTCCGCGGCGACAACGACCGCATCAGCATCGGCGCACGCACCAACATCCAGGAAGGATCGGTGCTGCACACCGATCCCGGGTTGCACCTGAACATCGGGAGCGGCGTCACCATCGGTCACCAGGTCACCCTGCACGGCTGCGACATCGGCGACGGCAGCCTGATCGGCATCAACAGCGTAGTGCTCAACAACGCCAGAATCGGCCGCTTCTGCCTGGTCGGTGCCAACGCCCTGGTGACCGAAGGCAAGGTGTTTCCGGATCGGTCGCTCATCATCGGCGCACCGGCGAAAGCCGTGCGAACCCTGACCGACCAGGAGGTTGCCGGGCTGGTCGAGAGCGCCGAGAATTACGTCCACAAGATCGCCCTCTACCGCGACCAACTGGCACCGCAGCAGTAGGCGGCGTGCGCGTGGTCGCCGGGGTCGGAGACCGGGATCAGTCGCCTTCTTTCTCCTGCCGCGCCATCAGCGCCAGGATGGTGTTGAGATCCATCGACTCTTCGCGACCCGAGCCGCCGAACAGTTCGGTGCACTCCAGCACCTCCGAATTGAGGTACATGCGCAGGAGCTTGCGTTCGGCTTCGGCACGATCGGTGCCGGCGATGTTCAGGTTCTCCACGATCAAGCCATTACGCGTGCGAATCTTGAACTGGTACTTGATCATCGAGGCCTCATGATTTCGGCCGAGCACACCCCGACGGCGTCCGACCAAAGAGTGCGCCGGCCCCCTTTGGGGAGTGGCGAACAACGCGAGCTTGGAGGTGGGCGTCACTTCAGGCCGCCACGGCCACCGGCTGGTCATCGATGAACCCGGAGGTGATCAGTTCTTCCAGCAGCGCGTCGTAGTCCTGGGCGCCCCGGCTACCGGGGGCATGTGTGAAAACATCCATGTGCACCGAAGGACTCTCCGCGAGGCTGACGTTTTCGGCGATGCGGGTGCGGCACGCATCCGGGCCAAAGCGCTCTTCGATCTGGCGAACGATCTCCCACGACATCCGGCGCCGCGAATCGAATCGCGTGATCACGTAGCGGCGCGGCAGGCGTTTGCGCAGCACCTGCTCGAGCGCCTTGAGCGTCCGCTCGACCTGCATCACACCCTTGACCGCGAGAAAATCTGCCGACACCGGTATCAGCACGCGATCGGACGCGAAGATCGCGTTCAGCGACAGGACACCCAGCAACGGACAGCAGTCGATGAGTATCGGATGCCCGGCGTCCAGGTTCTCTTTCACGATGCCGATGTTGAGGCGGTTGAGCACGTTCGGGCCCTTGCCGAACTGCGAGTCGACCTTGGACAGATCGACATGCGACGGGATGACTTCCCAGCCACCGTTGCCGACGCGGATAAGTTCCGTGAGCGGCCGTTGCTTCTCGTAGTACGAAACGATGCTGGCGTCGGGCGAATCGACGGTCGCGCCGCAGATGTAGGACAGATGCGCCTGCGGATCGAGATCGATGCTGAGCGGCCGATGTCCGCGCCGCGCGAGTGCCGCCGACAGATTGAGCGTGGTGGTGGTCTTCCCCACACCGCCCTTCTGATTGAACACCGCGATCTTCGCCATGGGTTACGCCAGTGCCGGTAAGGATGGGAAACCAGCGAAAGCATTGCTACCGCTGGTAGTTTCTAGAACCTAATCAACTGTTTGTCAACTGTAGCTCGATCGGCGAATTAAGTTCGTCATCGTCCCGCAACCAATACGCCCACCGCTCATGCGCGGCAGTTGCGATACGGCCGCCCGGCACTCGCCGACCTGATGCGCCCGTTGGCCGGCAAAGTGGCCGCGTCGATGGCCACGGCGCCGGATCGCTCGCCAGGGTCCCGACTGGACACAGCGCCATTCGATCCGAGCCATCAGGGTCACCGCGCCGATCTCCCTGCCGGCACGACACGTCGGTATCGAATTGCGCTACCGCAACTTTCAAGTATCGCCATATTCACCACCCCTCCTACATTCGGTTCCGCGGACCCGGATTGTCTGGCGACGTTTGGAACACACCGGAGCCGCCCCACTTGGCTGCCGTCTTTTCGGTGGCCGATGACATCGACATCACTTTTACCTCTGGAGAAAAGCCATGTACACGACTCATCACATCAGCATCATCACCCTGGCCCTGCTCGCCTTCACCGCCTCGAAGGCCGCCAATGCCGATCCGCTGCGCGTGACCGACCTTCAACCCGGCCAGATTCGCATCACCGAACTGATGGCCGATCCGGCCAAGGTGAGCGACACCCGCGGCGAATGGTTCGAGATCTACAACACGCTCGGGTCGCCGATCGATCTGCAAGGGCTCGTTGTCCGTAGTAAAGGTAGCGGCAGCTCGACCGAAAGCTTCAACGTGCATTCGTCGGCGCTGCTCGATGCCGGCGGGCTGTTCCTGTTCGGGCGCACCCCCGCTACCGGTGAGAACGGCGGCATGACTCTCGACTGGGCCTGGGGCAAGGGCATCAGCCTCGGCAACACCAACGACTTCATCACGCTCGCGCGGCCCGACGGCACCACGCTCGCGAAGGTTATGTGGGCAAGCTCCCAGTCGGGCGTGAGCTGGGAAGTCCATGGCGGCGTCGCGATCAACCAGGTGCAGGCGGACCTCGTCGCGACCGACCGCACCCTCGAGTACGGCCGCGGCGACGTGGGCACACCCGGCGCCTTCAACAGCGACATGCTGGCGCTCGGCCGCAGCGGCGTGGCGGCGGTGCCCGAACCGTCGACCTATGCGCTGCTCGGCGCGGGCCTGACGCTGCTGGGTTTGCGCGCGGCAAGACGCCGCCGCACCTGCCAGCCTGTCGGGTAGCAAATCGCGCAGCCGGGACGCCGTGACCGCGGCATCCCGGCCGCGCGATATTCAGCTCAACACGATACTGGCGCGCACCACCCCGGCCCGCTCGTGCCGCGCCAGAAGATCGACACTTGCTCCTGCCGGACCACGCACGATCCACTCCGCCTTGGCGCGATCCTCGGTGACATCGCCACTCCATCCGCTCCACGACGACGGGCTGGCCGGCCGGTAGGCGCGACCCTCAAGCTGATCGCCCTCGATCCGCCGCGATCCACTCTCCAGCGCGATGCCGTCGGGCATCGCGATCTCGAACACCACCCCTCTGACCAGCTTGTTCCGCAACGCCTGCCTGGTGACATAGGTCGGCAGCCAGCCGGTGTTATGCACCACCAGCCGCAGCCTCCAAGTGCGGTCTCCCAGCGCAACGACGCTGGCCTCGAACAACTCCAGGCGCGGCGCGATGGCAGCCTGCCACAGCAGCCACTCGGGAAACCGCGCCACCTCGCGCTCCAGCAGCGCGGGCGGCGGATTGCTCCAGGTGAACAGCGGATTCCAGCCGCCGATCTCGACCGGGCCGAGCTGGGGGTGCTCGAACGCATACCAGTCGACGAAGCCCGTGCCGCCGAGCGCACCATCGTTCCAGGCCAGCAGCTTGAGGTCGTCGTCGACCGGATGCTCACGATACCACTCGACATACTTGTAGTCGGCGATGCCGGCCTCGCGCTGCGGGCTCCAGATCTCGACCGTCCACGCGAACACGCCGCGATGCTCGAACATCCAGTCGTCGAAGGTGCCGGTGATCACTTCGCTCGGGTGATAGCGGAAATCGTGGAACACCGAGATGTTCGGATAGCCGGTGAGTTCGGTGCCTTTCGCGCCGATCTTGCCGTAGGTCCACAGATCTTCGGCCGGCAGCTTGTCGTCCGGCAGGTGCGAATACGGCCGCAGCAGCACCCCGCTGTAGGTATGGAAGGCAACCGCCGCGACGATGTTGGGATGCGCGGCGATGAAGCTCACGGCCGCCCGCACCTCCGGCTCAGAGGTCGGATAGGGACCGGCGCCATGCTGTTCGTGTTCCTGACGCCACTGCGCCGGAAAGTTGCGATTCAGGTCGAGTTGCTGCCGCCGCGGCTGCATCCGGAAGGTGGCGCCGTCGAACTCGTCGATCATCCCTTCCGGCAGCAGCCGGTAGTAGCGGCCGCCGGTCTCGGCGGGATCACGGCGCACCAGCAGGCGTGCGTCGCGGTCGCTCACCTTCCACGATCCGTTCGGGTCGACCATGCGCATGGTCAGGATGCGCCCGTCATCGTCGATGTCCGCGCGGCGCAGCCCGGCGACCGGCTCTTCGTCGTGGGGATAAGGGCGGGTCGACGACCGGATCAGGGTCGGGACATCACCCAGGGCAAGTTCGGCGCCGTCGGGGTTCAGGCGCGGTGCGACGTAAAACGCCCGGCTCGCCAGAATGCGCGCGACTTCGGCATCGGTTTCATGACGCTCGGCAAGCGCCCTCAGGAAGTAAAGGCACGCCATCGAGGCCGCCAGCTCGGTCGCATGGATGTTGCCATCGACCCAGACCGCGGGCTTCTCGGCAGCCGGACCGGTGCGCGCGTCGGTCACGGTCATCAGCCAGATGTCGCGCCCTTCGAAGCTGGTGCCGATGCTCTCCAGGGTGAACCACCGCGGATGACTGCTGGCGAGCAGCCGCAACTCCTGTGTCAGGTGCTCGTATCGCAGATAGCGATCGAAGGCCATCGGGGTTCGGTCGCGCTGCGACCCGGGCGGCATGCCGCCGCACGGGCGATGCCGCGGTTGCGGCTATCTGGCGCTGCGCGCCTTGCCGACCGGCTTGACGGTCTTCTTCGGCGGCCGCCCGGGACGGGATTTGCCGTAGCTGCCGTTGTTGATCTTGCCCTTGCGGGTACGAAGGTCACCTGCGCCCATGGTCTGGCCCTTGTGGAGGATTGGAAAACGAGACCGGAGTCTAGCAGCCCGTTAGCACACGGACCGGCTGCCCTCGGGCCGATTTGCCCTAAACCACCCCGGATTTCATACTTGGGGCCTGAGCGCCGGTCGCGGACCGCGTTGGCGCCGACCGCGGAGCTCACCACATGGACTGGATGAAGATCGTTGCCGGCTTCGTGATCATGATGGTAGTCATCATGGTCTGGTTTCGCGTCATGAAGCAGATCCGCGGCGACGGCGGCAGCGGCGTCGATGTCACCGTTCCCAAACGCCGCAAGCGCCGCCCCGACCAAGGCGTCAACGATCTCGAGCGATTCATTCAGTCGCATCGCACTGGCGAAAGCGAGCGCCCCAACGCCATGGCCGTCGATCCCGTTGCGGCCGCAACCTCGGCGTTACCGGCGCGGCCGGTCTTTGCACCCGTCGGCATGGTGCCCGCCGTCATCTCGGCACCAGTACTGCTTGCCGGCGTTCACCGACTGCTCTACCTGATCCTCAAGACCGGCCTGCCCGGGCACCACGTGTTTCCCCGGGTGATGCTGCGCGATCTGGTGCCGGCGGCAACCGCCCGGGCCGACGTGGGTGCGCATGCGATCGCGTTCGTCGTGTGCAAGTCCGACTTCAGCGCGGTCGCCGCCATCGAACTCGCACCGCTCGCCGATTCGGTCCGAACTGAACTCGTTCAACGAGCGCTGGCCGCCACCGGCATCCGTCACGTCATTCTCGACGGGTCGGCACTGCCGCGGCCTGCTGCGGTCCGGGCACTGGTGTACGGGGCCTGATGTTGCCCCTGCTGCCGCCATGCGTTTACCGCCCCTGCCAGGAGCCTGCCAACCTGGGAGTCGGATTGCTTCCGCCCGCCAGCCTCGCACGGTATTCTTCGACCCCGATTGCCGCGCGGTAGCTGCCATGAATCCGTTGTCGTCGTATTGGTTGCGAGTGTTCCTGCTGGCCTGCGCCGTCTCCCTGCCGTCAGCGGCGCCTCATGCCGAGAGCCGCAAAGTGATGGTGGTGTTCGCGGACGCCATTCCCGAACTACCGGTCGCCACCACCGTCGCGATCGACCGCGCCGTCGGCACCGGCGCCGTCGCCGAACCCGAAATGTTCATCGTGATGCACTACCAGGGCTGGGTCTACGACGCTGCCGCCCCCGATCACAAGGGCCTGAAGTTCGACAGCTCGATCGATCGCGGGCCGCCGTTCTCGGTGCTGCACGGCGTGGGTCGGATGATCACGGGGCTCGACAAGGGCATCGAGGGCATGCGCGTCGGCGGCAAGCGAACCCTCGTGATCCCGTCGACGATGGGCTACGGCAACCGCTTGGCCTTCGGTGAAGTGCCGCCGGATTCGACGCTCATCTTCGAAGTCGAACTGCTCGACGTGGTACCCCAGCAAAACGTAAGGTAGCCGCTTAGGCCCACCCCCAGGCTGCGCTGCGCCTTCCCCCTCAAAAGGGGGCGCAGCGTCCTCGGGGAACCCTGTGGGCTGGTGACGCGTGGTTGCGGGATCATGTCGTTGCGGCTGGGGGCTGCCAACGGGGTCGGCAGCGCCACCAGCATCACTGCCCTGACCGCGTTCACTTGTTTCACGTCGTTTCCCTGAGTCAGCAAACCGCCGACAGTGCCGCGCGCCCTTCGTCACGTCAACAACGCTCGAGGGACCTGGGGTCAGGCCTGCATAACTGCATAAGGAAACACGCAGTCACCGTAAATGCCCCGGCAGCCAAGTCGTCAGCGGCGGGAAGAAGATGGTCAGCACCAGCACGGCGAATGCCCAGCCGAGGAACGGCAACACGTGCCACATCACCGGGCCGATGCGGATGCGGCCCACGCTCGACACCACGAACAGCAGCAAGCCGATCGGCGGGTGCATCAGGCCGATCATCAGGTTGAGCACGACCACGGCGCCGAACTGGATCGGATCGATGCCGAGCTGGGCGCCGAGCGGGATCAGCACCGGCAGGAAGATGATCATCGCCGGCAGCGGCTCGATGATGCAGCCGATCAGCAGCAGGAAGCCGTTGATGATCAGCAGTACCACCGTCGGATTGGTGGACCAGCTCTGGATCGTGTCGACGACGGTGTTACTGATCTGGCTCTCGGCCACCAGCCAACTGAACGGCCCGGCCGCGGCGAGCAGGAACAGGATGACCGCGGCCGAACGCCCGGCTTCGTAGAGCAGTTTCGGCAATTCTTTTGCCTTCAGACCACGATAGATGAACAGGCTCACGAACAGCGCGTAGAACACCACGGCCACCGCGGCTTCGGTGTCAGTCAGCAACCCGAAGCGGATGCCGCCGATGACGATCACCGGCATCAGCAGCGCCCAGCCGGCGCGGCCGGTAGCCTTCGCCTTGCCGGCCCACGGCACCGGCGGCCGACTGGGGAAATCGCGCACCCGCGCCACGATCGAGCAGATCACCATGAAGCCGGCTGCGAGCAGCAGGCCCGGCACGATGCCGGCCATGAACAGCTTCACCACCGATTGCTGCGCGAGCTGCGCGTATACCACCATCGGGATGGAGGGCGGGATGATCGGCCCGAGCAGCGCGCCGGCGGCGATCACGGCGCCCGCGAAGCCGTCGCCGTAACCTTCCTTGCGCATGGCCGGGATGAGCGGCTTGCCGGTGGCGACAGCATCGGCCACCGCCGAACCCGAGACGCCCGCCATGATGAGATTGGTGAGGATCGACACGTGCCCGAGGCTGCCCTTCACGCGGCCGACAATGGCCTGCGCCCATTCGATCAGCCGCAGCGTGAGGCCGCCACGATTCATCAGCTCGCCGGCGAGAATGAACAACGGCACTTGCACCAGTGCGTAGGTGTCGACGCCGGCGATCATCGACAGCGGCATCATCGCCGGGTCGACGGCGTCGCCGCGATACTCGACCCCCAGCCAGGCCGCGAGGACCATCGAGAATCCGACGTCGAAACCGACGATCAGTGACAGCATGAAAGCGATGAACAGCAGCGGCAGCATGGGCGTTATTCGCCTTCGGTTTGCAGGTGCCGCGGCGGCTCGCGGCCGGCCGCGCGAACCGCGATGCGCAACAACAGGAACAACGAGAGCAGGATGCACGAGATGAACAGCGCCGCCGAGGGCCAGGCCTCGGATAGCACCGTGCCGAGACGCTCCTGGTTCTGCCCGATCTCGATCAGTCGCCAGCCGTTGAAGCCGATGATCGCCGTCAACCCGAGCATCATCGCGTCGAACGCGTATTCGAGCACTCGCTGCACCGCCTTGGGCAGATGCGCGTCGATGAGATCGACCCGGATGTTGACGCCGCGCTTCACCGCCAGCGCGAAACCGACGAAAGTGAGCCAGACGAGCATGATGCGCGCGTAGGCGTCAGGCGCCGCGATCGGCAAGGTCACGAAGTGGCGGTCGACGAATTGCGAGGCGACGATGAAGGCGAGCGCGGCCACCAGCAATGCGACCAGCCCCTCGAGGACTCGCTCGACCAGATGCAGGGCTCGCTCGAAGGTGTCGATCATTTCAGTGCCCGCCAAGCTGCCCGCGTTCGTCGTGCGCCGGAACAGGATGGGCAGCATGCTTCCCGATCTCGAGTGCCAGTCTCGAGCGGGCGATGACGTACCGCATCAACTGCATCAAGCCGTACCCGCGGGTGTTGCTACTTTTGCGCGGACTTGATCTTCGCGACCAACCCGTCGGGCCAGACCTTGCCCTCGTAATTCTTGTAGACGTCCGCCCAGGCCTTCTCGAAGGCCGCGCGATCGGGCACCGTGTAGTCGATACCGGCCTTTTTCAGTTCCTCGAGGCCGCGCTTGTCCACTTCCTCGCCGATCTGCGTCGCGACCTTGCCGGCTTCCGCCGCCGCCCGTTTCAAGAGGGCCTGCTGTTCGGGCGTGAAGGTGTTCCATTTTCGCTCGGACACATGGAAGGCGCCCATGTCGTACACGTGGTCGGTAGCCGACCAGTACTTCGACACCTCGTGAAAGCGGAACGAGAGCGTCAGGTCGAAGCCGTTGTCCTGGCCGTCGACCTGGCCGCGCGAGAGCGCCATGTAGACCTCGTTCAGGCCCAGTGGCACCACCTTCACGCCGATCTTCTCGAACACGTCGCGGAAAATCGGAATCGGCGGAATGCGCAACCGCATGTCCTTCAGGTCTTCCGGTTTGCGGATCGGTCCGCGGGTGGTGACGAGCGCCCGTGGGCTGCGATCGCCGGCCACCGCGAAGATGCGCACGCCGGATGCCTTGGCGCATTGCTCGAACAACTCGGCGAAGATCGGGCCGTTCAGCACCGCTTCGGCGGCGCGCTTGCTCTTGTAAAGGTAAGGCAGATAGTTGACGTTGAGCGGGCCGCAGCCCTTGACCTGACCGAGGTTGCCGGGCCCGAGATAGGCCATGTCGACCGTGCCGAGCTGCATGCCGGCGATCAACTGCTGAATGTCGCCGATCTGGCTGTCGGTGTAGACCTGAACCTTGATCGCGCCCTTCGACTCGGTGGCCACGACCTCGGCGAACTTCTCCATGCCTTTGTGCAGGTTGCTGCCGGACACGAACGGCGAGCCGAAACGCAGGTTGAGCGTTGCGGCGGCGGCTGGCGCGACGGCCACGATGGCCAGCAGCGCCAGCGCGCCGGCCCTGAATCGACTCTTCATGGAACCCCTTCCGAGATGGTGGCGCCGTTCGGACGCGGCGCGCACTGGTGAACGTTACGGCTTGGCGAAATCGAAATCGATGACGAGGTAGCGGCGCCCGGTGAGATCCTTGGTCCTGGTCAACTTCTCGCCGTTGCGCTCGACCTCGAAAGTCCAGCGGCCCGAGGGCGGATTGATGAAGAAGAACGGCCCTTCGGTGTCGGCCTCGACCTGCGCTTCGCCCTTGATGTCGCGCAGGGTCACCCGCACCGGTCCGGTATCGACGTGCTCGCCGCCGAGCGTGAAATGTATCTGCACCGGATAGCGGTTCGCCATCTGCTCGAACGCTTTCGCCGATTTGTCGGCGCCGCCGGTGATGTAATTGATGCCGGACTGCTTGTGCACCTTGATGCCGACGGCGGCCTCGTCGGCGACGGCGACGCCGGCCACCAGCGCGATCGCTGCCAACCCCGTCAGCATTCCCTGCAACAACGAAACTGCACGCATCTCGGCTCCCGAAGCTCGTACTGCAACGGCCGCGAGGTTAGCACTTCGCCCGCGCGAACTCCCGCTGCAGTGCGGCATGCGAGCGCTGCCCGGAAGCCGTTCCCGTTCGGCCCGGACGACGAGAGCGGTGGTCGTAAAAAAAACCGGCACCTGACCGGGTTCTCGAAACGCAACGGATGCGCTCAATTCTGCTTGGCGTCACCGGCCGGCGGCGGTGCCTCGGCGGCTTTGCCGGCCTCGTCCTGCACCGGACAAAAGGCATCCATCGCTTCGTTGTGGCACCAGTGCGCGTTCATGTTGAAGTTGGCTTTCAGGCACTCGAACATGTAGTTGCCCATCTCGGTGGTCCAGTGGCAGTTCGCGTGCTTCACCTGGAAGCGCTCCATCTTGTTGGTCGGCTGCGGTGTGGCGGGTTCGGCGGCGGCAAAGACGATCGCCGGAAAGGCGATCAGCGCGGCCAGTACGGCCATCCGGGGAATGGTGCGGTTCATGCGGAAAGTCCTCTGGGTTCGTTGCGCGGGGGGATGGCCTCAGCACCACAGGGTTCCCCGAGGATGCTGCGCCCCCTCAAGGGGGAAGCCGTAGCGCAGCGCAGGCTGGGGGTGGGCGTGACAGCAGCACCACAGGGTTCCCCGAGGATGCTGCGCCCCCTCAAGGGGGAAGCCGTAGCGCAGCGCAGGCTGGGGGTGGGTGTCACTCTCACTCCGCGTCCGGCTGCACCTGCGGCGCGGCCTTGCGAAAGGCCTCGACCTCGTTGCACGCGGCGTCGATGCGCACGATGGTCGGGAACGGCGTCAGGTCGACCGCGAAGCGCCGCGCGTTGGCCACCTGCGGCACCAGCGAGATGTCGGCGAATCCGGGCGTGTCACCATGGCAGTAGCGGCCGGTGCGCGGGTCGTTCGCCAGCCGCGCCTCCAGCGCCTCGAAGCCGGTGATCACCCAATGGTGGTACCAGGCCGTCTTCTGCTCTTCGGTGACCTTCAGCGTATGGGTCAGGTAACGCAGCACGCGCAGGTTGTTGAGCGGATGGATTTCGCAGGCGATGATCAGCGCCAGCGAGCGGACGCGGTTGCGCTCGACCGGATCGGTGGGAATGATGCGCGGCTCGGGATGGGTCTCGTCGAGATACTGGATGATCGCGAGCGACTGATAGATCAGACTGCCGCCGTCGTCGAGCACCGGCACCAGCCCTTGCGAGTTGATCGCCGCGAACTCGGCCTCGAACTGCTGCCCCTTGCCGATATGCACCGATACATATTCATAGTCGAGGCCCTTGAGGGCGAGCGCGATGCGCACCCGGTAGGCGGCCGAACTGCGGTAGTAGCTGTAGAGCTTCATCTCGGTTTCCCTTGGTCAACCTTCGAGCCGCAACCGCAACTCGCGATAGCGCGCGAGCATGCCGGCCGCAGCGCACATTTCTTCGCTGTCGTTGAAGGCGGGCACACCCGCCTGCGCGAGCAGGTGAAACCACTCGGCCTTGCGCTCGAGCGTGCCCATCATCGAATGCATCATCGGAATCGGCGAATACTTCGCGATGCTGGCAATCGTGGCGACCACCGGTTCGGCGTCGACCATGAACGGCACCACGTGGATCATCAGCACCACGTCGATGAGGCCGGGCACTTCCTCGAGCACGGCGCGCAGCGTGGCCTCGAAGCGCTCCGCACGCGCATCGGCCAGCAGATCCACCGGGTTCGCCACCGCGGCCTCGGCCGGCAGTGCCGCTCGCAATCGCTGCGCCAGCGACTCGGGCAGATCGACCAGTTCCAGACCTTCGAGCACCGCCTGGTCGGCGGCCAGCACGCCCGGACCACCGGCGTTGGAGACGATCAGCGCACGCGGCCCGATACCGTCCGGATGCGAGCCGAACACCTTGCCCGCGAGCCGCAGGTGCCGCAGGCTCGCCACGCGCAGCAACCCGGCCGCGTCGCAGAAGGCATCGATCTCGGCGTCGCCGGCACCCTTGGCGCCGGTATGGCGCAGCGCCGCGCCACGGCCCTGATCGGTCCGTCCGCCGATCAGCGCCACGACCGGCTTCACCGCGACGACCCGACGAGCGACGGCGGCCAGCCGCTCGCGATTACCGATCGATTCGACGTACAGCAGGATCGCGCCGCATTGCGGATCGTCGCCGAGATAGTCGAGATAGTCGGCAAGATCGAGCTGCATGCCGTTGCCCACAGACACGATCGCGCCGAGCGGAATGCCGAAACCATGACTGGCGGCGATCATCTCCTCGGCGATCGCCCCCGACTGCGAGATCAGCGCCACCGGTCCGCCACGCGGAACATCCCGGAAGAATGTCGCCGCGAAGCGGAAATCGTCGTCCATCAGGTTGACCAGGCCCGCGCAGTTCGGCCCCGCCACCACCAGGTCGTTGTCGTGCACGATCTTCTGCAGCGCCGCGTCGCGCTCCAGGCCTTCTGGACCTGCCTCGGCAAAACCACCCGGCAGGATGAGCAGATTCACATGGCCGGTGGCCGCCGCCTCGCGCACCACGTCGAGGATGGCCTCGGGCTTCACCAGCACCGCCACCAGATCGGCAGGCGGATAGATCTCGCGCAACGACTGCACCGCCCTGATGCCGTGGATCGTGCCGCCCTTGGGATTCACCGGGATCACCCGGCCGCGATAGCCGCAGACACGCAGGTTGCGCATCACCGCACCGCCGGAACTGGTGCTGCGATCACCGGCACCGACCACGGCGATGCTGTCCGGTCGGAAGAAATTCGCTATGCGCTTGTGCTCGATGGGCATGTCAGTGCACGCCGGGCCGCCCCCAAGGGCACTGGCCCCCTGGAGGGGGAAGGCGCAGCGCAGCGCAGCCTGGGGGTGGGAGTTTCATGTCAGTGCACGCCGTTGCCGCAACGATCGGTGATGGCGATTCGAAGCATCACGCGACCTCACCCCGCAGTCGCTGGCCGATGCGAAGCAACGCATCGGCAGCGCCGAAGCCGCCCGCCTTGGTCACCAGCCACAGCACCCGGTCATCGACCGCGAGGCGGGCGCAGGCGATGCCGGGCAACAATTCACCGGTCACGTCCAGCGCCGATCGGCCGGCCGCCCGCAGGATCGCCATCGCGGTATCGCCGCCGGTGGCGACGATGGCACCGGTGCCGTCGACTCTTGCCGCCGCCAGCGCGTGGTCGGCAAGCCGCGCCGCCACTTCCATGGCATCGGCCTCGGTACCATCGGCGGCGCGGGTTGCCGCGATGACGAAGTCACCATCGAGCGCCATGCCGTCCGCGACCGGTTCGCCGTTCGGCGCGAGCACCACGCGGACACCGGCATTCGCCAGTTGCATGACCTGCTCGCGCGAGGATGCCGCGCGGGAGCCAACGATGTACACGATGCGGCCTTCGACGACCGCGGGTGACATCGGCTCACCGCCGGGCAGTGCGCGCGCAAGCGCTGCGGTCAGACCCGCCGAGCCGACCAGGAGCGGCGCCGCGCTCAGACGCACCGATGCCAGCACGGCGTCGAGATCGGCGTCGGTGCTCGCGTCGTGAATGACGGCATCGACACCGGTCGCCGCGAATGCGGCGGCGAGCGGTTGCTGTAAGGCCGGCGACAGCGCGTCTTGCACGAATGCGGTTTCGGCGAGGGGAACGCCATCGACCAGGACGCAGCCGTCGACCACGGTCCTGCCCTGGTGCGGAAATGCGGGGGCGACGATGGCTCGTCCTCGCCCCGACGCGTGCAGGGCCGCGACGGTTTCGCCGATGACGTTGCCGCGCAGCGTGGAGTCGATCTTCTTGACCACCACCGCGAAGCCCGCGCCGCCGAGCCGGCGGAAGGCGCTCTCGACCCGCGCCGCAGCCTGTGGCAGCGGCAGATGTCGCGACTCGGTGTTGACCGATACCACGCTCGCGTGCGCCACCTGGTGAGCATCGCAGTCGTCGGGTGAGGCGACGACGACGGTGACCAGGCCGCGGGACGCGAACGGCCCGGCCGCGTCCATGGCGCCGGTCAGGTCATCGGCGATGATCAGGACCCTTACCGGCGCGGTCTTCGACATCGGACGACGGCCGCACCGCGACCGGCCGCACCAAAGCGCTCCCCGAGGATGCTGCGCCCCCTGGGGGAAGCCGCAGCGCAGCGCAGGCTGGGGGTGGGGAACGAAGGGAACTGCGAAGCGAAGGGGCCCCGTCCACAGGGTCGCCCGAGGAACGGGGCGCCCCCTCCTGAGGGGGGAGCCGCAGCGCAGCGCAGGCTGGGGGTGGGCGTCAACTCACGCGGCGCGGTCGGCCATCATGCGGCCGTAGGCGATGGCGGCGCGCATGTTGGTGTGGTCGGCCTTGCCGGTCCAGGCGATGTCGAAGGCGGTGCCGTGATCGACCGACGTGCGCCGGATCGGCAGTCCGAGCGTGATGTTGACCGTGGTGTCGAAGGCGATCAGCTTGGTGGGAATATGGCCCTGGTCGTGGTACTGCGCCACCACTAGGTCGAACTCGCCGCGCATGGCACGGTAGAACACCGTGTCGCCGGAGATCGGGCCGCGAGCGTCGATGCCTTCGGCCTGGGCCAGCGCGACACCGGCGTCGATCTGATCGATCTCCTCGCGGCCGAAAATGCCGCCTTCGCCGCAATGCGGGTTCAGGCCGGCCACGGCAATGCGCGGGCTGGTCAGGCCGAGCGAGCGAAAGTGCTTCCAGCCGGCGCGAATCGTGTCGAGCACGCGCTGCGTGGTGGCGCGCTCGGTGGCGTTGCGCAAGCTTGTATGGGTGGTGACGTGGACGGCCGCCAGCTTGTCCGACGCCAGCAACATGAACGACGACCTGGTGCCGGTGAGGGTCGCGAGCAGTTCGGTGTGGCCGTCGTAATGATGGCCGGCCGCATGCAGCGCCCCCTTGTTGAGCGGCGCGGTGACAATCACGGCGATGTCACCGGCCAGTGCCAGCAAGACGGCCTTCTCGATGTAGCGATAGGCGGCTTCGCCACCGCCGGCGCTCAACTTGCCGTCGGTGATCTCGGCGTCACGGCTGGTAGGCACGTGGAACACCGGCACCGCGCCGTCGCGGGCGTCGTCGGCCTCATCGAAGCGCAGCGACGTGCCCAGCAGGCGGTCGGCGCGCGACAGCAGGTCACGATGACCGATGACCGCGGTGCGGGAACGGTCGGCGGGGCTCATGTCGGCCAGTGCCTTGACCGTGATCTCCGGGCCGATGCCGGAAGGATCGCCCATGGTGATGCCGATCATTGCTGCAGTGGTCATGTGTGCGCTTGTCGCCAGCCAAGAATCAATCGAGGCCGGATTATAGCCACCGGGGCGCAGCGATCAGGTTACTGATCGGAAGCGAGGCGCGCGCGAACGTCATCGGCGGTTGCCAGCGATGAACCCATCGCATCGACGGCTTCAGCGGCGGCACGCACCAGATCGACATTGGACGCCGTCGCGCCGAACGACACGTCTTCGAGGCCGACGCGGATGTGCCCGCCCTCGCTCACCACTCGCGGAATGAGCGCCAGCACGTCGACCCCGAGCCCGCCCGCCATCCACTGGGCGCCCGGCGCGAGCTGGTCGAGCAGCTTGAGGTAGGCGGTGAGGGCATAGTCCTCAGGCGGAAAACCGAAGCTGTAGTCCGACGTGAACATGAAGCGATAGATCGGTGCCGGTGAACTCTCGCGCCAGTGCAGCGCCGCCCCCAGGCGCAAAAAGCCCGGTTCGTAGATGGCATAGGAAGGATGGAACCCATGCCGGCGGGCCAGCGTGAGCGCATGCCGCACCGTCTGCTCGGCATTCTGGTAGACGAAACCGGGTTCGTCGCGCTGGATCTGGTCCCAGTGGGTGATGTTGCACGAGCCGGGATCCACGACGCCCCACTCCAGCAGATTCAGCCGTGCCAGTTGCTCGATGTGCGCGTAGCGGGTCTGCGCATCCAGCGGAACCAGTGAATCGCGACTGCCCGCGAACGGGATGGTGGGATACACGATCGCATCGACCTTGCTGCGGATGCCGCCGATGATGCGGGCGTACAGATCGGCATCGTCGCTCTGGCGGCCGGTGGCGGTGTCATAGGCATGCACGTGAACGATGGCGGCTCCCGCCTCGACGCAGGCGATGCCTTGTTCGACGATCTCGTCGACCGTGACCGGAATGCCCGGCTGCCGGTCGCGGCCCCAGGGGCCGTTGAGCGCGACTTCGAGCCACGTGGGGGATGCGGACTGCGGCGATGATTCAGTCATGGCGTAAGCGGGTCAGAGTGCAGGCAGGATGTGCACGGCGAGTTCGCCGAGGCCGTCGATGCGACCAGTGAGCCGATCGCCGGGCACCACGGCACCGACGCCGGCCGGGGTCCCGGTGAAGATCAGGTCGCCCGCCGCGAGCAGATAGTAGTCCGACAGGAAGCTGATGGTCTCGGGCACCGACCAGATGAGGTCGGCGAGATCGCCCTTTTGCCGGGTGTCACCGTTGACCGCCAGCGTGATCGCACCGGCGGCCGGATGACCGACCGTAGCGGCCGGGTGCAACGGCCCGATCGGCGCCGACTGGTCGAAGCTCTTGCCGAAATCCCAGGGGCGGCCGAGGTCGCGCGACGTCAGTTGCAGATCGCGCCGGGTCATGTCGAGCCCGACCGCGTAGCCGAACACATGATCCAGCGCGCCCGCCACCGGGATGCGGCGCCCGCCGCTCTTCAGCGCGACCACCAGTTCGATCTCGTGATGATAGTTGCTGGTGCCAGGGGGGTAGTGGATGTCGCCGCCACCGGGTACCACCGCGTCGGCCGGCTTCATGAAGAAGAACGGCGGCTCCTTGTCGGGATCCTTGCCCATCTCGCGCGCATGCGCCGCGTAGTTGCGGCCGACGCAATACACCCGTCGCACCGGAAACTGCCGGGCATCGCCGACGATGGGCACGACGGCGATCGCCTGGGGTTCGAACAGGAAGGTCATGGGCTGCACTCCGGAGTTGCTGCGATCAGAACAGGTGGAACGCCCCGTCCACCACACCGAGGGGCCAGCGGCCACCCTCGAACAGTCGGTATCTTCGCATGAAGATCGGAGGCCTCCAGAGGCAACCCGCACGCCGAGAACCACGCCGCCGACAGCGCGGGTACCGGCGCCACGGTCGGCATCACGCGTCGCGCTGTTCGCGCCATAGCGATAACGCCCGCTGCACCGGACGGTCCGAGAAACTGAACAGCACGGTGTCTTCGCTCGCATGCAGACGATGCCGCACCCAGCTCGGCACGACGAAGGTGTCACGCGGGCCGAAAGTGAATGTGCCATCGTCGAGACGGTAGTCGCCGCGGCCTTCGATCACGTGGAACACCGTGCCGTCGGTGCTGCGATACCCGGCGCCGACGAACCCTTGCGGCAGCAACTGGATGAACGCGCCGATCGTCGGCATCGCCGGACCACCGGTTGCCGGGTTGGTGAACTGCAATTTGTAGCCGTGACAGGCATCGGGTACACCGCCGCGGGCGAGCCGCGCCAGCGTGTCGCGACTGCGCTCGTAGGGATAGGCGAACAGCGGCGAGGCCGCGTGCCGCGGTTCGAAGTCGAGCGGCATGAGGGTGGCGCCATAGCGCGCCAGTGAATCGCCCTCGGGCCGCACCACGGGCTGGGTATCGGTGCCGAGATTTTCGGCGAATCCGCAATCGAAGAATCGCACCAGCGGGATGTCGAGGCCATCGAGCCAGACCACCGGCTGGTCGGCGTCACTGCCATGGTCGTGCCAGGTCCAGCCCGGTGTGATGATGAAATCGCCGCGACGCATGGTCACCCGCTCGCCATCGACCGCGGTGTAGGCGCCGTCACCTTCGACGATGAGTCGCAGCGCGGTCTGGGTGTGACGGTGGCTGGGCGCCACTTCCCCCGGCAGGATCAGTTGCAGGCCGGCGTACATCGACTGGGTGATGGCGGAGCTGCCGGCCAGACCGGGATTCTCGAGGATCAGAACCCGCCGGACCGCTTCACGCGCGGTGATGAGAGCGCCGGATTCCAGCAGCGCCGGACGCAGGTCGTCGTAACGCCACAGGTGCGGCACGGCCGGCGACCGTGGCTGTTCCGGCACCAGCGCCGCCATCGACTCCCACAACGGGGTCAGTTGCTGCGGGGCGATGCGACGGTAGTAATCGTCGCGTGCGGCACGGCTGTCGGTGGCGGCGTTCATCACGGGTGGATGGTAATGGTTATTGCAGGACCGGCAGACGCAGGCCGAAGTCCTGCTCGACCAGCTCGGTCACGCGGCTCATGAAGTCGGCGCGCATCTCGTCGTTCGACCGCTGCTTGAGACCGAACCGCAGGTAGGTCTCGTTGTTGCGGCTGCGGCTCGACCCGAAGAACGCCGGGGTGATGGGGAAATAACGGTCGATGGCGCCCTGCACTTCTGCGCCGCGACCGGCCTGGATCAGCTCCAGACAGAAGTCCTTGCCGAACTTCGCGTGAAATTTCTCTTCCGGCATGGTCAGGCGCGCCAGGTTGCGCAGCGGGTGGAACGAGCAGTGGAGCAGATCTTCGACCTGCAGGATCTCCGCGTAATCGGCGATGGCCTTGATCACGCAGAACTCCGGCCACGTATTCAGTTGAAATTCGAAGATCGACAGCGGCCGCTTCACCGCCGGGTCCATGCGCTCGGGCGCCACGCCGATCTCCTCGGCGAGGGTGCGAAAGCGTACATGGTGGTGATACTCCTCCATCGCGACCCGGCAGGTCAGCCATTTGGCATAGGGCGTCGGCGCCAGCGCGATCGCCGGCTCGTCGAACACCTGGGCGCCATAGAGTTCGTTCACCGCATGGCTGATGACGATCTTCTCGACCGCCTGACGATATTCTTCGGGTTGCGCGGCGAGTTCGGCTGCGCTTTTCACTTCGAATGCGGCGACGACGGACATGATGGCTCCCGGGGTCAGAGTTCGGGTTCGGTATCGAATCGTTCGAGATCGGTGGCGAGATCGGTGAGGTGCGGGCCGAAAGCGCTCGCCAAAGCGCTGGCGTAGGCGGTTTCGTCCTGACGGTCGGGCGTGCCCGCCACCACCGTGGCGGCAACGCGCGGTTGCGAAAACAGGAACACCTCGCGCCCGCGAACGCCGAACACCTGCCCCGTGAACGTGTTACCGGCCGACACCAGAAAAGCGACCAGCCGCGCCACGTGATCGGCCGGAATGCGTAGCGCCCGCGCGCGGTATCGGACCTGCGAGTCGTTGGCGGGCCGGATCGATTCGGTGACACGGGTGGCCGCGAACGGCGCGACTGCATTGCACCTGACGCCGGCCCGGGCCATGTCCATCGCGACCACGCGCGTCAAACCGAGCAGCCCCGCCTTCGCGGACGCGTAGGCACTCTGACCGAAGTTGCCGATCAGACCGGCGCTCGAGACCATGTTGACGATGCCGCCGGGTGCCCTGCCCGCCTTGATCTGGTCGCGCATCGCTGCCGTTGCGGCGGCGATCAAGGCGAACGGCGCGTGCAGATCGACTCTCAGCACCCGATCGAAGTCCTCGGGCCTGCCCTTGAAGATCAGCGCGTCGCGCAGGATCGCCGCGTTGTTCACCACGATATCGACGGCGCCGAATCGCTCGACGGCGAGCGCCACCATCGCCGCGCCCGCGCCGGGGCTGGAGACGTCATCGTTCCAGGCCACCGCGCGGTCGCCCAACGCGGCCACGGCAGCTGCGGCAACCGCCGGATCGGCGCCACTGCCGTCGATGGCGACGCCGTTGTCGGCGATGATCACCGAGGCGCCGCGGGCGTGCAGGGTTCGGGCCACGGCAAGGCCGATACCGCGAGCACCACCGGTGACGATCGCGACCCGCCCGTCGAGTGTCGTCTCGCTCATGCCGCCACCGCCTTGGCAGCAGCGGCCACCGGAACCGGATCGGCGTGGATGTCACGCACCGCGACGCCCTTTCCCAACAGCAACTGCGTCGCGGCTTCGACCATCGCCGGCGGGCCGGCGACATAGGCCTTGAAGCCGTCGAGACGGGCGAAATCGGCGTCCACGGCATCGGTCACGATGCCCGACCGCCAGGGCACGCCAGCGCGACTCCCGTCATGCTCCGACAGCACCACCTGGGCGCGCGACCCGGCCCGCCCCTCGACCCACGAACGCATCTCTTCCTCGGCGTAGACGTCGCGCGCCGCTCGTGCCCCGAAGTACACGTGCAACGGGTTGTCGGATCCGCTCTCGCGCAACGTGGACAGGATCGACCGGATCGGCGCCAGACCACTGCCGCCGGCGATCGCGATGATCGGCCCCGCATGTCTGGAGCGCAGGTGCGCCGAGCCGTTCGGCCCGGTCACGCGCAATTCGTCGCCCACCCGCAGACGCTGCCCCAGACCCGCGGTCACGCTGCCGGCGCCGCCTTCGCGCACATGGAACTCGAGCAATGGCTGATCGGGCCTGCCCGCCATCGAGTATTCGCGGGCCATGCCGCGCGCAAACGGAAACTCGATCGAGGCATACTGGCCGGCGCTGAACGAAAATGGTCCACCCGCCACGATCTCGAGTTGCACCCGCCAGATGTCGTGGGTGACCGGCCCGAGGGCCGCGACCCGGCAGGCGAGCACGCGCGCGGGATGCATCGCGAGATCGTCTTCGTCCGAGCGGCGAATCCGCACGTCGCTCCAGACCTGCGCCCGGCACGCGAGCACGATACCGCGCGCCCGATCCGCGGCGGCCAGTGCGTGTTCGGAATATTCGAGCTCGACGATGTCGCCCGATAGCAGCTCGCATCGGCAGGTGCCGCAGTTGCCGGCCTGGCAACTGTAGGCGAACTCGACACCGCCCAGCAGGCAGGCGTCGAGAATGGTGTCGCCGGCCTCCGCCTCCACCGTCTCGTCGCTGCCTTCGATTTGTATGGTGTGACTCATTGATTTCCGCGCCACCGCTGCATCAGCGGTGTAAAGTATGTGCAACCAATCATTTGATGTCAAACCATATGATGGTCGAAATCGATGATCGAAATCCTAAGACCGTGACCGCCAAAACCACATGATCGGCAAGACGCGATCGGGTTCGGTCGCCGCGGTCATACCGGCGGCCGACGACGGCATCGCGATGGGACTGCTGCCGGCACTCGTCGGCTATCACGTGCGCCAGGCCCAGATGGCGATCTTCGCGGATTTCGACGCGGCGCTGGGCGAGCTCGGCGTCTCGCCCGGCATCTTCGCGCTGCTGGTGATCATAGACGCCAACCCCGGACTGAAACAGACCCTGCTCGCCGACGCGGCGCGTCTGGACCGCTCGACGCTAGTGCCGGCGCTCGACAAGCTCGAGCAACGTCGCCTGGTCGAGCGCCGCGCCGCCCCGGGGGACCGACGCTCCAATGGCATCTTCCTCACCGCCGATGGCGCCGATCTGCTGAACGCCGCCCGGCGCGCGGTGCGCCGACACGAGACGCGTCTCGCCCGGGATTTCGGCCCCGGCGAGCGGGCCGCCCTGATCGCGCTGCTGTCGCGCATCTTTCCGGAGCATCGCTGATGGAACGCCCGACCGCCCGGCGCAAAGCCCTGCGCGCGCGCATCCGCGATGCCGATGCACCAGGGCGACCCGCAAACTCGGCGCCGACTTCATCGCCTATTCGCTGCTGGTTGTGACGCCCCCCCCAGGTCGCGCTGCGCGCAGTCTGGGGGGACGTCACTCCTCCGAGTGGACGGTTCCTCGAGCCCGCTTTACCGCGCCACGCAGTTGCTTGGCCTGAACCCGTCTACGTTGCGCCGCAACACCCGGGGTCGTCGCGATACGCTTTCGGCGACGCTGGGTTGCGCGCTGCAACAATTCCACCAGTCGCTGCACGGCGTCGGCACGATTCATGGCCTGGGAACGATGGCGCCGGGCATCGATGATGATCACACCTTCCGTGGTGGCCCGGGTACCGGCCAGCGTCAGCGCGCGCGCACGAGTCTCGTCGTTGAGAGACGCGGAGCGCGCCGCATCGAAGCGAAGCTCGACCGCCGTCGACACCTTGTTGACGTGCTGTCCACCCGGGCCCGACGCCCGAACGAAGCGGAATTCGAGTTCATCCGGGCGCAGCGAAAGCGATGATGTTATTCGGATCACAGGTTTTCCAGTCACGTTCAGGTTGCAGCGCAACCTACTGTGCAATGATTTGTAGCACATCATGCGGTGTTGCAACATTCTCGATCCCCAACGCTGCAATCGGATATTGCGCCTTGCAAAGTAGCAGGGCTGGCGCTAAATTTCGCCCGGGTTTCGACGCAGCTCGATGCAATGCTCGGGTGCAAGCAATCCGATGCTAGGCTACAGAAGCGCAGGGGCCATAAAGCAGTCCCAAGCTGAAATACGGTTGGTTCATAACACTGGGAGAGAGAGTCATGAAACGATGGAGCACACGACTGACGGGCGCCGCCTTGGCACTGTCGGCGACAGCCATGATCGGCATCTCGATGCAGGCTGGCGCGGTTGAATGGGATCGGCTTCGCAATGCCGACAAGGACCCCAACAACTGGCTGATGTACCACGGTAGCTTCAATGGTCATCACTACAGCGATCTTAGCCAGATCAATGCGCAGAACGTCAAGAACCTGCAGGTCGCCTGGATCCATACCCCCGGCGCGAGCAAGCGCGGGGTCCAGTCGTTCCCGCTCGCTGTCGACGGCGTGCTTTACTACGCCAGCGCGTCCGGCCAGGTCTGGGCGCTCGATGGCGCCAGCGGCGAGATGGTCTGGAAGTATCAGGCCAAGCTCGACCAGGATCGCTCCGAAGGCACCTTCTACAACCCCTACACGCGCGGGCTGGCGGTCGGATACGGCAACGTCTATATCGGCACCACCGATGGCCGCATGATCGCGCTCGACATGAAGTCCGGCAAGGTCGTCTGGGACAAGACCATCCTCACGGTCGAAGGCGGCAACAAGGGCTTCACCGGCGCACCGGTGGTGGTCAAGGGTATGGTCGTCATCGGCTCGAACGGCGGCGAACTGTCCGGCTGCTGCGGCCCGATCTTCGCGGTCGACGCCAAGACCGGTGAGGTGCGTTGGCAGTTCGACACCATCGGTGGCGATGAGCGTTCCAAGGCAAGCTGGGGCAACGACTCCTGGAAGACCGGCGGCGGCGGCGGCTGGATGACCGGCAACTACGACGAAAGTACCAATTCCATCTGGTGGGGCACCGCGAACCCCGCGCCCGACTACGACTGGGGCGGTGATAAGTGGAAAACCACTGGTGCACGCCCTGGCGACAACCTCTACAGTTCGTCCGTGGTCGTGCTCAATGCCGACACCGGCGAACTGAAGTCGTGGTTCCAGGAAATGCCGCATGACGCCTGGGACTTCGACAGCGCCGTGGGCGAGTTCATGAAGATCGAGCGCAATGGCACGCAGTACATGGTCCACCCGAACAAGGGCGGCATCATCTTCGTCTACAACGCCGATCCCGCGAACGCCCCGCTGAAGGTCGAGAACGCCTACATGGTGGGCAAGACCTTCAACTACGTGAAGGGTGTCGATCCCAAGACCGGTCAACTGATGGGACGTCGCGAGCTGCCGGAAGGCAAGCACACCAACGTGTGCCCTGCGATCGACGGCAACATCAGCTGGAACGCGGGTTCGTACAATCCGAACACCGGGCTGCTGTACAAGGTGGTGCAGGAATGGTGCTTCGACATCGAGGTGGTCAAGGCGGATGCGCCCCCGGCATTCTCGGGCCAGACCTACTTCGGTGCCAGCTGGACCTCGACGCATCCGGAAGGCCGCAAGGCGTTCGGGCACGTTTCGGCGCGTGATCCGCTTTCGGGCAAGATCAAGTGGGAGAAGGAATACAAATACCCCCCACTCGCCAGCCTGCTCTCCACCAAGGGTAACGTGCTCTTCGTTCCTGGTGCGGATGGCATCATCGAAGCGCTCGACACCCGTACCGGTGCCTCCCTGTGGCGGCACAACGACGGCATCGGCCATCATGGCGGCATCATCACCTACACCGCCAAGGGCAAGCAGTTCGTTGCCGTTGCGACCGGTTGGGGCAGCCACGTGTCCGGCAACTACTGCCCGCTGTTCGGCGAGCCGTTCTGCAGCATGCCAACCGACAACGGTCAGCTGCTGGTCTTCGCACTGCCCTGAAGTCTGCCGTCAGACGGCTCTCCTCCTTAACCGCGGGAGAGCTGTTCTTCAGGATGAAGTAGTAGCATTCCCTGGGGCGAGAGAGCGATCTCTCGCCTGTTTTTTTGCCGGTCCCCGGCAAGCAGCCGCAATCGAGGAACCGTCATGAATGTCTTCGCATCCCAAGCACTCCTGGCCGTTGCCATGGCAGCCATGACCGCCGGCATTGGCGTGCATGCCGCCGATGAGCCCACCGTCGAGCCCGGTGCCGAAGTCACCGCCACCCCGGCACCGCCACCGGCGAAACCGATCAACGTCAAGACAATGTTCGCGATGAATTGCAGCTGGTGCCACGACGGCTATGGTCTGCACGCCGGCAAGGGGCCAAAACTGGCCGGCACCCAGATGACCGCGGCGCAGGTGTATCTGCGCATCGCCAAGGGCAAATCAGGAATGATGCCGGGCTTCGAGAAGACGCTGTCGAAAGACCAGATCGACGCCTTCGTCGCCTACATCAAGGGCCTCAAGGACCCTGACAGCTGATCGGCGCCTGCCGCCACGCTCAACGGCTCGACCCCGGAACGTTCAGGACGACTCCCGGAAGCACGCATCCCGACCTGGGCGCTATGGCACGATCCGGGTGAGTTCGAATCGCAGCTTGTATCCGCCGTAGGATACGAAAGCCTTCAAGGTCTTGGCCGTCGGCACTGCCGCCCAGTCTGCGACGAGCATGCGTCCATCGGCCCCACGCGCCCGGAATCGCAACTGCAAGCCGTCGAACGCGAGATCTTGCAGACGCAGCGGCTGGTCACCGAAGTTGTCGTTGTTGGTAAGTTGCAGAGTTCCTTCAGCCAACGGGTCGCCTGCCAGCACGAGCGTCGCGGTGCCACTGGTCATCCCCAGATACCACGGTCCGCGCCAGGTTCCCCGCAGACCATCGGGAACATCCTCTGCCCGCGCCGTTGACCAACCCGCGAGCGCAATGAGTCCACCGGCCACGATCAGCTTGCGGCGAGTTTCGTTTCGCATGATTTCTCCTCCGTTGGAGTCGACCTACGCCGGTGATCAGTGCCCACAGGGTCCTCCGAGGACGCTGCGCCCCCTGGAAAGGGAAGGCGGAGGGTGTCGAACGAAGGGATCCCTGAAACGAAGGGACGGCGCCCACAGGGTCCCCCGAGGACGCCGCGCCCCCTTGAGGGGGAAGGCGAAGCGCAGCGTAGCCTGGGGGAGGACGTCACCTTGGCGCAGCGTAGCCTGGGGGTGGGCGTCAACGTCAACCGAGTGTGTCCGACCAGATGTTCTGTGCCCAGCCTTCAGCGTAGCGCCCTTCGGCTTCGCTCGGCGCCGCCGACAAACCGCCGCTGCCCGGTATCGGCAGCATCTGTTTCTGGTCGGCATCGTAGGCGTGGACCGAGGCGATGTGCATGGCCTCGGTGGCAGTGACGAAGCTGTAGCAGGTGTTGTTGATGATCGGCGCCGGGTTGACCGTCTCGCCACTCACCAGCGCGATGATCGCGGCGGCGCACACCTTGGCCTGCTGATTCGCCATGTGCGCCGACTTCGGCATGAGTGGCGCGGCCAGGATCGCGTCGCCCAGCACATGGATATTCTTCCGCACGGTCGATTCGTACGTCAGGAAATCGACGCCACACCATTTGTCGTTGGCCGTGATCAGACCAGCGCGCGCGGCCAGCGCCGCGGCTTTCATCGGTGGAATCACGTTGAGCACATCGGCCTTCACGTCGTCGAACTGCAGCTTTGCGGTGCGGGTGGCGACATCCACATCGACCAGTTCGCTGTTCGGAACGTACTCGACGATTCTCGGATACAGATCGGCCCAGGCCTTGCGGAACAAGGCTTCCTTGGAGGCGACCTTCTCGTTTGCATCGAGGATCAGCACCTTCGACTTCGGCTTGCGCTCGCGCAGATACCACGCAACCTGACAGGCTCGTTCGTATGGGCCCGGCGGGCAACGATAGGGCGCCTTGGGGATGGTGATGGCGAAAACCCCGCCATCGGGCATTGCCTCGAGCTGGCGCCGCAGCGAGATGATCTGTTCGCCGACTTTCCATGCATGGAGAATATCGCCGCGAGCCGACTCCAGGACGAGACCGGGGATGGCCGAATAATCGAGATCGAGGCCCGGGGCGACCACCAGATGGTCGTAGCCCAGCGTCTTGCCCGAAGCGAGCGTGACGCTGCGGTTACCGGCATCGATATCGTTAGCGGTGTCGCGCACGACGCGCACGCCATGCCTGACAACGAGATCGCCATAGCCGTGAGTCAGGTCGGCGATCGAGGTGCGCCCCACCAGTACCCGATTGCTCATCGGACACGACACGAATTCGGCGTTGGGCTCAATCAGCGTGACCCGGATTCCGCCGCCCCACAAACGCAGATACTTGGCGGCGGTTGCACCGGCGAACCCGCCACCGATCACAACGACGCGCGCCGGAATGCCGCCCGCGCCTGCCCGCACAGCCCGCGGCAGGGCGGAGGCGACAAGCGCGCCCCCGATCGCCTGCATCAACTCCCGTCTGCTCTGGTCCATGGCGTGTTCCCGGTGTGGTGGTCAGAGCGGTTTCTGGGCGGCGAAGTAATCGGCCAGCAACTCGATCTGCGCCTCCGAATAGGCCTTCGCATGCTGGTGCATCACCGTGGCGGGGCGATCACCCGACCGGAACGCGCGCATCGCTTCGACGATCACGGTGCGATCGAGGCCGGCAATGGCCGGGATCGCACCGGTGCTGCGCCCCTGAGTGCCGTGACACCCGGTGCAATTGGCCGCCAGGTATCGGCCCGGATGCGGGTCGGGCTCCGCCCCTTCGCATAGCGACGTGAGGAGCAGCGTTGCCAGTGAGCAACCGAGCACGGCAACTCGTCGCATGCGGATCTCCGGTGAGCGGCCGGCAGCGCGATCTCCCGCCCATCGGCACAAAGCAAAACGTACAAAACAAAACGTCCACCCGGCTACCCAGGTGGACGTCGCGGCAACTGGATCAACGCCTTCAGGCCGCGCTGGCTTCTTCCTCTTCGCGGGCCGGCGGCGCGGGCGGAGCGTCTTCGAACACGAGCTTCACCTTGCCGTCCGCATCCGCATCGACCAGCACCTTGCCACCGCTCGCGAGCTTGCCGAACAGCAGTTCGTCGGCGAGAGCGCGCCGGATCGTGTCCTGGATCAGGCGCGACATCGGCCGTGCGCCCATCAGCGGGTCGAAACCATGTTTGGCAAGGTAATCCTTGAGCGCCTGCGAGAAGCTCACGTCGACCTTCTTCTCGTGCAACTGCTCCTCGAGCTGCATGAGGAACTTGTCGACGACCCGCAGGATGATCTCGTGCGACAGCGCCGCGAACGAGATGGTCGCGTCGATGCGATTGCGGAACTCGGGCGTGAACAGCCGCTTGATATCGGCCAACTCGTCGCCGGCCTGGTTGCCGAGCGTGAAGCCGATGGAGGTCTTGGAGAGGTTCTCGGCGCCCGCGTTGGTAGTCATCACCACGACCACATTGCGGAAGTCGGCCTTGCGACCGTTATTGTCGGTCAGGGTCCCGTGGTCCATGACCTGCAGCAGGATATTGAAGATGTCGGGATGCGCCTTTTCGATCTCGTCGAGCAGCAGCACCGCGTAAGGATGCTTGGTGATGGCTTCGGTCAGCAGACCGCCCTGATCGAAACCCACATACCCAGGCGGCGCGCCGATCATGCGCGAGACCGCATGACGTTCCATGTACTCGGACATGTCGAAGCGGATGAGCTCGACGCCGAGGATGTAGGCAAGCTGGCGCGCCACCTCGGTCTTGCCGACACCGGTGGGGCCCGAGAACAGAAACGACCCGATGGGCTTCTGCGGATTGCCCAACCCGCTGCGCGACATCTTGATCGCCGCCGAGAGCGCTTCGATGGCGCGATCTTGCCCGAACACGACAGCCCTGAGATCGCGATCGAGGTTGCGCAGCGCCGTGCGATCGTTGGATGACACGTTCTGCGGCGGGATGCGGGCGATCTTGGCGACCGTCTCCTCGATGTCGTGCTTGCCGATGACCTTGCGCTGTTTCGACTTCGGCAGAATCCGCTGGGCGGCGCCGGCTTCATCGATGACGTCGATCGCCTTGTCGGGCAGGTGACGGTCGTTGATGTAACGCGCCGACAGCTCCGCGGCGGTGGTCAGGGCGGCCTCGGTGTAGCGCACACCGTGATGCGCCTCGAAGCGGGTCTTGAGTCCGCGCAGGATCGCGACGGTCTCATCGACCGAGGGCTCGACCACGTCGATCTTCTGGAAACGACGCGACAAGGCATGGTCTTTTTCGAAGATGCCGCGGTACTCCTGGTAGGTGGTGGCGCCGATGCATTTCATCTGCCCCGACGACAGCGCAGGCTTGAGCAGGTTGGAGGCATCCAGCGTGCCGCCGGAAGCGGCGCCAGCGCCGATCAGGGTGTGGATCTCGTCGATGAACAGGATCGCGTTGGGATTCTCGATCAGCTGCTTGAGCACCGCTTTGAGCCGCTGCTCGAAATCGCCACGGTACTTGGTGCCGGCGAGCAGCGCGCCCATGTCGAGCGCATAGACCACCGAATGATTGAGGATCTCGGGGATCTGACCCTCGATGATGCGGCGCGCGAGCCCCTCGGCGATGGCGGTCTTGCCGACGCCGGCTTCGCCCACGAGCAGCGGATTGTTCTTGCGGCGGCGGCACAGGGTCTGGATGACGCGCTCGACCTCGCGTTCGCGCCCGATCAGCGGATCGATCTTGCCGCTGATGGCGAGCGCATTGAGATTGAGGGTGTAGGTCTCGAGCGCCCCACCGGACGACTGCTCCTGGTCGGACTCGGACTCGGCTTCGGGCTTGGCGGCAGGCGCGCTGGTCTGCGGCACCTTGCTGATGCCATGCGAGATGAAGTTGACGACATCGAGCCGGGTCACGCCCTTCTGGTGCAGGAAATAGACGGCGTGCGAATCTTTCTCGCCGAAGATGGCCACCAGCACGTTGGCGCCGGTGACTTCTTTCTTGCCGGACGACTGGACGTGCAGGATGGCCCGCTGGATCACGCGCTGGAAGCCGAGCGTAGGTTGGGTGTCGACTTCGTCGACCGATACCACCGGCGTGTGCTCGTTGATGAAATCGGTGAGTTGCTTGCGCAGCTCGTCGATGTTGGCGGCACAGGCGCGCAGCACTTCGGAGGCGGAAGGGTTGTCGAGCATCGCCAGCAAAAGATGCTCGACGGTGATGAATTCGTGACGCTTCTGCCGGGCTTCCATGAAGGCCATATGCAGACTGACCTCAAGTTCCTGAGCGATCATTCAGTTCTCCTCCATCACGCATTGCAGCGGATGCTGGTGTTGCCGGGCATAGGAAATAACCTGTTCAACCTTGGTCGTCGCGACGTCCTTCGGATACACGCCGCACACGCCCATTCCTTCGCGGTGCACCTTGAGCATCACCTGAGTGGCCTGCTCACGGGTCAAGCTGAAGAAGTTTTGCAAAACGCCAACCACGAAATCCATCGGCGTGTAGTCATCGTTGAGCAGAAGAACCTTGTAGAGCGGAGGCGGCTTGACTTTCTGCTTTTCGAGCTCAAGCAGACCGCCCTCGCGTGGACCTATTGCCATGACCGATTGGTTCCGGTGTTGCCTGCAGGGACGACCCTATTTTGCGCGATAAGCGGAAATTTACAAGTGGCGATCCGAGGTGGTGCGCGCTCCGCCCGGCTCACGCCGGCACCACCGTCGAGGGATCGCGCGCGGACCGGCACCGTCACATCAGCGCGATCATGGCCTTGCCGAAACCGGAGCAAGACACCTGCGTCGCCCCCGTCATCAGCCTGGCAAAGTCGTAGGTCACGGTCCTGGCTGTGATCGCCGCATCGGTGCTGCCGATGATCAGGTCGGCCGCTTCGAGCCAGCCCATGTGCCGCAGCATCATCTCCGCCGACAGGATCAGCGAACCCGGGTTCACGTAGTCCTTGCCAGCGTATTTCGGCGCGGTGCCGTGGGTTGCCTCGAACATGGCGACGGAATCGCTGAGATTCGCGCCCGGAGCGATGCCGATGCCCCCCACCTGCGCCGCCAGGGCGTCCGAGATGTAGTCGCCATTGAGATTGAGGGTCGCGATCACGTCGTAATCCTCGGGCCGCAACAGGATCTGCTGCAGGAACGCGTCCGCGATCACATCCTTGACGACGATGCCGCCGGGCAGCTTCATCCAGGGGCCGCCATCGATGAGTTCGGCGCCGAATTCGCGTTGCGCCAGGGCGTATCCCCAGTCGCGGAATCCGCCTTCGGTGAACTTCATGATGTTGCCCTTGTGCACCAGCGTGACCGACTTGCGCCCGTTGGCCACGGCGTACTGCATCGCCTTGCGCACCAGCCGCTCGGTGCCCTCGCGCGACACCGGCTTGATGCCGATGCCCGAGGTGTCGGGAAAACGGATCTTTTTGACACCCATCTCGCCGATCAGGAAAGCGATGACCTTCTTGCAGGCTTCGGTTCCGGCCTGCCACTCGATGCCGGCGTAGATGTCTTCCGAATTCTCGCGGAAGATGACCATGTCGGTCTTCTCGGGATTCTTGAGCGGGCTGGGCACGCCGGCGAAGTAGCGGATGGGGCGCAGGCATACATACAGATCGAGTTCCTGGCGCAGGGCGACGTTGATCGACCGGATGCCGCCACCGACGGGCGTCGTGAGCGGGCCCTTGATCGACACCACGTACTCCCGGGCGGCCGCCAGCGTCTCGTCCGGCAGCCAGACATTCTCGCCGTAGACCTTGGTCGACTTCTCACCCGCGTAGATCTCCATCCAGGAGATGCGGCGACGGCCGGCGTAGGCCTTCTCGACGGCTGCGTCGACCACCGCGATCATCACCGGCGTGATGTCGACGCCGATGCCGTCGCCCTCGATGAAGGGAATGATCGGATCATCCGGCACCGCGAGCGTGAAGTCCGCGTTGACCTTGATCTTCTGTCCACTGCCCGGCACCTTGATATGCTTGTACATCGATCACCTGTAGGGAGTTGGCGGGAAACGATGGGGCGGTATGCCCCTGGACTCGGACACTGCCGTCAGGCGTGGCGGTTGCCGAGTCGTCAGCGTCCGCAGCGAATCGAAGTGTAGTCCACCGCACCGCGCTTTGCGAAACCTAACCCGGTCCGGCATCGCCGCCCTCCGGAGCGACGATCCACCCACACCAGCGAGCCATCATGACCGAACCCAGAACCAGCGACATTTGCGATGTGCACGCAGCCGACGTCAGGATACTTGCCCCCTTGCTGCGTTGCTTCGGCGGCCGCACGTCCTGCCACGGCCCGGTCTCGACCCTGAAGGTGTTCGAGGACAACGCACTGATTCGCGCCACGCTCGAACAGCCTGGCAGCGGCGCGGTGCTGGTCGTGGATGGCGGCGGCTCGCTGCGCTGCGCACTGGTGGGCGATCAGTTGGCGAAGCTGGCGATCGCCAACGATTGGGCCGGCGTGATCGTCTGGGGCTGCATCCGGGACAGCGAGGAAATCGGCAACCTGCCGGTGTTCGTCAGTGCATTGGCGACGCATCCACTGCGCAGCGTCAGGCGCGGCATCGGCGAACGGGATGTGGCGGTCACCTTCGGCGGCGTGCGCTTCATGCCCGGTGACTACCTGTACGCCGATGCGGACGGCATCCTGGTGGCGGACAAGGCCATCGATCCGTGATCCATCCCTTTTATGCCTTGCAACAACTCGTTGAAATTCGTTTTCATAATCCGGTTCAAGACGGAAAGCCAAACCTGATACGCTTGTTTTAATGATGTTTTTATTTCGCAACAATGAAATTGTTGCGATGCAGAACCCGGCGCCGTTACGCTACGTCCGTCAGAAACTTGCCTGCGACAACCGTCGCGCGGGCGTTATGCGGTGCCGCACCCATCCCGGCTGCGCCGTCCATCACCCGGATCAGACCTCCGGTGATGCCATGGAAAACCTGCGGTCACGCTTCTTGCATACAGGCCCCGCCGGTAATGCCGGCAGCCGCGCCAGACGTCCCGGGAAACCGAAACCCATGGCGCACGGCCGCAGCACCCAGCGCATTGAATCCACCCTGAAGGAACAGCCGATGAGCCGCGAACAAGATATTGCCCGCATCAAGAAAGACTGGGCGGAGAACCCACGCTGGAAAGGCGTATCCCGTCCGTATGCCGCCGAAGACGTCGACCGCGTGCGCGGCACGCTGCAGATCGAGCACACGCTGGCGCGCCGCGGCGCCGAGAAACTCTGGAAACTGCTGCAGGACCAACCGTTCGTCAATGCACTGGGCGCGATGACCGGCAACCAGGCCATGCAGCAGGTGAAGGCCGGTCTCAAGGCCATCTACCTGTCGGGCTGGCAGGTGGCCGCCGACGCCAACAGCGGCGGCGAGATGTACCCCGACCAGTCACTCTATCCCGTCAACAGCGTGCCGTCTGTGGTCCGCCGCATCAACAACACCTTCATCCGCGCCGACCAGATCCATCACGCCGAGGGCAAGGACGGCACCGACTGGTTCGCGCCGATCGTTGCCGACGCGGAGGCCGGGTTCGGCGGCGTCCTCAATGCCTTCGAACTGATGAAGGCCATGATCGAGGCCGGTGCTGCCGGCGTGCATTTCGAGGATCAGCTCGCCGCCGCCAAGAAGTGCGGCCACATGGGTGGCAAGGTGCTTGTGCCGACCCAGGAAGCGGTCCAGAAGCTCGTTGCGGCCCGCTTGGCTGCCGACACCATGGGCGTTCCCACGCTCGTGTTCGCCCGCACCGATGCCGAGGCCGCGAACCTCGTCACCAGCGATATCGACGAAAACGACAAACCGTTCCTCACCGGCGAACGCACCGCAGAAGGCTTCTACCGCGCCAACAACGGCATCGCCCAGGCGATTTCCCGCGGTCTCGCCTATGCGCCGTATGCCGATCTCATCTGGTGCGAGACCGGCACCCCGGATCTGGCATTCGCGAAGAAGTTCGCCGAGGCCATCCATGCCGAGTTCCCCGGCAAGATGCTGTCGTACAACTGCTCGCCTTCGTTCAACTGGAAGAAAAATCTCGACGACGCCACCATCGCCAAATTCCAGCGCGAACTGGGCGCGATGGGATACAAGTTCCAGTTCATCACCCTGGCGGGCTTCCATGCGCTCAACTACGGCATGTTCGACCTCGCCTACGGCTACGCGCGCAACCACATGAGCGCGTTCGTCGAGTTGCAGCAAAAGGAGTTCGCCGCGGCGGAGCGTGGCTTCACCGCCGTCAAGCATCAGCGCGAGGTCGGTACCGGCTACTTCGATGAAGTCACCCAGGTCATCCAGTCGGGGCGTTCATCGACGACTGCCCTGACCGGGTCTACCGAAGAAGCGCAGTTCGCCTGACAGGAGGGCCACCCCCAGGCTGCGCTGCGCTTCGCCTTCCCCCTCGAGGGGGCGCCCCGTTCCTCGGGAAACCCTGCGGACGGGGCCCCTCCGCTTCAGGGATCCCTTCGTTCGGGATCCCTTCGTTCGGCATCGCTGCGCGCCGACCCCCCTCTTGGGGGCGCAGCGTCCTCGGAAACCTTTGGTACAGCCGACCCTGGAACCGCCGCCGCGGCGCCTCGCGCCACGGCGGCTTTTTCTTGTTCGATGCCGATGGGCGAAAATTGATACCATCATGCGGGATGAACCACCGGTCGCAGCGTCCACAGGCCGGCAGCCTCGTTACCCTCACGGAGACACAGTCATGACCCAAGCCGCCATTCCGGACGGCGTGCGCATTCTCGCGCCGGTTTCGTCCGAACACGCCGCCATCCTCACGACCGACGCGCTTGCCTTCGTCGTCGGCCTGCAGCGTCAGTTCAATGCGCGCCGCCTGGAACGGCTGGCGCGGCGTGCAGCACGCCAAACCGAACTCGATGGCGGCACTTTGCCGGATTTCCTCGAGGAAACGGCCCATATCCGCAGCGCCGACTGGAAAGTCGCGCCGGTTCCCGCTGATCTGCAAGACCGACGCGTCGAAATCACCGGCCCGACCGACCGCAAGATGGTGATCAACGCGCTCAATGCCGGCGCCAACGTGTTCATGGCCGACTTCGAGGATTCGAGCACGCCCACCTGGAACAACCAGCTCGACGGCCAGATCAACCTGCGCGATGCCATCAACGGCACCATCGCGTTCACCAGCCCCGAAGGCAAGTCATACCGCCTCAACCAGAAGACCGCCGTGCCGATGGTGCGTCCGCGTGGCTGGCATCTCGACGAAAAGCACCTGGAAGTCGACGGTCAGCCGATATCGGGCTCCCTGTTCGACTTCGGACTGCATTTCTTCCACTGCGCCAAGGCACGCCTGGCTCAGGGCGGCGGCATCTACTTCTACCTGCCCAAGATAGAGAGCCATCTCGAGGCGCGCCTGTGGAACGACGTGTTCGTGCATGCCCAGCACACGATCGGCATCCCGCAGGGCACGATCAAGGCCACCGTGCTGGTCGAGACCATCATGGCGACCTTCGAGATGGACGAGATCCTCTACGAGTTGCGCGAGCATTCGGCCGGCCTGAACTGCGGGCGCTGGGACTACATCTTTTCGTGCATCAAGAAGTTCCGCCACCGGCCCGGCTTCATCCTGGCCGACCGGCATCTGGTCACCATGACCAGCCCGTTCATGCGCGCCTACTCGCTGCTGCTCATCAAGACGTGCCATCGTCGTGGTGCCTTCGCGATGGGCGGCATGGCGGCGCAGATCCCGATCAAGAACGACCCGGCCGCCAACGACGCCGCGATGGCGAAGGTTCGCGCCGACAAGGAACGCGAAGTCACCGACGGCCACGACGGCACGTGGGTCGCGCACCCCGGGTTGGTCGCGATCGCGCGCGACGCCTTCGATAAGGTCATGACCACGCCCAACCAGATCCACAAGCAGCGCGACGACGTGCACTCCACGGCGACCGACCTGCTCGATTTTCGTCCGCAGGGCCCGGTCTCGGAGGAGGGTCTGCGCACCAATATCAACATCGGCATCCAGTATCTGGGTGCCTGGCTCGCAGGCACCGGCTGCGTTCCCATCTTCAACCTGATGGAAGATGCCGCCACGGCAGAGATTTCCCGTGCGCAGATCTGGCACTGGATCCGCAGCCCCGAGGGCGTGCTCGCCGACGGCCGCAAGGTCACGCGAGAGTTGTTCAGCAGCCTCGTGCCGCAGGAGCTGGCAAAGGTGAAAGACATGCTCGGCGACCGGCAGTTCGCCGGCGGCAAGTATCCCGAAGGCGCGAAGATGTTCGAGGAACTGACGCTCGCCGAGGACTTTGCCGACTTCCTCACCCTGCCCGCCTACGATTACGTCGTCGCCCACGAGCACCGCTAAGGTTGTCCACTCTCCTGCTGAACAAGCCGTATGGCGTGCTTTGCCAGTTCACGGGCGAGCCGGGGCAACGCACGCTGAAGGAATTTGTGCCGGTCGCCGACGTGTACCCGGCCGGACGCCTGGACACCGACAGCGAGGGGCTGGTGGTGCTGACCGACGACGGCGCCTTGCAGGCACGTTTGTCGCACCCGCGCTACAAGCTGCCCAAGACCTACTGGGTTCAAGTCGAAGGGTTGGTGGATCCGGTGGCGCTCGATCGGCTGTCCCGAGGCATCACCTTCAGCGACTTCACCACGCAGCCCGCGCAAGCGCGCGAGATCGAACCGCCCGCGTTGCTGTGGCCGCGCGATCCACCGATCCGCGTGCGCAAGCTCATCCCCACCAGTTGGATCGAGATCGCCCTCACCGAAGGCAAGAACCGGCAGGTGCGGCGCATGACCGCCGCCGTCGGCCTGCCGGCGCTGCGGCTGGTGCGCTGGCGGATCGGCGACTGGCAACTCGGGACGCTCGCGCCCGGCGAATGGCGCGAAGCCGGGACCCCGACGGGGCATCCGGGCTGAACGGCAAACGCCGGGTGCCGAGTCCGGCGAAATGCCTTTTTGACGAGCCTGCGCCGCGCCCTTATTCTCGCGCCATCCGGAGGCACGACGTCTTCGGCGCCACGCCAGACCCCGACGTTTCGCCCCCATGACCACCGTCTGGAAACCACACGTCACCGTTGCCGCCGTGCTCGAGCGTGACGGCCGTTTCCTGCTGGTCGAAGAGCAGACCGACGATGGCATATTGCTCAATCAGCCCGCCGGGCACCTCGAACCGGATGAGTCGATCGTACAGGGGGCCGTGCGCGAAACGCTGGAAGAAAGCGCCTATCGGTTCGAACCGGATGCGCTCGTCGGGGTGTATCGCTGGGCGCCTCCGGGTCGCGATATCGTCTACCTGCGGTTCGCCTTCACCGGCCCGATCGTCGGGCACGAACCCGATCACGCGCTCGACACCGGCATCCTGCGTGCGTTGTGGATGACGCCGGCGCAGATCCGCGACAGTGCCGATCGCCATCGTAGCCCGCTGGTCCTGCGCTGCGTCGACGACCACCTGGCGGGACGGCGCTATCCGCTGGGCCTGCTCACGCACTATCCATGACCGCGAAGCCGCGCATCGTGGTGGGGTTGTCCGGCGGCGTCGACTCCGCGGTTGCCGCATGGCTGCTCAAGGAGCAGGGCTACGACGTGATCGGCCTGTTCATGAAGAACTGGGAGGACGATGACGACGACAAGCACTGCACGACGCGGCAGGACCTGATCGACGCGGTGTCGGTGGCCGACGTGATCGGCATCGATATCGAGGCGGTAAATTTTTCGGTCGAGTACAAGGATCGGGTATTCGCGCAATTTCTCGCCGAATACCAGGCGGGGCGCACCCCGAATCCGGACATCCTGTGCAACAGCGAGATCAAGTTCCGAGCTTTCCTGGATCACGCCATTGCGCTCGGCGCCGAGCGCATCGCGACCGGACACTACGCGGGCGTGCGCGAGACCGATGCCGGCTTCGAGTTGCTCCGCGCCGCCGACGACAGCAAGGATCAGAGTTATTTCCTGCACCGCCTCTCCCAGCAGCAACTGGCTCGCACGCTGTTTCCCCTGGCGGCCATGCGCAAGCGCGATTTGCGGGAGCTCGCCCGGCGCATCGGCCTGCCCAACCACGACAAGAAAGACAGCACTGGCATCTGCTTCATCGGCGAGCGTCCGTTCCGCGAGTTTCTGCGCCGCTACCTGCCCACCACGCCAGGCGACATGGTCACGCCGGACGGTCGCCAGGTGGCGCGCCACCTGGGCCTTGCGTACTACACCATCGGTCAGCGGCAAGGCCTCGGCATTGGCGGGCCCGGCGCGCCCTGGTACGTTGCGGGCAAGGACATGGGAGCAAACCTGCTGATCGTTGTGCAGGGGCACGATCACCCTGCGCTGCTGGCCGAGGCGCTGGTTGCAACCGATCCGAGCTGGATCGCGGGTGTGGCGCCCGGCGCAGCGGCCAATCTCACGGCCAGGACGCGCTATCGGCAACGCGACGACGCCTGCTCGCTCATGCTCGATCCGGCCGGGCTGCAGGTGCGGTTTCCCCGCCCGCAGTGGGCCGTGACCCCGGGTCAATCGGTGGTCATGTACCGGGGCGAGGTCTGCCTGGGCGGTGCCATCATCGACTGGGCCGTTGCAACAGTGCCCGCGCGCGTTCACGCAGCGCCGGCAGCAGCTCCAGCCTGAACCACGGATTGCGTGTGAGCCATCCGGTGTTGCACCAACTGGGGTGGGGCAGCGGCAACCGGTGAAACAGATGGTTGCGAAACGCCAGCACCGTCGCGGCCATGGCCGGGCCATTGTCGGCGCCGAGGTGGAACGCCTGCGCCTGGCCGATCACCAGCAACCGTGCCCCGGCCGAGGCCCGGACCACCGGCCGCGGCTCGTGTGGAAGGTGCGCCTCGCACCAACGGCAGGCCCGGGCGTCGCCAATCACATCAGCACGACGTGACATCGGCGGATCGTAACCCGACCCATCGGCTAGAATCAGCGCTTCGCGCGTCGCCCTACCGCCCATGGAACTGTCCGCTCTTACCGCACTTTCGCCACTCGACGGTCGCTATCGCGCCAAGGTCGTGCCGCTGGCCCCCTATTTCAGCGAGTACGCCCTGATTCGCTACCGGGTCCAGATCGAGATTGCCTGGCTCCAGGCGCTCTCACGCGAACCCGGAATCGCGGAACTGGCACCGTTCCATCGCGCCACGACCGACGAACTCGACGCCGTGGCCGCCGGCTTCTCGGTTGCCGACGCCGAAGCCGTGAAGGCGATCGAGGTCCGCACCAACCATGATGTCAAAGCGGTCGAATACTGGCTGCGCGAACGACTCGCGGCCAACCCGGAGGTTGCCCGCAACGCGCAGTTCATCCATTTCGCCTGCACCTCCGAAGACATCAACAACCTGTGCCACGGCCTGATGCTGTCGCAGTCGCGCGCGGCCGTGCTGCTGCCGGCGCTCGACGCGGTCATCGCGAAGCTCAGGACGATGGCGCATGCGCTGGCCGATGCGGCGATGCTCGCCCGTACTCACGGCCAGGCCGCGACGCCAACCACCCTGGGCAAGGAACTGGCCAATGTGGTCGCGCGCCTCGTGCGGCATCGCGAACGTCTCGTGAACGTGCCGATGCCGGGCAAGATCAACGGGGCGGTCGGCAACTACAACGCCCACCTCGCAGCCTACCCCGACGTCGACTGGCCCGGACTGGCCCGCCGCTTCGTCGAGGGGCTCGGCCTCGAGTTCAATACGCACACGACCCAGATCGAACCGCACGACGGCATCGCCGAACTCTGCGACGTCTATGCCCGCATCAACACCACGCTGCTCGATCTCAACCGCGATGTCTGGGGATACGTGTCCATCGACTACTTCCGCCAGCAGCTTCGGCCGGGCGAAGTCGGCTCCTCGACCATGCCGCACAAGGTCAACCCGATCGACTTCGAGAACTCCGAAGGCAACATCGGCATCGCCAATGCGTTGCTGCATCATCTGGCCACCAAGCTGCCGGTTTCGCGGTGGCAACGCGACCTCACCGATTCCACCGTGCTGCGCAATCTCGGCACCGCGCTCGGCCACACGCTCCTGGCATGGGAGTCCTGCCTGCGTGGCCTGGGCAAGCTCGAGCCGAACCACGCGCGAATCGCCGCCGACCTCGACGCGACCTGGGAAGTCCTGGCCGAACCCATCCAGACCGTCATGCGCCGGCACGGCATCACCGACGCCTACGAGCAACTGAAAGCGCTCACCCGGGGCGAGCGCGGCATGAACCGCGATGCGCTCCGATCCTTCATCGTCGGCCTCGCGATCCCCGATGCGGAAAAAACCCGTCTGCTGGCGCTGACCCCGGCAACCTATACCGGACTGGCGAGCACGCTCGCCCGGGCGGTCTGAATCCGTCGCCACGCCTGCCGCCCCACGATGCCTCGCCTTCATGGATAACGAATCGAACCCGGCGTCCGACACCGAGGTCCCGCCACTCTTGGCGTATGAACTGGATCGGCTATCGACGCTGTTCGCCAACTGGGCGTCGATGGCCGGCCGCGACAACATCCTGCCGCCGCCGTCGCCCCACGCCTTCCGGTTGCTGTCGCTCGACCGCGAGGCCGACTCGATCCCGCAGGATCTCGCCGAAATCATCCAGAGCGATTCGATCCTGGCCGCGCGGGTGCTGGGCGTTGCCAACTCGGCCCTGTACATGCGCGGGGGCAAGCCGCTGTTCGACGTGCGGTCGGCGGTGCAGCGCCTGGGTGTCAACCTGGCGTTCGAAGTCAGCGAGGCGCAATTGATCGGCAAGTGGTTCCGCAAGGATGCCCCGGCCATCGACCAAGACCTGCTCGAGGGACTCTGGCTCGAATACCTGGTCACCGGCTTCTTCGGCCGCGAGATCGCCTCCGCCCTCGACGACGATGACGTGGACCCGATGCTGGTCTACGCCGGTGGCATGCTGCACGACGTCGGCACGCTGGTGCTGTGCGGCGCGGAGCCCACGTTGATGTCGCGGTTCATCCGCACCGATTATGGCCGCGGAACGCCGCTCAACACCGCCTTTGTCCAGGCGCATACCCGGATCGGCGCCGCCATGCTGCATCGCTGGGGCGCCCCCAAGGAACTGGTTCACTGCGCCCAGCGCCACCACGCCATTCTTGAGCCCGACGAGCTCACATCGACCCTGGTCGTGTTCATCGCCGACCACCTGCATGACACGCTGTTCACCGACCAACGCGTGACCATCGAACTGCCCGGCGACTACCAGCCCGGCTGCGCAGGCCCGATGACCCCGGAGGTACAGATCGCCGTACGCACCCTCGGCATCGAAGACAAGTTCGACGCCATCGTCGAAAAAGTGATCCTGGGCAGCCACCGCCTCAAAGCCATCGTCAGCGGTGCGGTCTGACCCTGGGTTTCGTCCGGTCGGAGTGTTCGACTCCGGGGTTGGGGGCCTGTCGGTCTGGCGGGAGATCGTTCGCAGACTGCCCACGGAGTCGACGCTCTATTTTGCCGACCAGGCGCACGTGCCGTACGGTCCACGCCCGGTGGATGAGCTGCGCCGGCTGTCGGAAGGCATCACCCGGTTCTTTGTCGAGCATGACTGCAAGGCGGTGGTGGTCGCCTGCAACACCGCCTCGGCCGCCGCGCTCAAGTACCTGCGCGAGACCTTTCCGACCCTTGTGGTGATCGGCATGGAACCCGCCGTCAAGCCGGCCACGGCCCGCACCCGCAGTCGCGTGGTGGGCGTAATGGCCACCCCGGCCACCTTTCAGGGCCGGCTGTTCCAGGCGACCGCCGGACGCTTCGCCGCCCATGTGCGTCTGGTCAATCAGGTCTGCGACGGCCTGGCGGAACAGGTGGAATCCGGCGTGCTCGAAGGCCCCGAGGTCGACGCGCTACTGGCACGTTTTCTCGATCCGATGCTGGCGGCTGGCGCCGATACCGTGGTGCTGGCCTGCACCCACTACGCCTTCCTGATCGATGCCATCGCGCGCCGTGCCGGACCGGGTGTCGAGGTGATCGATCCGGCCCCCGCCATCGCCAGGCATCTGGCGAACCTGCTGGCCGCGAAAAATCTGCTGGCGGCTTCCGCGCAGCCTGCCAGTCATGCCTTCGTCACCACCGGTGCCCCGCCAACGTTCGATGCACTGGCGGCCAGGCTGGTCGGTGCGCCGGTTCGATCGTCCGCCGCGCAGTGGCACGACGACAGAATAGAGATGGTCAGCCGGCCGGGCTAGTACCCGCCGGGCCGCCCCCAAGGGTGCTGCCCCCCAAGGGGGGTGGCGACCACAGGAAGCCTGGGGGGTGTCATTGGCCGGCCAGGCGATTCACGTTTCAGTAACGGTGACGGGCTTCTCGGAGGCGACGTAGAACACCGAATCTTCCACGGCGACCACGTCGTGCTCCTCGCCCGCCTCGGTGAAGAGGTAGTCGCCCGGCCCGAGCGGATGCCCGCCGATGATGATCCGGCCCGACAGCACCAGCACGTCTTCCCCCGCGTGGTGCAGATGGCGCTTGGCCCGCACCCCGGCCTTGATGCGCACCAGCGAGGTCCGGCCCTTGTCGGGGCTCACCCGCAACAGGGCGCGCTCCGCGCCCTCGTAGCCGGCCGATACCCACTCGCGCTGCGTCGTGTCGATTACTTGCATGGCTTGCTCCTGATGCTGCGGAAATCCCCGCCTCGACAGATTATCGCAAGAAGACGTGGCAACCGGGCGGCCTGGCAGCGGTCGTTCATGCCATCGCCGCCAGCCTCGCCCTGGCCACCCGGTACTCCGTCACCATCCTGGCGATGACGGCAGCGGCAGGCATCACGGCATCGATGTTGCCCACGCCCTGCCCTGCCCCCCAGATGTCTTTCCAGGCCTTGGCGGCACCGCCGCCGCCGAAATTCATCTTGGTCTTTTCCACCGTCGGCAGATGGTCCGGATCGAGCCCGTTCGCCGTCACGCTCGGCTTGAGATAGTTGCCCGCCACGCCGGTGAAGAACGGCGTGTAGACGATGTCGGCCGCGGCCGAGTCGACGATGGTCTGCTTGTAGCGCTCGCTGGCGTTGGCCTCGGCGGTGGCGATGAAGCGCGTGCCGACATACGCGAAGTCGGCGCCCATCGCTTCGGCGGCGAGCACCGAACCGCCGTCGGTGATCGCCCCCGACAACGCGATCGGGCCGTCGAAGAAGCGGCGCACCTCGCGCACCAGCGCGAACGGGCTCAGCGCGCCGGCATGCCCGCCGGCGCCCGCGCACACCAGCACCAGCCCGTCGACACCCGCCTCGAGCGCCTTCCGCGCATGGCGCACGCTGATCACGTCGTGAAACACGATGCCGCCGTAGTCGTGGACGCGCCGGACGACATCGTCGGGCGCCCGCAGGCTGGTGATGATCACCGGCACCTGGTGCCGCACGCAGACGTCGAGGTCGTGATCGAGCCGGTCGTTCGACTGGTGGATGATCTGATTGACGGCGAACGGCGCCACCGGCGCACCCGGGTTGGCCATGGCATGGGCTGCAAGCGCCATCTCGATGGTCGTGATCCATTCGTCGAGCTTCTCCGCCGGCCGCGCATTGAGCGCCGGAAACGAGCCGATCACGCCGCTCGTGCACTGGGCGATGACCAGGTCGGGATTCGAGACGATGAACAGCGGCGCGCCGATGACCGGCAGCGCCATGCGCTTCTTCAATTGTTCGGCTACCGACACGACGGACTCCCGGCGACGATGGAACGGCGGAACTTGCCCGTGGCCGATGCGAGCGTCAAGCGGATATACTCGATCGAGGCGTTGGAACCGGAACAGGACTTTCGAATCGGAAAGGATCAGCCATGGGCAACATGAACGAGCAGCGCGCGGGTTTCACGTCGATGCAGACCAGCACCAAGGCCGACTGGGACATCATCGTCGAGCATCACCGCCCCTATGCCGCGGGCGCCGCCGACCGGGTGCTGGCGCATCTGCGGTTGCTCGCGGGCGACGCCGGCGGCTTCATCGTCGATCGCCTGACGCACTCGCTGCTCACGGCCACCCTGGCCCATCGCGGCGGTGAAGACGAAGAATACGTCGTGTGCGCGCTGCTGCACGACATCGGCGATACGCTCGGCCCCTGGAATCACGCCGACGTCGGTGCGGCGGTGCTCAGGCCGTTCGTGTCCGACGCCAATCACTGGATGGTCGAGAAGCACGCCATCTTCCAGGGCTATTTCTTCTTCGAGCACATCGGCCTCGATCGCCACATGCGCGACGCCTTTCGGGGCCATCCGCATTTCGAGCGCACCGCCCGTTTCTGCGCGCTCTACGACAATCCCGCGTTCGACCCCGCGGCCGACTGTGCGCCGCTCGGATTCTTCGAGCCCATGGTCCGGCGCGTCCTTGCAGCGCCGAGCCATACCATCTACCGCGGCTGCGAGTAGCCGGAAGCGCTTGTCATGAGCCGCGAACTCGATGCCAGCATCGACCAGCTCGTCGCGAATTTCCACAACGTGGTCGCCAGTGCCGAATCGCTGTTGCACGCCACCACCGCGGAGCCCGGCGTGCACGCCGAGGCCGCGCGCGAGCGCATCCACGACACCCTGCGCGGCGCCCGCGAACAACTCGAACGCGCCGAAGCGGCAATCGCCGACCAGGCGCGCGCCGCCGTCGGTGCCACCGATCGGTTCGTCCGCAAACACCCGTGGGAATCCGCGGCAGTTGCCGCTGCCGTGGGCGTGATCGTCGGCGTTCTTCTGAGCCGCAAATGACGTTTGTTCAGCGCTCCCCGACCTGATGGCGGCGCCGGCACCCGAAGACAATGCCGCGCCGCCATCGGTCGGTGGTTTGCTCGCAGCCATCCGTGATCTTGCCCTCACCGTCGTCGCGCTGCTCCAGACCCGCCTCGAGATCTTTGCCTCAGAGGTCGAGGAAGAACGCCTGCGCCTGCGCGAGTTCCTGTGGTTCGCCGTAGCCACCGTGTTCTGCCTCGGCTTCGCGATCGTGCTGGCGGCCGTCTTCGTCGTCGCCCTGCTGTGGGACCGCTTCGGTGTCTTCGCCATCGGCGCGCTCGGTCTCGTGTTTCTGGCACTCGGCATCGGCCTCGCGATGTCGTTGCGAGCACGGGCCCGCTCGCGGCCACGGTTGTTCGCCGCCACCCTCGGCGAGCTCGCGAAAGATCGCAAACGCCTCGAGCCGCGCCGATGAGCCCGGAACTCGCCGCCATCCACGAGCACCGCGCCCGGCTGGTCGAGCGCGCCGCAGCACAGCGTGACCACATCGGCCGGTTGAGCCGAGAATGCGCGCGGCCCCTGGTCCTGGCCGATCGGGTGTTGGGTGCCTGGCGATTTGTCCGCAGCCGACCCGGCCTGGCGGCTGCGGCGCTGGCGCTGGTGGTCACGCTGAAGCCGGCCCGGGCCCTGTCGTGGTCGGTTCGCGGCTGGCTGCTGTGGCAGGCCGCGCGCGCGCTGATCGACAAGAATTCGAAACAGTAGCGGCCGTGATGCGCATGACCGCCGGCACCCATCCCGACTATCGCTGGCCCGACTACCGCAGCACGCTCACGCGCGGTCCGTCGCAACCGCTGGTGACGATCGCGCCGGGTCCCGACGACCTCGCGCCGCTGGTGGTACCCGCGACCATGCTCGCGCCACATGACGCCGACCTCACCCGCCAGTCGACCGGCGCGCCGCTGGGCGAGCGCATCGTCGTCTCGGGTCGTGTCATCGATGAAGATGGCAAGCCGGTACCCGACTCGCTCATCGAACTGTGGCAATGCAACGCCGCCGGCCGCTACCGGCATCCGGTGGACAACCACGATGCGCCGCTCGATCCGCACTTCGCAGGCTTCGGCAAGACACTCACCGACGCCGACGGCAACTACCGCTTCATCACCATTAAGCCCGGCGCGTATCCCTGGGGCAATCATCGCAACGCCTGGCGTCCGGCGCATCTTCACTTCTCGCTGTTCGGCAACGTGCAGGCGCAGCGGCTGGTCACGCAGATGTATTTTCCGGGCGATCCGCTGCTCGCGTTCGATCCGATCTACCACAGCGTGCCGGCGGCCGCGCGTGAACGCCTGATCGCCGCTTTCGAACTCGGCCGTACGCTCGAAGGCGTGGCGCTGGGCTATCGCTTCGACATCGTGCTGCGCGGCCGCGACGCCACGCCGCCCGAGCGGTGATCGTGCCGTGGCCGGTCTGACGCCGTCACAGACCATCGGCCCGTTCTTCGCGGCGGGGCTGCGCTGGGCCATCACCGCCACGGCACGCGCCGCCCGCGGCGACGAAATCACGATCGAGGGACGGGTACTCGACGCGGATGGCAAACCGCTCGCCGATGCGCTGGTCGAAGTGTGGCAACCGGCCACGTCCGGCGATGCGCTCGGCGGGTTGCAGCGCATCGCCACCGATGCCGGCGGCGGCTTCCGCTTTCATGTCGCGCGCGACGCCGTGCAGGTCAATGTGGTCGTGCTGGCCCGCGGTCTGCTGAAGGCAGCCTGCACCCGGGTGCATCTGGCCGCCGATCGCGTGCCGGCCGCGGTGCCCCCGGCGCGGGTGCATACGCTGGTCGCGCTACCGACCGCGAACGCCGGGCGGTTCGCCTGGGACATCCGCCTCGGTGGCGAGCACGAGACGGTTTTCTTCGCGCTGTAGATGACTGCCACCGACAACCTGTTCGCCCGCGCGATGGCGCCGCCGGATGCCGAAACGGCATTCTCCGACCACGCCGTGATCGCCGCGATGCTGCGCTTCGAATGTGCGCTGGCGCGCGGCCAGGAACGTCTGGGGCTGATACCGGCTGGCATTGCCGGGATCATCGAACGGCACGCGCAAACGCTGGCCCTGGACCCGGCAACACTGGTGCGGGAAACGCAGACGGCAGGCACCTTGGCGATCCCGCTGGTGCACCGTCTCAGCGCCGCGGTGCAATCGGACTCTCCCGACGCTGCGCGGCATGTCCATTTCGGCGCGACCAGCCAGGATGTGATCGACACGGCGCTGTCTTCGTGCACCCGGGTCGCGGTTGCGAAGCTCGACACGGCGGTCGGCAACGCGATCGTCGCCGCGACCACGCTCGCGCGTCGGCATGCGGCGGACCCGATCCTGGCGCGCACGCTGCTGCAGGCCGCAGGCATCACCACCTTCGGTTGGAAATTTGCGCATGCCGCCCTGGCGCTGGCCCGCTGCCGCGACCGCGTTCGCGCCACGGCCCGCGTCTCGATCGCGGTGTCGCTCGGCGGTCCGACCGGCAGCCTGTCCGCCTTCGGCCGGCAAGGGCCGGCCCTGCGCGCCGCCGTCGCGCACGACCTCGGGCTTGCCGATCCCGGCGCGAGCTGGCATTCGCATCGCGATCAGTGGCTGGCGCTCGCCACCGACACGGCGCTGCTGGTCGGGATCGCCGCCAAGATCGCCGGCGATATCGCCCTGATGGCGCAGAACGACGTCGGCTCGGTCACGCTGGCGGCGATCGACGCCGGCGGTGGTTCGAGCGCCATGCCGCACAAGCACAATCCGGTCTCGGCCATGCGCGTACTCACCGCCGCGCAGCCCGTGCCGGGCATCGTCGCCAGCCTGCTCGGCGGCATGCGGCAGGCGCACGAACGGGCATTGGGCGAGTGGCAATCCGGATTGGCACTGTGGCCACTGCTGTTCGACCGGGCGATCGATGCGACCACCGCGCTCGCGACCCTGCTCGGCGAACTGCACGCGGACACCGCCCGCGACCGCGCCAACATCGACGCGCAGTTGGGCGTGCTGTTCTCGCCGGCGCTCGCCGCCCGGTTTTCGCCGGCTCTCGGCCGGCACGAAGCGCATGCCCTGGTCGCAACGATGTGCGCGACCGCGACCCGCGAGCACCGCCAGTTGCTCGATGTGGCCCTTGCCGCCCGCCGCGACGACCAGCGCCTCGCGGCGATTCCCGTCGACGGCATCGAAGCCGTGTTCGATATCGACGCCGCCGCGATCACGTCGGTGCTCGAAGTGGACGAGATGCTCGCCCTGATTTCCAATGGGGTCAGGCCTGCCCCTGATAACGCCTGACCCCGACAAAGCGCACTGGAGTGAACATGAAGATCACCGCCGTCGAAACCATTCAGCTTGAGGAGTTTCCCAACCTGCTATGGGTTCAGATCCACACCGACGAAGGGTTGGTCGGACTGGGCGAAACCTTCTACGCGGTGGCGCCGGTCGTGGCGCACATCCACGAAACCTGCGCGCCCTGGCTGCTCGGGAAGAATCCGCTGGAGATCGACAAGATCTCGCATCACTTCCTCAACACCTACCTCGGCTTCAACAGCGTCGGCGTCGAGATGCGCGCGGCATCGGCCATCGACATCGCCCTGTGGGATCTGTTCGGCCAGGTGACCGGCCAGCCAATCTACCAGTTGCTGGGCGGGGCCTCACGCGACAAGGTGCGGGTCTACAACACCTGTGCGGGCTACCAGTACGTCCGCGCCAAACCGACGCAGGGCACCGACAATTTCGGACTGCCGTCGAAGGCCAGCAGGAAGCAGCGGCCCTACGAAGACCTGCAGGGCTTCCTCACCGATGCCGGCACACTGGCGGAGAGCCTGCTCGACATGGGCATCACCGGCATGAAGATCTGGCCCTTCGACACCGCGGCCGAAGCCACCAACGGCAGTTACATCTCCAACGCCGATTTGAAAAAGGCCCTGAAGCCATTCGAGAAGATTCGCCAGGCGGTAGGCGACAAGATGGACATCCATGTCGAGTTCCATTCAATGTGGCAGTTGCCGGCGGCGATCCGCATCGCCGAGGCGCTCGAGGAATTCGATCCGTTCTGGTACGAAGACCCGATCAAGATGAACAATCTCGACGCGCTCGCCGACTACGCGCATCGCACCAACGTCTGGGTGACGGCGAGCGAGACGCTCGGCACGCGATGGGGTTTCCGCGACCTGTTCCAGAAACAGGCGGTATCGGTATGCATGCTCGACGTCGGCTGGACCGGCGGCCTGTCGGAATCGAAGAAGATCGCCACCATGGCCGAAGCCTGGCACCTGCCGGTGGCACCGCACGACTGCACCGGCCCGGTGATGCTCACCGCCTCGGTGCACCTGTCGATGAACTGCCCCAACACCCTGGTGCAGGAGATAGTGCGGGCGTTCTACTACGACTGGTACCCGCAATTGGTCACGCAACTGCCGCCGGTCAAGGACGGCTTCATCACCGCGCCGTCCGGCCCCGGGCTCGGACTGGCGCTGCTACCAGGAGTCATCGAGCGCAAGGATGCGACAGTGCGGCGTAGCGGCGCGTAAACCCGGGCCGATTCGGCTGTCGCTGAATCATCGGACGAAGCACAGCGAAAGGGTGGGGCGCCATGCAGGCCTGGCCCAAACAGGCGTTTATGTGCGGCCTCGCGTTCACCGTTCCGATGCTGCTCTGCGCCCGCGTGATGCAAGGCGTCGTGGGCGCGCCGATGATCCAGCTGTCGCAATCGATCATCACCGGCCTCGGACTGCTGGTGCCCGGGGTGTGGGAGCTGCACGAGGAACACCCGTTGGCCGATCTGCGGCGGTTCTTCCTGCCGTTGACGGTGATCAACGTCTCGGGGCTGGCGCCGGCGCCGATGGCATCGGCCGCGGGCCTGGGCAATTTCATACGCATCACCGGCTCGAGCGTCGGCATCGCCGTTCGGGCCGCGCGTGGGCGGGCGCTGACCGGCGCGACCCCGATCAACCTGGCAGTTGCGTAAGTTTGCCGAAAGAAAGCTGGCCTATCGTAGGCTGGACTACAACGAGTTCGCTGGATGAGTGCAACGCAGCGAGGTTACCGGTATCGACACGTGGGAGATGAATCGATGAGCGCCCGGATTGCGCAATTGCCAGTTGCCATGAAGTCGTACCGCGAAGTCGCGGCGCAAGTGCTCGGGAGCCAGGTTGTTCTCGATCTGTACGACTGTGAAACCGAACGCCTCGACGATCTTCCGTGGGTCCGTGAAACCCTGATCGAAGCTGCACGGCTCGCGCAAGCGACCATCGTCCAGACCTGCTTTCACAAATTCTCGCCGTGGGGTATCTCCGGGGTGATCGTGATCGCCGAATCGCACATCGCGATCCACGTGTGGCCCGACAAGAAGTATGCCGCGATCGACGTATTCACCTGCGGCAGCGATCTCGGGCTGAGCGCCGCGGTCAACTATCTCGCCAAGTCATTCGCATCGGGTCGCGTCGTCCAGCGCAGCTTCGATCGCGGCGGGCACGCGTGATGGACGACGTGGAGAACATGCAGTGGCCCGCATCCCATGAGCCCATCGTCGTCTCGGAAAGTGGCCGGTTCTTCGTGGAGACGATCGGTGGCGACGAGCACCGGTTCCGGATCGATGATGTCGTATTCGAAGGCCGCACCGCCGTGCAGGATGTCCTGCTGGTTCAGACGTCGCAGCATGGCCTGATGCTGGTCATCGATGGCGACCCGCAATCGGCGCAGGCCGACGAATTCATCTACCACGAAGCGCTGGTGCAACCGGCCATGCTATTGCACCCGAACCCCGGGCGGGTGCTGATTGTCGGCGGTGGCGAAGGCGCGACGCTGCGCGAGGTTCTGCGTCATCCGTGCGTCGAGACCGTCACCATGATCGACGTGGACCGGGAACTCATCGAACTGTCGCGTGCCCGTCTCGGCTCTTGGCACCAGGGTGCATTCGATGATCCGAGAACCGATCTGCGCATCGTCGACGCCCTGCGGTTTCTTCGTGATGATTCCGGCTGCTTTGATGTCATCGTGGTCGATGTGTGTGACTACGTCGAAGGCACCGCCGCGGCCAACCTTTACAGCGCCGATTTCTTTGCCCATTTGCGAAAGGCGCTCACGTCGAATGGCATTCTCGCCATACAGGCCGGTGCGCTCGGTTCGGCGGAGCCGCATGGCACTCACGCACAACTGTGTCGTCTGGCCGGAGCGAGCTTCGGTCGCGCAACGACCTATTCCACCTACATCGGCTCGTTCCGGACCGAGTGGGGCTTCATGCTGTTCGGCGCCATACCCGACGATACCGGCGCCATTCCCGTGCAAGTGATCGATGATGCGATCGCCGCACGAGGGCTGACCTTGCGATTGCGCAGTTACGACGGCCGGACCCATCGGCGCATGTTCAACCTGCCGCGCCACATCCGTGATGGGCTGCAAGCGAATGATCAGGCCACCCTCGGATAGTCGTTCGCGGACGCCATGGCGCGCGCCGACCGTCTGAGAATCGCTGCGATTTTCCGGTGCCGAGCGTTCACGCGATCATGCGAATCGTCCTCCTGGCCGTGGCGCTCTCGCCGTTCGCGCCCGCGGCACAGGGTCAGATCAGCGACGACGACGAACCCGACGACGATGGCACCGGCCTGCGATTGCGCGCCGGCGTGGTTAGCGACTACGTGACCCGCGGTCTGACCCAGACCTGGCATCGGCCGGCCGCGCAGGCGAGCCTCGACTACAGCCGCAAATCCGGTCTGTACGCGGGCACGTTCGTCTCCACGGTCAGCCGCGATTCCTATCCCGGCGGCGCGGTGGAAACCGATCTCTACGCCGGGTATGAACGCGAGTTGACCGACAACTGGAGCGTGGCCGGCGAAGGCGTGGCTTACCTCTACCCGGGTGCCAACTTTCGCAATGCTCGCTGCAATGTCTTCCCGGGGTGCCCGTCGCAACGGTTCGACACCACGCAACTGCGAGTACGCTCGGCGTGGGACTGGCTGAGCACCCGCTTCAGCTACACGCTCGGCGACCATTTCGGCGACTCCGCGCGTACCGGCTTTTCCGGCAGCACCCGCGGGACCTGGTACTGGGAGTGGGGGGCGCGCAAGCCGATGCCATTCGCGCCATCGTGGTCCCTGGAGGGGCATCTCGGCTATACGCACTATGGCGTTCGCTTCGCCGACCCGGTCCTCGGTTCCACCAATCCCAGCTACTGGGACTGGCGGATCTCGGCCAGTCGTCCGCTGGCGGGCGCGTGGGCCGGTTGGCGCATAGGCATCGCCTATACCCAGGCGGGCAATCGCCGGTTCTACGACGGCGAACGCTCGCTGACCGGGACCGCGACCACCGATCTCGGCCGGCCGACGCTGTTCGTCGGCATCCAGTACCAGTTCCGGTGATGGCGGCCGGCAGCAGGTCGCGGCGGCAGTTCTGCCGGTTGTTCGGAACGGCACTCGCCATTCCGGCCTATGCACGACTCGGGATCGCGGCGGGCCCGGTACCGAATCGTCGCGACCGGCTCGTGGCGGCGCGAACCTGGATGATGCAACTCGACGATCTGGACGAGCCCGACGCCGTGGCGCGGCTGGAAGCCACCACCTATCCGCTGCTCGTCCTCGAAGCCGGTCTCGATCTGCGCGACGATCCGTACGACCCGCGACCGATGCTGTCCCGCCTTCGCACGACGCCCGCCGGGGCCACCCGGCTGCTGCTGGCAAATGTCGATGTTGGCAACGCCGAGTCGTCCCGCACCTATTGGCGCACCGACTGGTCGGCACCCACGCGCCACGGCCCGGGGCGCCCGGATTTCCTACTCGGCGTCGACCCGGACGGTTGGACCAGCCTGTATCCGGTGGCATTCTGGGACCCGCGCTGGAAAGCACTCTGGCTCGGCGAAGACGGGGCGATCGCCCGCCTTGCGCGCGCGGGTTTCGATGGCGTCTGCCTCGAAGGCATCGACGTGTATGACGACGATACGGTAGCCGCCGAAGCCGAACGCAGGCACATCGATCCGGACGACGAGATGATCCGGTTCGTCGAAGAAATCCGGGCCGCTGGCCGCCGGGTCACACCGGATTTCCTGATCGTGCCGTACAACGCCCACTACCTGCTAGATAGCGATCCGGTCCGCTACACGCGCGCGATCGACGCGCTGATCGCTGAAGACACCTGGTTCAACGGCCAGGCGGAAGCGGCATGGGAGGATCCGCGTGCCGGCGATCTGCATCAACGCCACGACGGCGAAGAGTCGACCGAACGCCGGCTCGCGCAATACCGCAAGTTCATGGATCGCGGCGTGCCCGTGTTCTCCGTGGACTACTGCGTGTCGCGAACCAACGCCGCACTCGTGTACCGCGAGGCGCGCAAGGCCGGGCTGCGGCCACTCGTGACGCGAGTTGCGCTGTCCCGGCTCACCGACACGCCACCAGAAGCATTTCAGCAATGAAAGCTGGCGCGAGACCATGCATCGCATTCGACCAACGTCCCGACGAGGCCAGCAACGATGAGTGAAAGCGTTCCGTTTCCGGAAGTGGTTCGGCCCTATGCCTTGTCACCTCTGCCGCAGGATTGCTTCTACGTCGAACCCGAGGATCCGGCGGCGGCGGGCGACGGCGGGGTGTGCATCACGGAATCCTCCGATCCATACGACACCTACCTGTATCGCGCGCGGCGAATCGTGCATCAGGGCCGCACGGCCTTTCAGAACGTGGTGATCGCGGATACCTACAATTACGGCCCCGCCTTGTTTCTCGACGGCGCGATCCAGAGTTCCAGTGAGGACGAGGCCCTGTATCACGAGATGCTGGTGCAGCCGGCGATGCTGCTGCATCCGCAGCCCCGCGACGTGCTCATCATCGGCGGCGGTGAGGGCGCCACACTGCGGGAAGTGCTCGTGCACGCCACCGTACGGTCCGCGACCATGGTCGATATCGATGGCGAACTGGTCGAACTGTGTCGCGAACATCTACCGCAATGGCATCGCGGCGCCTTCGACGATCCCCGTGTCAGGCTGGTGATCGACGATGGCCGGCAGTTTGTAGCGAAAGACGACGGGTTCTACGACGTGGTCGTGATCGACGTGGTGGACCTGCTGGACAACGGCCCTGCGCAAGCGCTCTATACGGTCGAGTTCTACCAGTTACTCCGGCAACGACTGCGGCCCGAAGGCATCGTAGTGGTACAGGGGCTGGAATTCTCGTTTCTCGACGACAAGCCCCATACCGCGGTGGTCCGCACCCTGCGCACCATGTTTCCGGAAGTGCACAGCTATCACGCGTTTATTCCGTCATTCCTGTCGGCTTGGGGGTTCATCATCGCGTCTGACTGGTTCGCGGCAACGGACCTCCAACCGGAGCACTTCGATCGGATCATCGAGTCCCGCCTCGGCGCCCAGTGGCTCGATCACCTCACCGGTGACACCCTGAAGAGCGCGTTCACGCACGACAAATGGACCCGGTTCCTGCTCTCGCAACTCGGACCGATCCTGCAGGACGGCGTGCCATTCGTTCCGCCGCCCGATATCGAGGAACTCGACGAAACCATGCTGCGGTTTCCGGTCGATCCGACCGCCCGCCTGTGAACGCGGAAACCGATCTCTCACGACCGGTCGCACTGCGGGTGCGGTTTCCCGCAGCAAGCGGTTTACCATCGGGCTCGCGTTTCGACCGGCATGCACTCGCGCCGCCGATCATCGAGGAATTGGCGACCACCGCAGTCCTCGACGCGCCGGCGACCGCCGCCGCCGACAACGTCCTCGGCGTCCTCGACGTCATCGTTCTACCGTCCGGGCAGGCGGAACTCCTCCCGCTCCAGCGCACCGTGGAGGCATGGATCGCGCAACCGTCGGCCGGCGAGCACGCATCGGCGCCGATCGACCTGGTGTTTCGCGGTGACCGGATCTGCTGGCGACCGGACCGCGCGATGGTCATCGTGGCCGGCACGCGCCGCGAGGAAGTCGTCGCCGGGCTGGTGGGCTTCGCCCGCAACGAACTGGAACTGCGGCGGCTGGAATCGGAAACGAGCGAAAAGCTCAACGCCGCGGCGGGCGACGTCGATCTCACCCATGCGGTCGTCCGGGCCTCGCTGTCGCGGCAGGCCCGCGTGAATGCCATCACCGTCTGGGCCGCGCAGGCGCGCATCCGCTTCACGCTGCTCGAGCCGACCGTTGCGAATGGTGCGGCAGCGTTACCGCCACCGTCGCTGCGACTCGCTCGGGAACTCGCAGTCCAGTCGGAAGTCATGGAGCGGCTTCGCGTACTCGATGATCAGCTCGAGGTGGTGGCGGACCTCTACGAGCTGGCGAATGATCGTCTCACCGAGTACTCGTATTTTTTGCGCGAATACCGTCTCGAACGATGGATTCTGCTCGCGCTCGTGGCCGAACTCGCTTTCTCTATCGTCGGGTTGTTCGTCTGACGGGCACTGGAAGCCCATCGGAGACTGTAGGCATGCGCCGTGGCCGGTCAGAGGCCCATCACAACAGCCGGCAGCAATCGGCCCGCAGCAGCGCCCGGCCAGCCTCGTCGACACCGGCATGGTCGAGATAGAGCGCCAGGATGCCGTGATCGGCGTGCCGCAGCACGTGAGTCGCGGAGGGTAGCTTGCCGCTGGCCACCGAGAACACCAGGGTGAACTGGTCGACGCTCGAATCCCTGCTGCGAATGACGACACGCTGCAGCAGCAGGCGCCCGGGGCCATGCTCACCCACCACCTCGAACGCTTCGCCGATGCGCTCTTGCCAGGCAACCACGCTACCGTTGTGAACCGAATCGCGCGCCATGCGGGCCGAGGCTCCTGGCGACGCCGTTGCGACCGCTGCCGACCACGCGTCACCGGCCAGCAATGCACCACCGCTCGCCAGCAGAAATTCACGCTTGTTCATCGCACACCTCCATCGTTCTTGTTGGTACGCGGCGCCAGGCCATGCGCTGGTGCAGCCCATCGGGTTCACCGACCGGCAGGAAACCGAGCCGGTCGTACAGGTGCCGGGCCCGGTTTCCCGACTCGACATGGATCGTGACGCCACGCCCGGTCGCATCGGCCTCGGTCATCAGGCCTTGCAAACAGCACTTGCCGATGCCGCGCCCGCGCCATTGCGCCAGCATCGCGATATCCAGGATGTGAATCGCGTCGGCCCGCCGATGCAGCCATAGCCTGCCCACGTCATGCAACACGTCGTCGACATTTGCCTGGATTACCGAATGATCGGCATCCGGCCAGTACGCGGCATAATGGGTGGCCTGCGCCCGATACTGCATCTGCACGAAGGCTTCCCGGCCTGGCTGATCCCATGTCGTCAACGCGAGTTCGTCGGCTCGCGTGTCGGCATAGACGCGCAGCAGGAATGTGTCGTCCGCCGCGGTGACCGGGCGCAATGCGAGGGCTATCGTCGAATCCATGATGCGGGGTTTCACACCAAGACGCGCATGCAGCGGTCACGGCCGCGGCGGAAAGGCGCCCTGCATTGCAATGCAGAAGTTCAGCACCAGGACCGGCTGCCGGTTCTGATGCGGTTGCGACTGTCCCGCAGGTGTCAGTGACGACGCAGCCATCGGGGTCAACGTACCCGGACTGCGGTAGGCGACAGCGCCGCTCGCCGTGGCGGCCAATGCAGCACCCGCCGGATTCTTGGCAGTGGCCGCAGCGGGCACAGCGCCCAGCGTATGCGAATGGGAAGGCAGTTGCGCGGCGCTCAAGGTCACCGCCGCCGCGCCGCCTTGCTCGCCGAGGTTGCGGTTGGTGAGGCCCGGCCCCTGGCCGGTGCCGATGGCAAGGTTGCCGGCAAGATTGGGCAGCGCAAACGTGCTCCTGCCATTGCCCCCGAAGTTGGTGCCCAGCAGTGAAAACAACGCCGTGTTCTGCTGGATCGGCAGGACCTGGCCATCGCAGGTTGCCCACCCCCTGGGTGCGAAGGTGAACCCGAAGATACGAATCTCGGCGATAAATGCTTCTGCCATGGTGTGCTCCTCAGCCTCGAGGCGGAAAGACCCCGAACAAGGCGATGATGTAGTTGAGTGCGGAAAACGGCGCCATGTTCTCGTGCGGCTGACCGCCGCCGACCGCGGAGACGGCCTGCGCCGCCATGGCCTGGGTCGGTGCGCCCGTGCCATAGACATTGATCACTGTTGCTGCCAGCACGCCTCCACCAGGCCCCGCGGCCGCAGTCGCGGGGGCGGATGTGGCAACCAGCGAATGCGTGTGGGGCGGCAAGGTGTTCGGTGTCACCGTCACCGTCTCGGCCCCGCCGCTTTCGGCCATGGTGCGGGGAGAAAGACCCGGGCCGGCGCCCTGGTGAATCGGCACCCTGCCGCGCAGATCGGGCAGGGCGAACGTCGTCTGGCCGTCGCCGCCGTAGGTGGTGCCGATGATCTGGAACAAGACGTCGAACTCCCCTATCGGCATCAACTGCCCTTCGCAAAGTGCCCAGCCCGCCGGGGCGAAATTGCCGGCGAAGAGTCGGATTTCTCCGTAGTACGGTTGTCCCACCTCAGACTCCTTTCGACTGTCGATTCAGCACTCGTCGTCGCTCCGGCTGCAGCGCACGAACGCGGGTCCGGCGTGGGCTCAGTTTCTCGACGGGAAAACTCCGGTGATCGCGATGACGTAGTTCAGGGTCATGAACGGTTGCATGTTCAGGTGCGCCTGACCGCTGCCGACGGTGCCTACGGACGCCGGATTCATGGCCACCGCGGAACCCCCTGCCGTGTTGGCGTAGAGCACCGGACCGCCGCGTGGTCGCGCCGCCGGCAGGGCGCCACCAGGCGCGCTGGAATTGGCAAAGTCGGCGCTGGCGTTCAGGGTGTGGCTGTGCGGCGGTATCTGCGCAACGGTCAGGGCAACGCGCTCGACGCCCAACGACTGCCCCAGGGTCAGATCGCCCGATTGGTGGACCGGCGCACGACCGCGCAGATCGGGCAGGGCGAACGTGACGCGTCCGTCACCGCCGTAGGTTGTGCCCAGCAACGAAAACAACGCCTGATTCTGGTTGATCGGCAGCAACTGCCCATCGCACTTCGCCCAGCCTTTTGGCGGGTAATCGAAGCCAGTGATGGTGAGCTGGCCGATGAAGGGTTCGGACATCGCGGCGTCTCCGGTTCTGAATATCGCTCAGCGGTAGCGCCTGCCGGCTGCGGATGACGGCATGTCAACTGAAGATCGCCTGGTAGCGAACTGCGGTTGCATCCGCGCCGATGGGCACGAGAAAGATATCGAGTTCTGGCAGGCGGGCGTGCGCCAGCCGATAGGTGCGCTGTGGCAGGACCGGTGAAGCCGGCCCGGCGAAAATCAGCGAGAACGGCTGCCGGCCCTCGAACGTGGTATTGCCCAGGGGCGTGGCCTCGACCAGCTCGGTGGACAGGTCTGCAATGTCGTCGCCCAGCAACGCAAAGCGCTCGCCGCACAGGCCGGCGAAGTCGTCGAGCGTCAGCATGGCGAGGACGTGGACCGGCGCCCTGGAAAATGTCCGCGCCGCGCGCCGAAGCCGACGGCCGAGAACCCCAGGAGCAGCATCGCCAAGGTTGACGGCTCTGGCACCGCCCGCGTGAGCAGGTCGATGCGAAACTCGCCGAACGCGCCCGACGAACCGTTGCCCCGATCTGCGAAAACAAGCTCGTCGAGATTGAACACCACCGACCGGGGTGTCGCCAGCGTGACGCCGACGCCGCCGGCTACACCACTGAAGCCGGACTCGCCGAATCCGTCGAACGCGAAGACGTTGAGGCCGACGATCTCGCGGCCGGTCACGAACAGGTTGTCGAACACGTAGCGGGCGTGGAAACCGCCAGCGCCCAGGTAGCCGGTGATGAGGGCGCCCGCGCCGGACACGTCGCCTGCGGCCACATGCAGTCGAATGGAATTGTCGACGAACTGGATCGACTCGTCCGGCAACAGGTACGACCCGCCAATGGTGGTTGAATCGCCGACCGCGATGCCGACCGCCGGGTCGACACTGTCGGTGACCGAGAATGGTGTCGGATCGCTGGCGAATCCGCCCGGTACGATCAGACTCACAGCCACCGGAGACTCCAGGGCCGCGTGGGCAGACCCGGACATCACCGCTACCAGCGCAATACCTGCTCCACAGATGCACCGCCGCATGAATCGTGACAATTTGTGTTGCTTCATGCTGGCTCCGGCGCGCATCGCACAATTCGACAACCTCATCAAACCACGCGCGTGAAGCGAGGTCAATCTCCCAAATGCGTAAGATCGGATCGGTCTGATCTTATGGCTCACCGATATTCGCGCGGTTTCGGGTCAGGCGTCTTCAGCGCCGGTGCCGACCTTGCCGAACCAGGCCTCGATGCTGATCAGGCCGCCTTCCCTCGCGGCACGCCCCTGGTCCTTGGCCGGCAGGTCCGCCTGGATGAGGTCGATGCGCTTCCAGCCGGCGAGCGGCGTATCGCAATCGGCGCGCGGCACGTAGCGCGAAGGCTTGACCTTGTCATAACGAGGCACATAGCGCGGGCAGTTCGGCCACACCTCGGTGACTTTCACGCGGACGATGATCTGTGCTTCGATGACATCCATGAGCAACGGGTCGTTCGGATCGATGCTCGCTTCGCCCTGCACGCGCATGCGGTTCGGCGTGGCGAAGTCGATGAACAGCAGCCCCACCTTCGCGTTGCCGGTGACATTGCCGGCGGAGTAGAACATGCCATTGCCGTCGAACAGGGGGAACGCGATGGTCCTGCTGTCGACCGCGCGCACGAAGCCCGGATCGCCGCCCTTGTACGACACCGTCGGCCGGCCCTCGTGATCGATGGTCGACAGGAAGAACATGTCGCGGCTCTCGATGAACGCGCGGTCCATGTCGCCGAGTTCGGTGTGGACGGCCAGCTCTTCGATCTTGTCGGCAATACGCCGGGTGTCGTGCTGATCCTGCAGGACGCGATGTTGCGGCCCATACAGACGGCTCATGGACTTCCTCCTGATTTTGGTGCGCTTGTCGTGGGTCGAGGTGCGTGTGTGCGTCGACCGATCGGAGCGTAGCAGAACAGGGGCCGCGCTATCGGCCGCCCGCCCCGGATAAGGCGTAGTATTTCCGCTGTTTTTATTGCCATGGCCGACCCCGGTCCGATATCATTGCCCTGTACTGTACGGATATACACCATGAGAGCTGCAGGACTTTTCGCGGGTATCGGCGGCTTCGAACTGGGAATGCACCAGGCGGGGCATTCGACGGCGTTGCTCTGCGATGTGCTACCCGCTGCGAAGGCTGTCCTCACCGCTCGATTCCCGGATGTCGAGTATCGCGACGACATCACCCAACTTCGTTCCCTGCCCGCTGCCGTCGATCTGATTTGCGCAGGATTTCCCTGCCAGGATCTGAGTCAGGCCGGGCTCACCGCCGGGCTCGAGGGAGAACGCTCCGGCTTGATCGGTGAGGTGTTTCGCTTGTTGTCCCGCCGCAGCATCCCCACGGTGGTCGTGGAGAACGTACCGTTCATGTTGCAGTTGAACGGCGGTTCGGCGATGCGGGCTATCATCGACGAGTTCGAGCGCCGCAGCTACCGATTGGCCTACCGAGTCGTCGACAGCTTTGGCTTCGGGCTACCGCAACGACGCGAGCGGGTCTTTTTGGTGGCGTCACGAGAGATCGATCCATCGAGTGTCTTGCTGGCCGATGAGCAGCCAATTTCCCGCCCGAAATCCGCCATCGGGCAACTCGCGCACGGTTTCTACTGGACCGAAGGCCTGGGTGGCCTTGGCTGGGCCGTCGACGCCGTGCCCACTCTCAAGAACGGCAGCACCATCGGTATCCCCTCCCCGCCGGCTGTCCTCTTACCGGACGGGCAGGTAATCAAGCCAGGGCTGCGCGATGTCGAGCGACTCCAAGGGTTCGACGCTGACTGGACGCAACCAGCCGAGTCGGTGGTGCGCCAGTCCGCTCGGTGGGGTTTGGTCGGGAGTGCGGTCAGCGTGCCCGTGGCGCGGTGGCTAGGCCAACGCCTCATGGTGCCGGGCGGCTACGACGCAACTCGAGACATGGCATTCCCTACGCAGGGAAAAGCACCACGCGCGGCACGGTTCGACGGCAGGCAGCGATTCGCCGTGCGAATCGGTACCGATCCCTTGGGAATCCGACCGCCGCCTTTGGTCGATTTTCTGACCGATCTCGCGGGTCAGTCGCCGCTGTCGTTGCGGGCGACACTCGGTTTCCTGGGCCGTACCCGGCGCGCAAAACTACGTTTCGAGCCTGGGTTCATCGATGCCATCGAGGGGCACGCCGAGCGCATGGGCGGCTCGATCGAACAGACTCGCCCTCGGCAGCTGGAACTCCTCGCGGCTTAGGGCAACCGGTCAGGACCGCTGGTGAAAGCGGCTCCGGTACTCCGAGCAGATGGTACGAATCATCCGCTCGTAGTGGTGATGATCCGTTGTCCGAGGTGCCGGAAACACCGACATCACGGTGACCGGGCTCCCGTCGTTGCGGCATTCGACGACCGTCGTCCCGATGGCATCGAAACCGAAATCCTTCGTATCGCGCACCAGCGGTAAGGCGGTGCCTATCATGGCCACCACCCGACGAGCATCTTCGGGTTGGTTATGCCGGTTGATCTTGCCCTTGCCTCCGGGGCTGGTGAAGGAATCGGCCCCGTTCACCAGTGAATAAGAAACCGTGATGCATCGCGGCGCGGCTTTTTTAGCCAAGTAGCCGGTCGCGAGGATTTCCGCATGCAAGCGCGGAATCGACTTGAGGTGCTCGGTCATGCAGGCCTTGGCCTCCAGCGCGATGGCAACCTCGAACACATCCTCGCTGGTGTCTTCCAGGAAGACCGGCAGGCTGCTCAACGCACTACGCTCTTCTTCGTTCAGCGGAATTCCGTAGCGCTCGACAAGCTCGTGGAAAGCGAAACGGCGGCCGGTCCGGCGAGCAGACGGGACCACGGTGACAACCAAGTCGAGCGTCTTGTTGATCGGCCCCACCATCACGTGGTTGATGCCGAACCCGATCAACCCCTGCTCAGCGTGAGCGTCGCAGGATATCGCATTCACATAGCAAATCGAACAACACCGCCCAGCAAGCCACTTTCGAATGGCTGTCACTCCGGGAGTGGTACTGCCAAGCTACCGCGTCTTGACCACGCTTGGTTGCCGTGCTCATGCTGCGCGCGAGAATCGTTGGTCC
>JANXYG010000100.1 GCA_025350245.1 Betaproteobacteria bacterium
CCACGCTGCTGACTTCTTACTGAAAAGTGCTTTGTTTGCATCGCTAACTCCTGCGTTGTTTATCCACTTGAAGCTACAGACGAAGGGCTTTCAGAAATATCAGGATGTCGCTCTGACTCTTCGTGGACAGGTCCTAGAGGGTTGCTGGTGCAGTTCGCGGACGTTGCCCTGCAGGATGCGCACCTGCCCCGAGGCGCTGGGTGGCAATGAACGCCGACTCGGCGAGAACTCTTCGGCACGGTTTCGCAAGCGGGTCAGTGACATCAGTTCCAGCCGCCCAATGGCCCAGGCACGGCCGTTCAGGCGTGATCGCAGGGTGGTGCCGTCCACCTGCAATTGGGCGCGCGTTGCGTTGTAGCCCGTTTCCCTGAAGCCTGTGAGGCGCTCAAACCAGTCCATGTTCTGATCTCTGATGTGCCTTTACGAGCGGGTGGGGAGCCCTCCGCGCATTTGATCGCGGCGCCGACGTTTGCCACTCTGAACGAAGCATCGCACGGCAGTGGCTCATGGCGTGAGCTCGCATCTTTGCCGCCGATGTGACGAATCACCGGCGGTCGGCTGTCGGACGTGCGTTCGACCCAGATGTCTGACCAGGCCGGCTGTGCCTGCGTGCTGGTGGTTCCGAGCGCCTTGCGGTCGAAGCGGCGCGGCTCACGCTGCTTCGGGTGACCCGGGCCGTCGTATAACGGTTATCGCGCCGGTCGCAACGGCGCCGCTCGGCGTCAGTCGTCCCAGCCCGCAGACAAGGCCCCCTCGTGGTCCTGTCCGCCGTAGAACACACCGATGATGGAAACCGTCTGCGCATCTTCGTCCACGGCATAGGCGATCACGGTACGCCCTTTGTGGTGGGTGAGCCGAAGGCCAGGGCGGATGTCTTCACGTGCCACACCACGGAGGGGGAACAGCGCCAGGCCCTCGCACGTTGCGTTTCAACCACCGCGTCGGTGTAGCGCTCTGCGATCGCCAGCGACGAGTGCTCGGCGATGTAGAGGAACAGCGCCTCCAGGTGGTCGCTGGCCTCGGGTGCGAAGACGACGCTGTACGTCATCAGGCCTTGGCCGAAGCCTTTTTGTGTGCGGCAGCCAGCCGGGCCTTGACGGCGCCGACACCCACCGCACGTGACGGGTCGGCCTTGAGGGCGTCGTAGGCTGAGGCCACGTCCTTGCGCAGCCAGTCTTCGACGGCCCGGTCGCGCGCCAGCAAGACACGCAGCCCGTCGCGGATCACTTCGCTTTCCGTGGCGTACTCGCCGGCCGCGACCTTCGCCCTCACGGCCTCGGCCATCTCGTTGGGCAGCGTGATGCTGAACTGCTGTGTCGAGCGCATGGTGGTCCTCGCGGATTCGGATTCAGTAGGATTTAATCCTACACGAGTCCGGCCCGGATGGTGACGTCCGTGCACCCGCCGCCGATCGGGTTCCGAGCCGGGTCGCGCGAAAGCAGGCCACCGGGTAGCGGGGTAACTTTTTGCGCCCGGCTTCTGCAAGACGCTGCCCGTCGACCTCCGCCGCGCTGAGTGTGTAGTAGCCCAGGATCCGCTCGGGCTGCGCCGACTCGGCGAGCACATAGACCGAACTGATACCGCGTCGCCGGTGCTGCTCGGCCAGGCGAACGAAGCCGGCCATCGTCGCGCCCATCAAGGCGGCGGCCTTTGCCACGATGGCCTTCTCGTCGGCATCGATCTTGAGATCGAAGCGCGTAGCGGTGGCCATGACAAGCTCCAGGTAGCGTGTACGGTATCTTGCCGTACTTGTGGATGTCGCTCTCACAAGGCCGGTCGTGCCAGCGCCTTGGCCGCAACCTCGCTTCGCAGGGGGCCGTAGTGGTGCCGAATCCTTCGGCCGCTCACGAACCCGCATTCGGAAACGCACTCACCACCAGTGCCTGCAGCCCATTCCAGCCGATCTGCACGCCGATGCACAGCAGGATGAACGCCGAAAGGCGCACCACTACGCTCATTCCGGTCGGCCCCAGCCATTTGAGGATGCGATCCGCAAAGCGGTAGCAGAGATAGACGCACAGGGCGACGATCAGGATCCCCACGGTGTGCGCCAGGCTGGTCGCCACCAGCGGACGCAGTCCTCGCGGCGAGTTGGCGCCGAGGGTGAGCGCGACCGAGATCGAACCCGGACCCACGGTGAGCGGCATGGTCAACGGGTAGAAGGCGCGCTGGTTGAGCGCTTCCGCCGTCATCGCTTGCGGCTCGCTGCCGGCCAGCGCCGGCGTCGACGCCGGGCTGTTCAGCAACGACCACGCAATGGCGCAGACCACGGCGCCGCCGGCGACCTGAACTGCCGGGATGGAGAGCCCGAAGAAGTCCAGGACGTAGGCACCGATCAGGGTCGACGCCAGCAGCAGGAGGAAGCTGTTCATGGCAACGGCCCGCGCCATCCGGGCCCGCTCCCTGGGCGTGAGGCCGACGGTCATCCCGAGGTATATCGGCGCGCCGCCGAGAGGGTCCACGATCGGGAGCAGCGCCCCCAATGCCAGCAGCACCGTTGCCGCGAAGGGGCCCAGATCGTTGAGGATGGTGAACAAGGGCATGAACTCCGGTGCAGGGCGGGAAGAAGGCCCCGGGGACACTGTCCGTGGGCGTCGAGGTCCGGTCATTCTGGGGTGTCACGAACCAGCCCGCCAGTGGCCTGGAAACGCTGCGGTGCCGGCGATGGCGATCGGTGTCGTTAGCTGCAACCTTGTCCCCGCTGGGTCGTCGCCGAAGGGGAAAGATCGGGAAATGCTGGGTATACTCATGGGTCTTGTGTAGCGTTTGTGTTCGAGGCAGTCGATGCAGCGAAGCGTCTGGTGCGCTTCTGCCTGTCACCAGCCGGCCTCGGCGCTTTTCCCGGACAAACCCTTAAGCGATGCCTGTCATTCGACTGCCCGATGGGGCAACACGCGAATTTCCCGATCCGGTCACCGTCATGGCGGTGGCTGCCGCCATCGGCCCCGGCCTGGCGAAGGCCGCGCTGGGTGGCAAGGTCAACGGCAAGCTGGTCGACGCCTCGCACCTGATCGAGGCCGACAGCGACCTCGCGATCGTCACCGCGAAAGACCCCGAAGGCCTCGACCTGATCCGGCACTCGACCGCGCATCTGCTCGCCTTCGCGGTCAAGGAACTGTTTCCGGATGCCCAGGTGACCATCGGCCCGGTCATCGAAAATGGCTTCTACTACGATTTCTCGTACCAGAGGCCGTTCACGCCGGAAGATCTCGTGGCGATCGAGAAGCGCATGGCGCAACTGGCCGAGCGCGATCTTCCCGTCACCCGCGAAGAATGCGCGCGTGACGACGCCGTGGCGTTCTTCCGGTCGGTCGGCGAGTTCTACAAGGCCGAGATCATCGGTTCGATCCCGGCGGGCGAAACCGTGTCGCTGTATCGCGAAGGCGACTTCATCGACCTGTGCCGCGGGCCGCACGTGCCGTCCACCGGCAAGCTCAAGGTCTTCAAGCTGATGAAGCTGGCCGGCGCCTATTGGCGCGGCGATTCCCGCAATGAGATGCTGCAGCGGATCTACGGCACCGCCTGGGCGAAGAAAGAAGACCAGGAAGCCCATCTGCACATGCTGGAAGAAGCCGAGAAGCGCGACCACCGCAAGATCGGCCGCCAGCTCGACCTGTTTCATATCCAGGACGACGCGCCCGGCATGGTGTTCTGGCACCCCAAGGGCTGGACGCTCTGGCAGCAGGTCGAGCAGTACATGCGCCGGATCCTGTCGGGCAATGGCTATCAGGAGGTCCGCACGCCCCAGGTGATGGACCGCGTGCTGTGGGAACGCTCCGGTCACTGGGAGAACTACCGCGAACACATGTTCACCACGGCGTCCGAGAACCGCGACTACGCGGTCAAGCCGATGAACTGCCCGGGGCATGTCCAGATCTTCAACCAGGGCCTCAAGAGCTACCGCGACCTGCCGCTTCGGCTCGCCGAATTCGGCGCCTGCCATCGCAACGAGCCGTCGGGGGCGTTGCACGGCATCATGCGCGTGCGCGGATTCACCCAGGACGACGCCCATATTTTTTGCCGTGAAGACCAGGTGCAGGACGAAGCGGCCAAGTTCATCGACCTGCTGCAACGGATCTACGCCGATTTCGGGTTCACCGAGATCCTGATCAAGCTGTCGACCCGGCCGGCCAAGCGCATCGGTGACGACGCCATCTGGGATCGCGCCGAGGCGGCACTGGGTTCCGCGCTGGATCTGAAGGGCCTGCAGTGGCAGACCAATGCAGGGGAGGGCGCCTTCTACGGCCCCAAGATCGAGTTCTCGCTCAAGGATTCCATCGGGCGGGTCTGGCAGTGCGGCACGCTGCAGCTCGACTTCGCCCTGCCGGCGCGCCTGGGCGCCGAGTTCATCGACGAGGACAACACCCGCAAGATTCCGGTGATGCTGCACCGGGCGATCCTGGGCTCGCTCGAACGCTTCATCGGCATCCTGATCGAGAACCACGCCGGGGCCCTGCCGCTATGGCTGTCACCGGTGCAGGTGTCGGTCCTGAACATCTCCGAAGGGCAGACTTCCTACGGGACGGAAGTGGCCGCGCAACTGCGCGAAGCCGGGTTCCGCGTCGTGGCGGACTTGAGAAACGAGAAAATAACCTATAAAATTCGAGAGCATAGTATGCAGAAGGTGCCGTTCCTGCTGGTCGTGGGCAACAAGGAAGTGGCAGCTTCGCAAGTGGCGGTGCGTGCGCGTGGCGGGCAAGACCTTGGCGTGATGAGCGTCGAAGCGTTCATCGGGCAGCTCAAATCCGAGCTTCCGCAGCCTTGGCGCACTGCCTGAACCCTTCATGGAGGAATGACTTATCGCTCAGGAACGTGATCTGCGGATCAACGGAGAAATTACTGCTCCCGAGGTCCGGCTGACGGGCAAGGACAACGAGCCATTGGGCGTCGTGAGTCTCGCCGAGGCCAACCGGCTGGCAGAAGAAGTCTCGCTCGATCTGGTTGAAATCGCACCTACGGCAACGCCACCGGTGGTCCGCATCATGGACTTCGGCAAGTTCAAGTATGGCGAAGCCAAGCGACGTCACGAAGCCAAGCTCAAGCAGAAGCAGATCCAGGTCAAGGAAGTGAAGTTTCGTCCTGGCACTGACGAAGGCGATTATCAGATCAAGCTACGCAACCTGATCCGGTTCATCGAGGAAGGCGACAAGGCGAAGATCACCTTGCGCTACCGCGGCCGCGAGATGGCGCACCAGGAGTTCGGCATCCGCCTCCTGGAGCGGGTCAAGGCAGACCTCGAGGCGGTAGCCCAGGTCGAGCAATTTCCCAAGATGGAAGGGCGCCAGATGATCATGGTCATGGCGCCTCGCAAGAAGTAGTAGCAGTGCAGTAGCAGCAGTTGGCGGTACCGGATCGAGACGATCGGGTGCGCGCCCATAAGTGATGTCCGGGCCCCCAAGCGTTGCCGTCATGGCCACCGCCCGGCGTCATGTCAAAACAGGAGCATGACCATGCCCAAGATGAAGACCAAGAGCGGCGCCGCCAAGCGCTTCAAAGCGCAAGGCAGCGGCGGCATCAAGCGCACCAAGGCCTTTCTGCGCCACATCCTCACCAAGAAGTCGACCAAGCGTAAGCGCAACATGCGTGGCATGACCCAGGTGGACCCGAGCAATATCAAGTCCGTTCGTGCCATGTTGCCGTACGCTTAAGGGAGACTGAAAAATGCCTAGAGTCAAACGTGGAGTAACCGCACGCGCGCGCCACAAAAAGGTCCTCGACCTCGCCAAGGGCTACCGCGGCCGCCGCAAGAATGTCTACCGCATCGCCAAGCAGGCGGTAATGAAGGCCGGGCTTTACGCCTACCGCGACCGGCGCAACAAGAAGCGCGATTTCCGGCGCCTCTGGATCGCCCGTATCAACGCCGCTGCGCGTGAACTCGGCATGAACTACAGCACGTTCATGAACGGCCTGCGCAAGGCGGCAATCGAGATCGACCGCAAGGTTCTTTCCGATCTGGCGGTGTTCGAGCGTTCTGCGTTCGAACAGCTCGCGCAGCAGGCCAAAGCCGCTCTCGGCTGAGGTGAATCAAGTCGTTCCACAAAGGAGGCCCTCGCGCCTCCTTTTTGTTTGCTCGGAGCCCATGGCATGACCGATCTCGACGCTGTGGTGGCGGCGGCCGAGACGGCATTCGAGCAGGCCGCCGAACCGGCCGCTCTCGAACAGGCGAAGGCCGCCTTCCTGGGCAAGGCCGGCACCCTGACCGAAGCGCTCAAGGGGCTGGGCAAACTCGAGCCGGACCAGCGGCGCGCCGAAGGGGCGCGCATCAATGCCGCCAAGGACCGTATCGAAGCCGCCTTGCGGGCGCGGCGCGAGGGGCTGGCGGCGGCGACGCTCGACGCGAAGCTGCACGAAGAATCACTCGATGTAACGCTGCCGGGCCGGCGTCGCGGGTCGGGCAGCGTCCACCCGGTGATGCGCACCTGGCGCCGTGTGGAGGAGATTTTCCGGTCGATCGGGTTCGAGGTTGCCGACGGTCCCGAGATCGAGACCGACTGGTACAACTTCACGGCGCTGAACAACCCGCTCAACCATCCGGCGCGGTCGATGCAGGACACCTTCTATGTCGAAGGTGAAGACGCGCACGGGTTGCCGCTGCTGTTGCGCACCCATACGAGCCCGATGCAGGTGCGCTATGCACGCACGCACCAGCCGCCGATCCGCGTCATCGCTCCTGGCCGAACCTACCGGGTCGACAGCGATGCCACCCACTCGCCCATGTTCCATCAGGTCGAAGGGCTCTGGATCGACGACGGCATCAGTTTCGCCGATCTCAAGGGCGTGTACACCCAGTTTCTCCACCGCTTCTTCGAGACCGACCAGCTGCGGGTACGGTTCCGGCCGTCGTTCTTTCCGTTCACCGAGCCCTCGGCCGAGATCGACATGATGTTCGATAGTGGTCCGCTGCGCGGACGCTGGCTGGAGATCTCCGGGTCGGGTCAGGTCCATCCGTCGGTGATGCGCAACTTCGGTCTCGATCCGGAAGTTCACACGGGGTTCGCGTTCGGATCGGGGCTGGATCGCCTGACGATGCTCCGCTACGGCATCGACGATCTCCGGCCGTTCTTCGAAGGCGACCTGCGCTTTCTCCGGCAATTCGCGTAGTCATGCAAACCTGACCATGCGGTTTTCCGAAGAATGGCTGCGGTCCATGGTGTCGACGCCGCTCGACGCCGCGGCGCTGGCGCATGCGCTGACCATGGCCGGGCTCGAAGTCGAAGACATGGCGCCGCTGCCGTGTGCTTTCGAAGGCGTGACGGTCGGGTTGATCGTCGCTGCGGTGCCGCATCCGGATGCCGATCGGTTGCGCGTTTGCTCGGTTGACGTCGGTGGCGGTGCACTGCATTCGATCGTGTGTGGGGCGCCCAACGCCAGCGTCGGGCTGAAGGTTCCGCTTGCGGGGGTCGGGGCGCGCCTGCCCGGTGACGCGGGCGCGGTGGTCGAGGTGCGCCGCGCGACCATCCGCGGGGTCGCGAGCGAAGGCATGCTGTGCTCGGCACGCGAGCTCGGCTTGGCGGATGACCAGGCCGGGCTGCTGGTGCTGGCGGACGATGCCGTGCCGGGTGCGGATGTGCGCGAGGTGCTCGGTCTGAACGACAACATCTTCACCATCAAGCTCCCGCCCAATCGCGCCGACTGCCTGTCGGTGCTGGGGGTCGCGCGCGAGGTGGCGGCCATCGGCGGCGCGTCGGTCCTGCTGGGTGCGGCGCCGCCGATCGCGCCGATGACGCCGGAGACCTTTCCGGTAGTCATCTCGGCCACACCGGCATGTGGGCGCTTCACCAGCCGCGTGATCCGCGGTGTCGATGCGGCTGCCGCCACGCCGTCGTGGATGAAACGACGCCTCGGGGCCGCCGGCCAGCGGTCGATCTCGGCGCTGGTCGACATCACCAATTATGTGATGCTCGAGCGCGGCCGGCCGTTGCATGTCTACGACCTCGACAAGCTCACCGGCGCCATCGACGTCCGTTTCGGCAAAGCCGGCGAAACCGTCAAGCTGCTCAATGAGCAGCAGGTCGAGCTGACCGATGACATTCTGGTGATCGCCGACGCGAGCGGCCCGATCGGACTGGCCGGCATCATGGGCGGCGATTCCACCAAGACCGAAGTCACCACCACCAACGTGCTGCTCGAATCGGCGTTCTTCCAGCCGGAAGCGATCGTCGGTCGGGCGCGGCGCCTGGGCTTCGCCAGCGATGCCTCGCATCGCTTCGAGCGCGGGGTCGATTTCGACAACAACGTCGACGGCATCGAACGCGCGACCGAGCTGGTGATGTCGATCTGTGGCGGACAACCGGGCGCGGTTGCCGATGTCGTCGCGGCGTTGCCCCGACGGCAGGCGGTCACGATGCGCGCCGACCGCGCCCGCCGCCTCATCGGTGTGCCGATTTCCGATGAGGCCATGGCGGACATCCTGGCCCGGCTCGGTCTGCGCGCCAGCGTCGGGGCGGGCGAGGGCGGTACCCGATTCTCGGTCGTGCCGCCGTCTTTCCGGTTCGACATCGCGATCGAGGAAGACCTGATCGAGGAGATCGCGCGCCTCTACGGCTTCGACCGGATCCCGGCGCTGCCACCGGTGGCCCGATCTTCGATGACCCTGGCGCCGGAATCGCAACGATCCCTACATGCGATCCGTGACCGCCTGGCGGACCTCGACTATCACGAAGTCGTCAACTACAGCTTTGTCGATCGCGACTGGGAGACCGGCCCGGCCGGCAACCCTGCACCGATCCTGCTGCGCAACCCGATCGCGAGTCACATGGCCGTGATGCGCAGCAGTCTGCTCGCCGGCCTGTGCGCGAACGTCGTCTACAACCTTAATCGGCGCCAGGATCGCGTGCGTGTGTTCGAGATCGGTCGGGTATTCCTGAAAGACCCGCTCGGCCTCGGCGCGGCCGACGCTGTCGCAGGGTTGCGGCAGCCGGTGCGCGTGGCAGCCGCGGCCTGCGGGACCAGCGATTCCGAACAGTGGGGCACGCCTCGGCGTGTCGCAGATTTCTTCGATGCCAAGGGCGATGTCGAGGCGCTGCTGGCACCCACCGTGGCCCGCTTCGAGTCCCACCCGCATCCGGCCCTGCATCCTGGCCGCAGCGCTCGGGTGCTGCTGGGGGACAAGATCATCGGCTGGGTCGGCGAGCTGCACCCGCGCTGGCAACAGTGGTTCGAGTTGCCGGTGCCGGTGCAACTGTTCGAACTCGACGCCGAGCCGGTTCAGGCGCGGACGATACCTGCCTATCACGAGGTTCCGCGATTCCCCGCGGTACGTCGCGACCTCGCGGTGCTGGTCGATGAAAAAATCGCCTGCGGCGAATTGTTGATGGCCCTCAAGACCGCTTTGCCGACCGTCGTCGAGGCCGTGGAAGTGTTCGACCTGTACCGCGGCAAGGGGGTCGTCGAAGGGAAAAAAAGTCTTGCATTCCGTATGTTATTGCAAGATACTCAAAAGACTCTCACGGACGCCGACGTTGACGAAGTCATCGTTTCAGCGGTGTCAATCCTCCATCTGCAGTTCGGCGCAACCCTCAGGCAGTAACCGGCTCGCATGACGCTCACCAAGGCCGAACTTGCCGACCTGCTGTTCGAGAAGGTCGGACTCAACAAGCGCGAGGCAAAAGACATGGTCGAGACCTTTTTCGAAGAGGTCCGCACCGCACTCGAGCGTGGAGAGGGCGTGAAACTCTCCGGGTTCGGTAATTTTCAGCTGCGCGACAAGCCCCAGCGCCCGGGCCGCAACCCCAAGACCGGCGAAGAAATCCCGATCACGGCACGACGCGTCGTCACCTTCCACGCCAGCCAGAAACTCAAGGCCATGGTGGAGAAGCACTACCATGGAAGCACCGAACAGCCTCAATAAGGTCATCCTGCCCCCGATCCCGGCGAAGCGTTACTTCACCATCGGCGAGGTCAGCGAATTGTGCGGAGTGAAGCCGCACGTCCTGCGTTACTGGGAGCAGGAATTCACCCAGCTCAAGCCGGTGAAGCGGCGCGGCAACCGCCGCTATTATCAGCACCATGAGGTGCTCCTGATCCGTCGCATTCGCGAGCTCCTCTACGAAGAAGGTTTCACCATCAGCGGCGCGCGCCACCGCCTCGACCAGAACGTCGATGTAACTGCCGCCGCGACAGCTACCGCCGCAGCGGCCGACTGGTCGAAATTCCGCGTGGAGCTGCAGGCCATCATCGCGTTGCTCAGGTTTTGATTGAGCGCCCACCGCGTCAACGCGGTGGGCGTGATCGACGAAAGCCTGGTGGCGCAGTGTTCAGTGCGTTGCCTGTGGAGCGAGCCGCCGGTATAGTTCGGGGTTCGGGGCGTAGCGCAGCCTGGTAGCGTACCTGCATGGGGTGCAGGTGGTCGGAGGTTCAAATCCTCTCGCCCCGACCATAAGCTTCGATGGGGTTCAACGGGGCAATCCGTTTCGGTATCGGATCGATCCCGAAGGGCGCCCGCCCCAGCCTAGTCCGCAGTTTCCGCCATCCTCTGGGCCAGCGGTGCCGATGCGAATACTCCTGAGCAACGACGACGGCTACTTCGCGCCCGGGCTGGCGGCGCTCGCCGAAGCGCTGGCCCCGTTGGGCGATATCACCGTGGTGGCGCCGGAGCGCGATCGCAGTGGGGCCAGCAATTCGCTCACGCTCGATCGTCCGCTGTCCGTGCGTCGCTCGCACCTCGGTTTTCTCTATGTGAATGGCACCCCGACCGACTGCGTGCACCTCGCCGTCACCGGTTTGCTGGATGTCCTCCCGGATATCGTCGTCTCTGGCGTCAATCACGGCGCGAACATGGGTGACGACACCATCTATTCGGGCACGGTCGCCGCGGCCACCGAGGGCTTTCTGCTCGGTATTCCGTCCATCGCCGTGTCCATGGTGAGTCGTGGTGACGGCAATTTTGCGGCGGCCGCACGGGTCGCGGCAGACCTCGTGGCGCGCCACGGCGCGGGGGCTTCATTACCGCCTTTCCTGCTGAACGTGAATGTCCCCGATCTACCCTATGAGGCGCTCGGGCCGGTCGAAGTCACGCGTCTGGGCAAGCGGCACAAGGCCGAACCCGTGGTGAAGTCCGAGAATCCCCGGGGACAGACGGTGTATTGGATCGGTGCCGCTGGCGATGCGGCCGATGCGGGGCCGGGAACCGACTTTCACGCGGTCGCCGCTGATCGGATCTCGATCACGCCGTTGCAGATGGATCTGACCCACTTCGGCCAGTTGGATAACTTGCGCCGCTGGCTGGGCCCGTGAGGTCACCGATGGACGTGCCGCTCTCGGGTAGGTTGTCGCCATGACCCCTGCTCGCGATCACTGCATTCTCCCGCCCGCCACGCGCTGAGACCCACACCGGCGAACCGCGTGGATTCAAAACACATCGGTATCGGCATGACCTCGCCGCGCACGCGCCAGCGCATGGTCGAGCGCCTGCGAGAAGAGGGCATACGCGACGCCGTGGTGCTCGCGGCAATGGGCGAGATCCCGCGCCATATCTTCGTCGACGAGGTGCTCGCCACCCGCGCCTACGACGACGTGTCGTTGCCGCTGGGTTTCGGACAGACCATTTCCGCACCGTTCACCGTGGCCCGCATGCTGGAACTGGCGCGCGGCGGCAATCCCATCGGCAAGGCCCTCGAGATCGGTACCGGATGCGGGTATCAGGCCGCGGTACTCTCCAGGCTCGCGCGGGAAGTCCACACCATCGAGCGTATCGCCGGCCTGCTTGGCAAGGCGCGCCGGTGTCTGCGGGAGCTTCGCATCGTGAACGTGAAGGTCCGGCATGCGGATGGCACCGCCGGCTTCGCCGGCGCCGGGCCGTTCGACGCGATCGTCATGGCTGCCGCGGCGCCATCGATACCGCCGGATCTGCCACAACAATTGGCGATCGGCGGTCGTCTGGTCATGCCGGTCGGCACGCGCGAGCAGAAGCTGGTGCTGGTGGTGCGTGGCGTCGAAGGCTTTGCCGAGACCACGCTCGAAGTTGTGAACTTCGTGCCGCTGCTAGCTGGAATCACGCGTTGAAGGCTTGGTGGTGCTTTCTGGCGCTGGCCGCCATCGCCGGCGTGAGTGCATGTGTCGGCCCGCAGGCGGTGGCACCGGTCGAAAAACGGCTGCCGTCGCGGCCGGCCGCTGGTACCGAGGTGTCTCGAACCCTGCACGCGGCGCCCAAACCCTCGCGGCGCACAGGCGATGACCGGCCCGCTTTCTACACCGTGCAACGCGGCGACACGCTGTTTGCCATCGCGCTCGATTTCGGATTCGACTATCGTGACCTGGCCGCATGGAACGACATCGCCGATCCCGCGCTGATCCGGGTCGGGCGCGAGTTGCGCCTGACGGCGCCGCTGCGCGAAGCGGTGCCGGAAACCCGGGCGCTTCGTCCCGCTGATGCGGTGACGGCGGAGGCTCTTGGCGGTCCGGGACCGAACCGGTCGTCGGCGCCTTCCGGTGGCCCGGGCGAGGTTGCCAAAGCACCTGCGCCTGCTGTCTCCGCGTCGGCTGGAGTTTCCGCGGCAGCGGCGCCGATCCTCACCGAGCCCCAGGCCAGGACGCTGCGTTACTCGGATCAGGCGCTCGTGCAACTGGGGGGAAGGCTTCGGCCCGGGACGGCGGCAATGGCGCCAGCACCGAGTGCTGCGGCAACGCCGCCAGCGCGTCCCGAGCCCAAGGTGGAGCCTGCGGCGCCGATCCCGCCAAAACCGCAGGCACCCGGACCTGTCGCTACCCCGGACAGCCCCCGCGACGCCGACGATCGGGTCGACTGGATATGGCCTGCGCGCGGCGAACTGCTGTATCGCTTCGGCGAAACCGGAAAGCTCAAGGGAATCGGTGTTGCCGGCAAGGCCGGACAGCCGATCGTCGCGGCCGCCGTCGGCAAGGTGGTGTATGCCGGTGCCGGGTTGCGCGGCTACGGCAAGCTGGTCATCGTGAAGCACAACGAGACGTACCTGTCGGTGTACGCGCACAACAGCACACTGCTGGTGAAGGAGGGCGACAGCGTCCGGCGCGGCCAGAAGATCGCGGAGATGGGCGACACCGATGCCGCTCGGGTCGGCCTGCATTTCGAGATCCGCCGTTTCGGCAAACCGCTCGACCCGCTGGTCCAGTTGCCGCGCGGCGCCGACGCGCCGGGGTAGTTGGTTCCGGAACTCGTCGGCCCGGGTTGGGCCGTCAATGTCCGCCGGCTTCCAGATGCAACGCCCGCACCAGCCTTGCCAGATCCTTTGCGGATGTCGGGCTCGGCGCGGGACCGTAGCGCGCATCGGCATACAGTCGGCAGATCCGTTGCAGCGCCTCGCGGGTCTGCGGAAACGCTGCCGCCGCCCGCATCAGGTAGGTCTCGGGGCCCTCATGTGCCTGCCGCGCGAGCTTCGGTGAGGCGGTTGCCAGTTTTCGGGAGAGGGCGTTCCACGCGCCGACCAGCGGATCGGTAGCGCTTCTTCTGAGGCGCCGCATGACCACCAGACTTAAGGCCCCCAGCACCACGCCGGTCGCCACCATCAGGGCAATCACCAGGTTGTGCCAATTGGCATCGGAGAAACCCACTCGCTGGAACAGCCGCATCTGGCGGTCCGGCGAATACCCGAGCACCCACTGGTTCCAGCCATTCGCCATTGCATCGATCCCGAATCGCATCTGGCGCAGCCACGGGTTGCCGGTGCGAACCAGCAGCGGCAGCGGTTCACCGTCGGGTATGGCAGCGGCGATGCCGGCCTCGATGCGTTGCGGCGAGACGGCGGCGGTGGGGTCGACCCGGATCCAGCCCTCGTTCTCGATCCAGACTTCGGCCCAGGCATGGGCTTCGGATTGCCGCACCATCAGGTAGTCGCCCAGCGGGTTGAGCACGCCGCCCTGGTAGCCGGTAACCACGCGGGCCGGCAGCCCGGCCGCGCGCATCAGCACCACGAACGACGACGCGAAGTGCTCGCAGAAGCCGCGTCTCGTGTCGAACAGGAATTCGTCGACCGAATCCCGGCCAAGTTCCGGTGGCACCAGGGTGTAGAAGAAGGGTTGCTGGCGGAACATCGACAAGGCCTGTTGCACGATGGCGCGCGGTGATGCGCCGGCGCTGCGCCATTGGTCTGCCAACGCCACCGAACGCGGATTGAAGCCGCGGGGCAGGCGCCGTGCCCGCTGCAGATTGACGGCATCCTCCGCCAGACCGAACCGGTAATCCAGATGCGAGCTCATGTCGTAGCGCAGGCGATTGCGTACCGGACGCCCGGCAATGAGTTGCAGGTCTCCGGTGAGACGGCTGCCTTCGACGATCTGCGCCGGCACATCGAGCGCGAACAGCCAGCGCATCTCGTGTGCCTCCAGTGTGACGGTATAGCGGATCGGCTCGCCGATGGTGTCGATGCCGCTGATGCCGGCTCCGGGTGATTCGCCGGCCCGCCAGGTGCGGCCGTCGAAATCCCACATCACCGGCCCGCGCCAGTAGAGCCTGCCGAGCGCGGGAACCGGTGCCGCGAAATCGACCCGGAACGCGACGCCGTCCGACAGGCTCAGGTTCGACAGGCTGCCGGGTGACATGCTGTCGGACAGCCCGGTCACGCCACTGGAGGTCGCCTGCGGCAAACCCCACAGGGGGCCTTGAACCCGCGGGAACAGGACGAACAACACCAGCATTAGCGGCGCCGCTTGCGCGAGCATCACTGCCGACGCCCGCAGCGCCGGGACCGCGCGCGGTTGCTGCGACCGGTACTGGAATGCCACCAGGCACGCCGTGATGCACCAGACACAGGTGACCAGATAGAGCGCGGTGGCAATAGTTTGCGAATAGAGAAAGTCGGTGATCGCCAGGAAGTAGCCGAGCACGATCAGCACTAAGGCGTCGCGCGTGCTGCGCAGTTCCATCAGCTTCAGCGACAGCATCAGGATCAGCAGCGCGACCGCCGCATCGCGTCCGAACAGGGCGCCGTACGAAAACCAGATGCCGCCCGCCGATGCGACCGCGAGTGCGGCCAGGATCCACTGCGGCGGCATGCCATAGCCGCGCCAGGCGAACAGCGCGCGCACCGCGAAAGCCACGCCGGTCGCCGTCGAGATCCATAGCGGGATGCGGGTCGCGTGTGGCAGGAGCAGGGCGGCGATCGCCCCGAGCAGGGCGAGAACCCTGCCGGTGCCGAGCGGGCGCGGCTCGAATCCTCTCACGTCGCCCCCGGCACTGCGCCGGTCTGGCCCCCGTTCGCGCGGCTGTCGAACGTGGCCAGTGCCTCGAGGCAGGCATGAAGGTGCGCGGCGCCGGTGCCCGGGCGGATATCGCGCGCCGGCAGCCGCAGGCCGTAGTCGAACCCGCGCTGGTCGGCCATGAGCACCCAGCGCGCGAGGCGCGAGAGGCGGGCATCGAGCGGCATGGCGGACGAGGTGTCGTTCCAGTTCAGGAGCAGTTCCCGTCCGACGCGCCCGTCGAAAAGCTTGGTGTGGAGCCGGTCGCTGCGAGCCGCCGACTTCCAGGCGATATGCCGCGGCGGATCGCCGGGGTGATAGTCGCGCAGCCCGGCGAAATCGTCGGCGCCGCGGCCCCGATGACCGGAATCGCCATCGAGGTCGGCAGCGACCGGCAAGGCTGGCTCGCCAGCCTCGGGTTGCGGGTAGACCAGCGCCTGCAGGTCGATCTCGAGCCGGGACCACGCGTAGAACAGACCCAGTGGATAGCCGGTGAACAAACGGAAACGTCCGAAGGCCAGCCAGCCTCGCCGGGCCGCCGCAACCTCAACCGTGATGGTCGTGGCATCGCGCGGGGCGATATCGCCATAGGCCAGTGGCGCATCGGCCCGATCACAGCCGATCGCCAGCCGGCCGAATCCCGCCTGGTTGACGACCACCACCGGGAATCGCGCGGCCTCGCCGGCAAAGACCGGTTCGACGCGGCCGGGCCTGATCTCGAGATAGGCCAGGTTGCGCCACGTGTGCAGCATGCCGATCACGCCCAGGCCGGCCAGCAGAAAGGTGAGCACGTAGCCCAGCCCGAGGTTGTAGTTGATGGAGGCGAGCAGCATGAGCAGCAACGTGACCGTGAATAGCCAGCCCTGACGGGTCGGCACGATGTAGATGCGGCGCTGGGTGAGCAGCACCGGTCCGTGCTCCACCCCGCGCGCCGGGAAGATCCAGTCGGCGACGCGGTCGCCTAGTGCCACGCGATCGGCCATGGAATGGCAGCACCACAGGGTCCCCCGAGGATGCTGCGCCCCCTCGAGGGGGAAGGCGTAGCGCAGCGCAGCCTGGGGGTGGGCGTCACCTACGGCACCGGTACTTCCGCGATCAGCCGGGCGGCGAGCGCATCGGACGACAGCCGGGACGTGCCGCTCGCGATGTGCAGGCGATGCCCGACGACGCTCGGCAGCACCGCCTGCATATCTTCCGGCAGGACGGCGCCGCGATCGTCGAGAAACGCCCACGCGCGCGCCGCGTTCAACAGCGACAGGCCGGCACGCGGGCTCAGTCCGATGACAAAGTCGGGCGAGTGCCGGGTATGCGCGATGAGCGCCTGCAGATAATCGAGCAACGCCGGGGCGACATGCACCTTGCGCGCTGCCTGTTGCAACTGGGTGAAGCGGGTGGCGTCGAGCGCCGGGGCCAGATGCTCGATGAGATCGCGCCGCTCGCTGCCCGCCAGCAGGGCGCGCTCGGCGGCCGCGTCCGGATAACCGAGTTCGATGCGCATGAGAAACCGGTCGAGCTGCGATTCGGGCAGGGGAAAGGTGCCGGTCTGGTGCGAGGGATTCTGGGTGGCGATGACGAAGAAGGGCTCGGGCAGGCGGCGGGTGACACCATCGATGGTGACCTGATGTTCCTCCATGGCTTCGAGCAACGCGCTTTGGGCCTTGGGCGTGGCGCGGTTCACTTCGTCGGCCAGCACGACCTGCGTGAAGACCGGTCCGGGATGGAACTTGAAGGTGCCGGTTTCGCGTTCGAACACCGACACGCCGAGCACATCGGCCGGCAGCAGGTCGCTGGTGAACTGGATGCGCTGGAAGTCGAGGCCGAGCGCGCGTGCCAGCGCGTGCGCCAGCGTGGTCTTGCCGACACCCGGCAGGTCCTCGATCAGCAGGTGACCGCGCGCGAGCAGGCAGGCGATGGTCAGCCGTATCGCCCGCTGCTTGCCGAGGACGATGCCGCCGACGGCGTCGAGGACAGGGGAAAGATCACGGTTCATGACGTCGGGGCTCTGGGCGGTGAGGGTGTGTTGAGTCGTTGTGCGGCACGGCCGTATCCGGGGCCGGCGCGCAATTCACGGGATTGTCGATGATCGTGCCACGCCGGCGTTGGCGATCCCGCGAGAAGGAGGGCAAGCTACTATCACCTCTCCGGATCGACCGCCAGCCGACATGACCACCGCCTACGTTCATCACCCCGACTGCGCCCTGCACGACATGGGTGCAGGCCACCCGGAGTGTGCCGCCCGCCTGGCGGCCATCGACGATTGCCTGCGCGCCGCCGGCCTCTTCGGCCACCTCTCCGATCACCTTGCCCCGATCGTCGATCGGCCGGCGCTGGAGCGGGTGCACTCGACGGCGCATATCGACGCCATCGAGGCAGCGGCACCCGCGACCGGACTGGTGGCGATCGATCCCGACACGGCGATGAATCCGCATTCCCTCGCGGCGGCCAGGCGCGCCGCCGGCGCTGCCGTGCTGGCCACCGATCTGGTGATCGCCGGCCAGGTGGCGAATGCCTTCTGCAACGTGCGGCCGCCGGGCCACCACGCCGAGCGCAACCGGGCCATGGGGTTCTGCTTCTTCAACAACGTGGCGGTGGCGGCGGCGCATGCGCTCGATGTGCATGGCCTGGACCGGGTCGCGATCGTGGATTTCGACGTTCACCACGGCAACGGCACCGAAGACATCTTCCGTGACGATCCGCGGGTGTTGATGGTGTCCACGTTCCAGCATCCGTTCTACCCGCACAGCGGCACCGAAGGCCGATCGGACCGGATGGTGAACGTGCCGCTTGCGGCCGGCAGTGGCAGCGCCGCGTTTCGCGCCGCCGTCACCGCCGAGTGGCTGCCGGCGCTCGAAACTTTCCGGCCGCAGATGTTGTTCGTGTCAGCGGGGTTCGATGCGCATCGCGATGACGCGATGAGTGCGCTCCGGCTGGTGGAAGACGACTATGCGTGGGTGACCCGGCATCTGATCGAAGTGGCGGGGCGCCACGCCAAGGGTCGTATCGTGTCGCTGCTGGAGGGGGGCTACGAACTGCGGTCGCTGGGCTTGAGTGCCGCGGCGCATGTGCGGGTGTTGATGGGCGCCTGATGATCATCGGTCTGCGTGAATCAACCGCAAACGAAGGGGCAGCGCCCACAGGGTCCCCCGAGGACGCTGCGCCCCCTGGGGGTGGGCCTAAATGATGATGGCCGCGGCCACCTTTCGGCTCTCTCCCAGCAGGATGTTGTAGGTTCGGCACGCTGCTGGCGTTGCCATGACTTCGACCCCGATCCGGGCGGCCGTGATGTGGCGATAGAGCTTCGGGTGCAGCAGCTTCATGGTGGCCCCGGTGCCGATCAGCAGTACCTCCAGCGGTTCGGCCGCGAGGAAAGCCAGGCTGGCCTCGGTCAGGTCGTCGGGGTGCAGGACCGGCCACGGATCGACCAGCCGGTCCGGAAACACCACCAGGCTCGCTTCATGGCGGCGGTGGTTGATCAGGACGTGCCCGTCGCCATAGCCGGTGAAGGCGTTCAGGCCGTCGAATCGGTCGAGGTGCAGCTTCAAGGGTGCAGGCCGGTTTGCCGAGTGCGGGTAACGTCTCGTAACATTAGCACCTTACGGTGTTTCCGCAGCGTTCCAGGGTCAGTGGTCATGCATGAGTTTCCGCGCATCAAGCGTCTTCCCCCCTACGTTTTCAACATCACCGGCGAGCTCAAGCAGGCTGCCCGGCGCCGCGGTGAAGACATCATCGACATGAGCATGGGCAACCCCGACGGGCCCACGCCGCAGCACATCCTCGACAAGCTGGTCGAGGCGGCCCAGCGTAGCGACACCCACGGGTATTCGGTTTCCAAGGGTATCCCCCGGCTGCGCAAGGCCATCTGCGACTGGTATCAGCGGCGTTTCGACGTGAGCTTCGATCCCGACAGCGAGGCGATCGTGACCATCGGCTCGAAGGAGGGGCTCGCGCATCTGATGCTCGCCACGCTGGATCGCGGCGACACCGTGCTGGTGCCGAACCCGTCGTATCCCATCCACATCTACGGCGCCGTCATCGCCGGCGCCGAGATACGCCACATCCGCATGACCGACGACGCCGACTTCTTCGAGGAAGCCGAGCGGGCGATCCGCGAGTCGTTCCCGCGGCCGAAACTGATGATCATCGGCTTCCCGTCGAACCCCACCGCGCGCTGTGTCGAGCTCGACTTCTTCGAGCGGGTGGTGGCGATGGCGCGCGAACACGGCATCTACGTGGTTCACGATCTCGCCTATGCCGACATTGTGTTCGATGGCTGGAAGGCGCCGTCGATCATGCAGGTGCCGGGGGCGCGCGATGTCGCGGTCGAGTTCTTCACCATGTCGAAGAGCTACAACATGGCGGGCTGGCGCATCGGCTTCATGGTCGGCAACAAGGCATTGGTGAACGCGCTTGCGCGCATCAAGGGCTATCACGACTACGGTACGTTCACGCCGATCCAGGTCGCCGCCATCGCGGCCCTCGAGGGTCCGCAGGATTGTGTCCGCGAGATCCGTGACCAGTACGAGCAGCGGCGCGACGTGCTGGTGAAAGGCTTGCACGAGGCCGGCTGGATGGTGCAGAAGCCCAAGGCGTCGATGTACATCTGGGCGCGGATTCCCGAGCCGTATCTCGCCATGGGGTCGCTCGAGTTCGCCAAGCGCCTGCTGCAGATGGCCAAGGTATCGGTGTCGCCCGGGGTCGGCTTCGGCGACTATGGCGATGATCACGTCCGGTTCGCGCTGATCGAGAACGCCGAGCGTACCCGGCAAGCGGTGCGCGGCATCAAGCAGATGTTCCGGGATGACGCCTCGATGCCCGCCGCCCCGCCGCTCCTGCGCGCCGTATGAGCGTCGACATCGTTCGCGTCGCCGGGCCTGACCGAACCATTCTCGACGCGACTCTGCTGCTGCGCGCCGAAGGCGTGCATCGCCAGCTCCGACCGGATCTCGACGCCGACTACCTCGGCAAGATGCAGCGCGTCGTTCGCGATGGCGCCGAGATCGCGCTCGCGGTCGAAGCGCAAAGTGTCTTCGGCGTCGCGGTGTTCCGGTTGTTCGAGAACACCCATGTGGGCCTGCGTTGCTATCTCGATGACCTGGTCACCGACGAGTCCCGGCGCGCCGGCGGCGTCGGGCATGCATTGATCGATTGGCTGGAACACGAGGCGCGTGCGCGCGGTTGCGCCTGCGTCGATCTCGAATCCGGCGTGCAGCGCGGCGCCGCACATCGTTTCTATTTTCGCGAGGGGTACATCATTCCATCGTTCAGCTTTCGCAAGAGCTTGGTCGCATGAAGCCGATCCGCGTCGGCCTGCTCGGCATCGGCACCGTGGGCGGCGGCACGCTCAGGGTGCTCACCCGCAACCAGGAAGAGATCATGCGGCGCGCCGGCCGCGGCATCGTGATCACCACCGTGGCCGACCAGGACACGGCGCGTGCCACCGCGGCGGCCGGGGCCGGCGTTCGCATCACCGGTGATGCGTTTTCGGTCGTGGCCGATCCGGACATCGACATCGTCATCGAATTGATCGGCGGCTACACCGTGGCGAAAGACCTGGTGCTGGCTGCCATCGAAAACGGCAAGCACGTGGTCACGGCCAACAAGGCGCTGCTGGCCAACCATGGCAACGCGATCTTCGCGGCGGCCAGCCGCAAGGGCGTCATGGTGGCTTTCGAGGGCGCCGTTGCCGGGGGCATCCCGATCATCAAGGCGCTGCGCGAAGGCCTCACTGCCAACCGCATCGAGTGGATCGCCGGCATCATCAATGGCACCTCGAACTACATCCTGTCCGAGATGCGCGAGCGCGGTCTCGCCTTCGACACGGTGCTCGCGGAAGCCCAGCGATTGGGCTACGCGGAGTCGGATCCGACCTTCGACATCGACGGCATCGATGCCGCCCACAAACTCAGCATCATGTCGGCCATCGCATTCGGCATTCCGATGCAGTTCGACAAGGCCTACATCGAAGGCATCCGCGCGCTCACCCGCGAGGACATCCGCTATGCCGAGGAACTGGGCTACCGCATCAAGCTGCTCGGCATCACCCGTCGTACCGACCGCGGCATCGAGCTGCGGGTGCATCCGACGCTCATCCCCAAGCGCCGCCTCATCGCCAATGTCGAAGGCGTGATGAACGCGGTGCTGGTGAAGGGCGATGCGGTTGGCGCCACCCTCTACTACGGCGCCGGGGCCGGTGCCGAGCCGACCGCATCGGCGGTGGTCGCCGACCTGGTTGACGTGACGCGCATGCTCACGGCCGATCCGGAGAATCGCGTGCCGCATCTTGCCTTCCAGCCCGACCAGCTCGCCGACACCCCGGTGCTCGCCATGGAGGAGGTCGAGACCTCCTACTACCTGCGGATGGCCGTCGCGGACCGGCCCGGTGTGCTCGCCGACATCACCCGCATCCTCGCCGACGAAGCCATCTCGATCGATGCGATGGTGCAGAAGGAGCCGCCGGAGGGCGCCGACCAGACCGACATCATCCTGCTCACGCACCTGACGATGGAACGGCGCGTCAACATCGCCATTGCGCGCATCGAGGCGCTGCCGACGGTGTTCGGCAAGGTGACGCGGATCCGGCAGGAAGATCTTTCGTGACATGATTGGGCGGTACAAACGCAGGAGGTGGCGATGAACCAGTCCGAACGCGACCAACGCCAGAAGACGATCAGTGCCTTCTATCGGGCGATGGCGTTGCACACGGCGCCGCTGGATCCGAAGATGAACGCCGACCTTTACGTCGAGAACCTGCATTTCGACGCCACCCGCGATCAGGTGAGGCAACTCGCACGCGCCGTTCACGACGCGGGTGGGAGTGAGGTCTTCTACTTCACCGGCCAACGTGGCACCGGCAAGAGCACCGAGCTGCTGCGACTGAAGAAACTCCTGGAAGACGCCGGAGCGCAGGTGTTCTACGCCGACATGATTGCCTACGTCCCGGAGACCGAGCCGGTGGAAATCGGGGATTTCCTGATCGCGCTGATGGGCGCGTGGTCGGACGCCATCGGTGCCAGTGCGACGGAGTCTTACTGGAGCCGCATCCGCAACTTCCTGGGCAGCGAAGTCGAGTGGGAGGGTTTCGGTCTCAAGGTGGGAGGCGAGGGCTTCGGCGCCGAGGTCAAGCTTGCCCTGAAGGAGAACCCGACATTCAAGCAACGCTTGCAGAAGGTGGCGGCTGGACGGTTGCAGGCGGTCGTTCAGGATGCCCGCGCATATATGAGTGCGTCGATCGAACGCCTCGGTGATGGCGGCGCCGAGACCAAGCCGATCGTATTCATCGTCGACTCGCTCGAACGCTTGCGTGGCGTCAGCGCCGATGCGATGAATGACATGTTCAGACACGTCGTCACGCTGTTCGAGGCACATCGGGACAACCTGCGGTTGCCCGGGGTTAGCGTCGTGTACTCGGTTCCGCCGTACCTCGCCTTCCTGTCGAACGTGAAGACCTACACGCCACTGTTCTCGTTGTCCAGCGTCCGGGTGTTCGACCCACCCGCCGCCGACGACCCCGGCGGTCGGCGCGATACGGGCCTGATCAAGATGCGGGAACTGGTGACGCGCCGCTTCTCGAGGTGGGAAGAGGTGTTGCAGCCGGCGGCGCTGGATGAGCTGGCCGCGCATTCCGGAGGTGATCTCAGGGAGTACCTGATCCGCTTCCTGCGTCCGGTGCTGAGCCTTGCGTACGAGTACCTGGACGACCTGCCGCTCGCCGCCGATCACGCGGCGATCCACGACACCATTGCGGACGCTCGAGGGGACTACCGGCGTGCGGTCTTCGGCGAGGATCTGCCCTTGCTGGCCAAGATCCATCGCGAGCGGGATATCGCGCTCGAGACCAGGTCCACCGAGTTGCCTGTCATTGCCCGGATGTTCGACATCCGCGCCGTGCTCAGCTACCGCAACGGCACCGAATGGTACGACGTGCATCCGCTGTTGCTCCCGACCGTCGAAACCTATGAGCGAAACGCTCGACGTCAGCCCTGACGCAGCCGTCGCTGCGCTGTGGACCCAGCTTCGGCACGGGTTCACGCTCGCACGCGGCGTCATGAGCCCGGTGTTCGTATTCGGTGGTGCGGATCGGGTGCTGACCGACCTGCGCGACCGCTTGCGCAATGTCGCGCAACTCGAATGCTGGCCGTTCCTGGAATGCGCGCCGACCGAGGCGGCGGACGCGGTCGTGCTGCGGCTGTTGCTCGGCGGCGAGCCGATCGAGTGGCGCATGGTCTGGATCGATCTCCGGGTCGCGGCCACCGGACACCGTCCGAGCGTTCTGTCGCTTATGGCGCGTCTGAACGAACGGCGAGGTGACCTGGAGCGCCGCCCGGCAGTCGTCGTGTTTCTCCTGCCCCAGGGATGGGAACCGGACATCGCGGGCGCAGCGCCGGACTTGTGGCACGTGCGTCAGGCTTCCGTGGCGATCCCGTTCGACGCTTCGCGCCCAGCCGCCGCCATGCCGATCGAGCGCGGAGCGGAAGCATCAGCGGCGTCCGATACGTTACGCGCGGTACCCGCTGTCGAACGCTATCGTCGGCGACGCGACCTTGACGGCGCGCCCGCATCGCTGTGGGACGGATTGTTCGCAGTGGACGAAGCTCTGGCCGCAGGGCTGGACGAAGAAGCGAAAGAGATTGCCGCGGATACGCTGGCACTCGCGGAGTCGCAGGCACGCGCGCTACCCGACGACCGCGAAGCGCTGCGCGACCTGTCGGTATCGCTGAACAACGTAGGTGATGCGGCGAGTGCGCGCGGGGACATTGCGGCGGCGCAGTCGGCGTACGCGCGCAGTCTGGAGACGATGGAACGGCTGATCACGGTGCATGGAGAAAACCGCGAAGCGCTGCGCGACCTGTCGGTATCGCTGAACAAGGTAGGTGATGCGGCGAGTGCGCGCGGGGACATGGCGGCGGCGCAGTCGGCGTACGCGCGCAGCCTGGAGACGAGGGAGCGGCTGATCGCGCTGTATGGTGAGAACCGCGAAGCGCTGCGCGACCTGTCGGTATCGCTGAACAAGGTAGGTGATGCGGCGAGTGCGCGCG
>JANXYG010000103.1 GCA_025350245.1 Betaproteobacteria bacterium
CGAGATGATCTATCACATCGAAACCCAGCAGTCGCAAGTTGGCAGCACCATGAAGCTGTTCGGTCAGCAGGCCGACGTCGCCGGGGCAACCGCATGGGTCGTCGCGGGCGCGCTGCTGCTCGTGGGGGCGGCACTGCTGCGTTTCGCGGCGAAGTTCGTGGGTGGCGCGTGGTCCGAGGTCACCGTAGCCGTCAACGCCGCGCGGGGTGCCGCATGACCGCCGCCCTCGAACTCGCCGGGGTTCACAAGAGCTTCGGCAAGACCGTCATCATCAACGGTGTCGACCTCGCCATCCGCAAAGGCGAACGCCATGCCGTCATCGGCCCCAACGGCGCCGGCAAGTCGACGCTGTTCAATCTCGTCAGCGGGCGATTCCCGCTCACGTCCGGCACCATCTCGCTCAACGGCCAGGTGCTGGGCGGCCTCACGCCCGAGAACATCAACCGCCTGGGCCTGGCGCGCAGCTTCCAGATCACCAACATCTTTCCCAAGCTGTCGGTGTTCGAGAACCTGCGCTGCGCCGTGCTGTGGTCGCTCGGCTACCGCTATTCGTTCTGGCAGCGCATCGCCGGTCTGCGCGACGTGCGCGAACGTGCCGAGATGCTGCTCGAGAAGATCAACCTGGGCCGGCGCCGCGACACGCTGGCCGGCGTGCTGTCGTATGCCGAGCAGCGCGCGCTCGAGATCGGTGTCACCATCGGCGGCGGTGCCGACGTGATCCTGCTCGACGAGCCCACCGCCGGCATGAGCAACACCGAAACCGCCGATGCCGTGGCGCTGATCCGCAGCGTCACCGAAGGCAAGACCCTGGTGATGGTCGAGCACGACATGAGCGTGGTGTTCGGTCTCGCCGATCGCATCTCGGTGCTGGTCTACGGGCAGGTCATCGCCACCGGCACGCCGCAGGAAATCCGCGCCAACAAGCAGGTCCAGGAAGCCTATCTGGGCACCGAGGTGGAGTGATGCTCGAGGTTAAGGATCTGCATGCGTACTACGGCAAGAGCCACATCCTGCACGGGGTGCATCTGAACGTGCAGAAGGGCGAGATCGTCAGCCTGCTCGGGCGCAACGGCGTCGGCCGTTCCACCACCATCAAGGCCATCATGGGGCAGGTGGCGGCCAGCGGCTCGGTCATGTTCAAGGGCCGCGAGCTGATGGGGCGCAAGGCCTTCATGATCGCGCGCGACGGCCTCGGGCTGGTGCCCGAGAATCGCGATATCTTCCCGTCGCTCACCGTGCGCCAGAATCTGCAGCTCGGGCAGAAGGGGCGCAAGGCCTCCGGGCGGTGGAGCATGGAAGACATGTTCAACCTCTTTCCGCAGTTGCGCGAGCGTGCCGAGGCGCCCGCCGGTGTCATGTCCGGCGGCGAACAGCAGATGCTCACGCTGTGCCGCACGCTCATGGGCGATCCCGATCTGGTGATGATCGACGAGCCCACCGAAGGCCTCGCGCCCAAGATCGTCGAGCAGGTTGCGCAGTTGTTCGACGAAATCAAGAACCGCGGCATCTCGATCCTCCTGGTGGAGCAGAAGCTCACCATCGCGCTCAAGATCAGCCAGCGGCTGTACGTGATGGGGCACGGCCAGATCGTGTTCGAAGGCACCCCCGAACAACTGCGCACCAACGAAACCGTGCGCAAGGAGTGGCTCGAGGTCTGACCGGTCCGACCGCGCCATTCCCGTCCATCCATCCGAGGGTCTCCCATGTCCGATATCGTCCAATACCAGCTCCAGGGCCACGTCGGCGTCATCACGCTGAACAACCCCCCGGTCAACGCGCTCTCGGTCGGCAAGGGCCTGCTGCAGGGCATCCTCGACTTCATCAAGGCCGGCGACCACGACCCGGCCGTTCGGGTCTTCCTCCTGATCGGTGGCGGCAAGAACTTCTCCGGCGGCGCCGACATCACCGAATTCGGCAAGCCCGCCGTGCCGGGCATGGCCACGCTGCGCGACCTCTGCTCCTACATGGAAACCGTGTCGAAGCCGATCGTCGCGGCGGTCGCTGGTCCGACCATGGGCGGCGGCCTCGAACTCGCGTTGACCGCGCACTATCGCTGCTGCGCGCCGGGTGCCCAGATCGCGCTGCCCGAAGTGAAGCTCGGCATCCTGCCCGGCGCCGGCGGCACGCAGCGGCTGCCGCGCCTGATCGGTGTGGCGCCCGCGCTCGACATGATCGTCGGCGGTGAGCCCGTCAGCAGCGAGCGCGCGCTCGAACTCGGCATCGTCGATGAACTGGTCACCGGCGATCTGCGCGCCGGCGCCATTGCATATGCCAAGCGGGTGGCTGCCGGAGGCCGGCCGGTGCGACGCGCCAGTGCGCTCGTGGCGGCCGTTGACGGCGATGCGGCCGCGTTCTTCGCCGCGGCGCGCCAGCGTGTGGCAAAGGAATGGCGTGGCTATCCGGCGCCGCTCGAATGCCTCGCGTGTGTTGAAGCCTCGGTCACGATGCCGTTCGACAAGGGCCTCATCTTCGAGCGCGAGCGCTTCACCTATCTGGTGGCCACCAACGAGTCGAAGGCGCTGCGGCATGTGTTCTTCGCCGAGCGCGCGGCCGCGAAGGTCAAGGACGTTCCCGACAGCACGCCGATGCGCGAGATCCGCTCGGCGGCGGTGCTCGGTGCCGGCACCATGGGCGGGGGCATCGCCATGAACTTCGTCAATGTCGGCATCCCGGTCAAGGTGCTCGAACTGTCGCAGGAAGCGATCGACAAGGGCTTCGGCATCATCCGCAAGAACTACGCGGCGACAGTCGCCAAGGGGCGCTTGTCGCAGGCGGCGATGGATCAGCGCATGGCACTCCTCACCGGCGTGACCTCATACGACGAGCTGAAACACGCCGACATCATCGTCGAGGCCGTGTTCGAGGAGATGGGCGTCAAGCAGGAGGTGTTTCGCAAGCTCGACGCCGTGGCGAAACCCGGCGCCATCCTCGCCACCAACACTTCCACGCTCGACATCGACGTCATCGCGGCGGTCACGTCGCGTCCGCAGGACGTCATCGGGCTGCACTTCTTCAGCCCCGCCAACGTGATGAAGCTGCTCGAAATCGTCCGAGGTGCGAAGACGGCACCCGACGTGATCGCCACCAGCATGAAGCTCGCGCGCACCATCAAGAAGGTCGGCGTGCTGGTGGGCGTGTGCGACGGCTTCGTCGGCAATCGCATGGTGCACGCCTATTTTCGCGAGGCCGGGTTGCTGCTGGAGGAGGGCGCGCTGCCACAGCAGGTCGACCGCGTGATGGAAGCCTTCGGTTTCGCGATGGGTCCATTCCGGGTCAGCGATCTGGCTGGTCTCGACATCGGCTGGGCGATCCGCAAGCGCCAGGCCGCCACGCGCGATCCGCAGCAGCGCTATTCGAAGGTGGGCGACCTCATCTGCGAGCGTGGCCGCTTCGGCCAGAAGACCGGCGCGGGCTATTACCGCTACGAGGCTGGCGACCGCAAGCCGATCCCCGATCCGGAGATCGACGCGTTGATCGTGCAGGCGTCGAAGGATGTTGGCATCGAGCGCCGCGACATCGGCGAGCAGGAGATCCTCGATCGCTGTCTGTATCAACTGGTGAACACAGGCGCGAAGATCGTCGAGGAGGGCATCGCCCAGCGCGCGAGCGACGTCGACATCGTCTACGTGTACGGCTACGGATTCCCGCGCTACCGCGGCGGGCCCATGATGTGTGCCGACCTGACCGGGCTCGACAAGGTGCATGCCCGGGTTGCTGAATTCCACGCGCAACACGGCGACGACTGGAAGCCCGCGGCGCTGCTGGAGCGACTGGCCGCCGAGGGCGGTACATTCAACGGCTGATACGCGCCGCTGATCGGCCAGAACCTGACGAGGCAGTCGCGCAGGACAAGGCGCGACTGCTCGCTACAACGCCTCGGCGATCGCCTTCCCCATGTCTTCGGTGCGTGCCGTTCCGCCGACATCAGGCGTGCGCGGACCATCCACCAGCACGCGCTCGATCGCCTGCTCGATCGCCTTGGCTGCCTCGGGGTGGCCCAGATGCTCCAGCATCATCGCGCCGGACCAGATCTGACCTACCGGATTGGCGATGCGGCGCCCGAAGATGTCGGGCGCCGAGCCGTGCACCGGCTCGAACAGCGACGGGAAGAGACGTTCGGGATTGATGTTGCCCGACGGCGCGATGCCGATCGTGCCGGCGGTGGCCGGACCGAGATCGGAGAGGATGTCGCCGAACAGGTTGGAGGCCACGATCACGTCGAAGCGTTGCGGGTTGAGCACCATCTGGATGGTGAGGCCGTCGATGTGGTACTGGTCGGTACCGACCTCGGGGAAGTTCTTCGCCATGGCGGCGAAGCGCTCGTCCCAGTAGGGCATCGTGATGGCGATGCCATTGGACTTGGTTGCCGATGTCACCTTGCGCCGCGGCCGCTTCATTGCCAGGTCGAAGGCGAACTTCATGATGCGGTCGGTGCCCTTGCGGGTGAAGATCGACTGCTGCATCGCCATCTCGCGGTCGGTACCCTCGAATAGCCGACCACCCACCGACGAGTATTCGCCCTCGGTGTTTTCGCGCACCACGTAGTAGTCGATGTCGCCCACCTTGCGCCCGGCCAGCGGCGATGGAACGCCCGGCATCAGCCGCACCGGGCGCAGGTTCACGTACTGGTCGAAGCCGCGCCGGAACTTGATGAGCGAATCCCACAGTGAGACGTGGTCCGGCACTTTGGCCGGCCAGCCGGTCGCGCCGAAGAAGATGCACTCGTGCGATTCGAGATGATCGCGCCAGTCGGGCGGCATCCACCAGCCATGCCGGTCGTAGTTGTCGCAGCTCCAGTCAAGATTGGTGAAGGCGAGGTCGATACCGTACTTGCGGGCGGCGGCATCGAGCACGCGGATGCCCTCGGGCATTACTTCCTTGCCGATGCCGTCACCGGCGATGACAGCGATGGTGTGGGTGGTCATACTTTTCCTGCTTCGAGGGGATGTCGGATGTCGGGAATGATGTTGAACAAGGCTGTGCGCGGACGATCGGTGTGTGAGGCCTATTTTCAGGGCTCGAGCGGGAAAAGACCATAGTGGACAAGTCGGGAGAAAGCTGTTCGGCCGGGCAACCTGGTCTGGCCGGGCAACTGGTCTGTGGCAGTATTGGAGAGCGGCCTCCGATCGTCGGGCGGGAGCGTCGGTATCCTCGCACGCAGGCAACAGGGGCGCTGGATCCATCGCGTCCGGGCGGAGAAGAAAACGACGAGGTGATATGACCCGGCAATCAAGCAATCCGAGCACCTTCACTGAGATCTTTCTCGGCCGCCAGCCGATCCTCGACGTACATGAGAACCTGTACGCGTTCGAACTCCTGTTCCGCTCCAGCCAGGTGAATGGTGCGCAGATTGCCGACGAGGTGGCCGCCACGGCGACGGTCATCACCAACACGTTCGACGAACTCGGCGCCGACGCGGTGCTGGGCCGGTATCCCGGGTTCATCAACCTGTCGGCCGGGATGATCTACTCCGACGTGATCGAGATGCTGCCTAAGGACCGCGTGGTGCTCGAGCTGCTCGAGACCGTCGAGATCGATGACCGGCTGATCGAGCGCCTGCGCGAGCTTCGCGGCATGGGATACCGCCTCGCGCTCGACGACTACATCGGCGACGAGGCGCTCTACACCAAGGTCCTCGAACTCGTCGAGGTGGTCAAGGTCGACGTCATGGGCGTCGCCCCGGACCAGCTCGCGGCCGTCACCCAGCGGCTCAAGAAGTGGCCGGTGAAGCTGCTCGCCGAGAAGGTCGACGCCAAGGATCAGGTCGAGCGCTGCCTGGCGCTCGGATACGAACTGTTCCAGGGCTACTACTTCGCCAAACCGTCGATCATCTCCGGTCGCAGTCTGTCCCCGACCCAGACGGCCCTGATGCGATTGATGGGGCTCCTGATGTCCGATGCGGAGACCACCGAGATCGAAACGGTGTTCAAGCAGAACCCGGACCTCTCGGTGAAGCTGCTCCGGATCGTCAATACCGTCGGCGTCAGCGCGAATCGACACGTCGCCTCCATCGTCGAAGCGATCTCGCTGCTTGGCAGAAGCCAGTTGCAGCGCTGGCTGCAACTGCTGATGTTCAGCATATCGGCGAGCAAGGATTCCAGGTTCCCGAGCCCGCTGCTGGTGCTTGCCGCAACCCGCGGCAAGCTGCTCGAACTGCTGGTCGGCGCGCGAGCGGGCAGCACCCGGGCGCAGGGCGATGATGCGTTCCTGGCTGGCATCCTGTCCCTGCTCGACGCGCTGCTCGGCATGCCGCTCCCGGAAATCCTGCAGAACCTGTCGGTGTCGGCGGCGATCCTGCTCGGCGTGCTCGAACGCTCGGGCGAACTGGGTCAACTGCTCACGCTGGCCGAGTTCGTGGAGAAGACCGACATCGCTGCCATCGAAGCGCAGCTCGCGAAGCTGCCGCACCTCAATGCCGCCAGCGTCAACGAGGCCTATGCTGGCGCGATCAAGTGGGCAAATTCGATCGCCGACAAGAGCAACTGAAATGCGAGCGCCGCTGCATGGGCGCCTCGCACCATGACAACAGATGGCCCACGATGACCGTCCCGGGAGGCTTGGCATGTCACAACAACACATCGGGACCATAGACGGCCCTGAACTCGTCGGCGCTGTGCCGGCGCTGACCGTATCGCAATACATCCGCGGTCTGGCGCGCAAGCGGCCGGATCTCGTTGCGCTGGTCGATGCGGCCAGCGGGCGCACGTATACCTACGCGGCGCTCGATCATCTCGTCGGGCGCTTCGCGGCCGGGCTGGCAGCGCACGGTTTCAAGCCCGGCGACACCTTGCTGATGTTCGCCCCGAACCTGCCCGAATGGCCGATCGTCGCGCTCGGGGCACTGGCAGCCGGTGGCGTGGTGAGCGGTGCGAATCCCAGTTACGGCGCCGCCGACCTCGCGCATCAGATGCGCGACGCGAACGCGCGCTTCGCCTTCACCATCCCGCTCTTCCTCGCGACCGTTCGCGAAGCGGCGGCAGCCGCCGGCTGCGAAACCATCATCGTGCTCGGCGACGCCGACGACACGGTGAGCTTCGCGGCGCTCGTTGCCTGCCAGGCTCCCGAGCCGATCGTGCCGTCCGATCCCGATGCGCTGGCGGCGTTGCCGTATTCCTCCGGCACCACCGGTGTCGCCAAAGGCGTGATGCTCACCCATCGCACCATCGTGGCCAACGTGGTCCAGTGCCTGCAGATCTTCCCGATGTGCGAGTCCGCCGTGTTGCTCGCGTTCCTGCCGATGTTCCATATCTTCGGCTTCACCGTGGTGATGCTGTGCGGGCTGGCCGCGCGCGCGCGGCTGGTGACGGTCCCGCGCTTCGAGCCCGAACCCTTCGTGAAGGCGATCCAGGCTCACCGGGTGACGCACCTGTTCGTCGTCCCGCCGGTCATGCAGTTCCTGGCCATGCATCCATTGATGGATGCCCACGACTGCTCGTCGCTCGAGGTCATCTGTTGCGGCGCCGCCCCCCTCGGCGCCGCGCTCGAGACCAGGGTCCGCGAGCGGCTGCAGTGCAAGGTGGCGCAGGGCTTCGGCATGACCGAGGCGTCGGGCTGCGTGACTGCCTCGCTCGACGAGATCCGTGTCGGCTCCAGTGGTCGTCTGCTGCCGGGCTGCCAGGGGCGGGTGGTCGATCCGGTGACCGGTGCCGACGTGGCCCGCGGCACGCCGGGCGAGCTGTGGTATCGCGGGCCGCAGGTATTCAAGGGTTACCTGAACCGCCCCGACGCCACCGCCGAGACCATCACGGCCGATGGCTGGGTGCATTCGGGCGATATCGGCTACTTCGACGCCGATGGCTATCTCTACGTCACCGATCGCCTGAAGGAGCTGATCAAGGTGAAGGGCTTCCAGGTGCCGCCGGCCGAGCTCGAAGCGCTGCTGATCACCCATCCGTCGGTCGCTGACGTCGCCGTGATCGGACGCCCCGACGATCGCGCGGGTGAAGTACCGGTGGCATACGTCGTCGCGCGTGGCGCCTTCGATGCCGACGCGATCAAGGCGTGGGTGGCGCAGCGTGTGCCCGAGTACAAGCGCCTGGGCGACGTCGTGCCGTGCGAAGCGATTCCGAAGAATCCCTCGGGCAAGATCCTGCGCCGCATTCTGCGGGCGCAGGATGCGGCACGGACGGCAGGGTGATGGCGGTTCGTCAGGTGTAGTCTGTCGAAACCGACAACCGCGGAATCGGTGGATGCCGCGGACAACCGGCCTCGATCACCCTGGGGAGCCCGAACATGAAGCGTACCGTCTGGTGGCAGTTGCTGTGCGTTGCGGCATCGCTGTACCTCGGTGTGGTGGCGGTCGCCGCCGACACCATCAAGGTAGCGCACATCGACCCGCTGAGCGGCCCGTTTGCGCTCGTGGGCGAAAGCATCGATCGCCTGCTTCAGGCCTCCATCGACGACGTGAATGCCAGAGGTGGCGTGCTCAATGGCACCCGGCTCGAGTTGCTGCGCTTCGACAGCAAGAGCAGTCCGGCGGAGAGCGTCCTGATCCTGAAGCAGATCATCGATTCGGGTGTGCACTTCATCTCGATCGGCTCGGGTTCGCACATCGCCCATGCCCTGATCGACTCGATCAACAAGCACAACAGCCGCAACCCGGAGCAGGCGGTGCTGCTGCTGAACATTGCCGCGCAGGACCCGCCGCTCACCAACGAGAAATGCAGCTTCTGGCATTTCCGCTGGGAAGCGCACACCGACATGCGCGTGAACGCTCTCACCGATGTCATCGCCCGGCAGAAGGGCACGGCGGCGGTGTATCTCATCAACCAGGATTACGCGTTCGGCCAGGCCATCAGCCGCGCGGCAAAGGAAATGCTCGCGGCGAAGCGGCCGGACATCAAGGTCGTGGGCGACGATCTGCACCCGCTCGGCAAGGTGAAGGACTTCGCGCCGTACATCGCCAAGATCAAGGCGTCGGGCGCTGACACCGTGCTCACGGGCAACTGGGGGCCGGATCTTTCTCTGCTGATCAAGGCCAGCAAGGATTCGGGTCTCGATGTCGTGTACTACACGTTGAATGCCTTCAATGCCGGCGTGCCGGGGTCCATCGGCAAGGCCGGCGCGGATCACATCCGGCAGATACTGACTTGGCATGCGAACGTGGCCGACAACAAGCTGGAGAAGTTCGCCAACGACTACAAGAAGCGCTTCAACGAGGATTTCTGGACCAATCTGGCGAAGCTGCAGGTCGACATGCTGGCGAAGGCGATCAACATGGCGCAGTCGGCCGACCCGGTCAGGGTCGCGATGGCACTGCACGGCATGCGCTTCCAGGGCGAAACCGGCGAAGCCTGGATGCGGCCGGACGACCATCAGCTGATCTTGCCCCAGTACATCGCCACCTTCACCAAGGCGGGAGGGGCGGTGAAGTACGACGCCGAAGGCACCGGCTATGGCTGGAAGACCCACCTGCGGATCGAGGGCAAGGACGTCGCGATGCCGACGACCTGCAAGATGGAGATTCCCCGGTAGCCCGGCGTGGTGCGGCCTTACTGGGTGCCCCGCCGTGCCACCTGCGCCCGCAGGCTCTCGATCTCCTCGAGCATGTCGAGCACCAGCGCGACACCCGGCGGGTTGATCTCGAGATCCCGCGCGAGACGCAGCGCCACGCGGGCCCGGCGCAGGGTCGAGCCGGCGAAACGCCACTCCTCGATGCGCTCGCCGTCGGGTTCGAGCACGCCTTCGATCACCAGCGCCGTCACCTGCTCTTCGGTGGCGCTGCAGGCCCGGCATAGTTCCACCAGCGTGAACTGGATTTCTTCCTCCACCACGTAGCCGCTCACGCCAAACGGATTGGTTTCGCTGGTCACTGGCCACCTCCGGTATCGGCTCTGGGGTTGAAATCGAAAGCCTTCTCGAACGCCCGATAGGCTTCCCTCGCGGCGTCGCTGTCCGCGCGCGGCACCACGATCGACAGCTCGGCGTACAGGTCGCCCGGCGATTTCCCGGGGATGCCCTTGCCTTTCAATCGCAGCCTGCGGCCGGCCGCCGAGTTGGGCGGGATGGTCAACTGCACCGGGCCGTCCGGTGTGCTGGCCGATACTGAGGCGCCCAGCGCCGCTTCCCATGGCGCGAGCAGCAGGCTCATGTGGACGTCGCGGCCGTCTACGCGGAACCGCGGGTCGGGCCGGAACGCGATCTCCAGATACAGATCGCCGGCCGGCCCGGCGCCGAAGCCCGGCGCACCCTGTCCGGACAGCCGCAGATGCTGGCCTTCGCGCACACCCTTGGGCACGGTTACGTCCAGCCTGCGCTCGTGCGTGACGACACTGCCGCGGGCATCCATCACCGGCACCAGCAGCGTGATGGTGCGTTGCGCGCCATGGTAGGCATCCGCCAGATCGATCTCGATCTTCGCATGATGATCGCCCCCCTGCGCGTTTGCCCGGGCGTGGCCCGAGCCTGCCGCGCGCGCGCGACGGCCGAACAGCGCCTCGAAGAAATCGCTGTGATCGTCGCCGCCGTTGCGCCCGCTGTACTCGAAGCCCTGGTCCCAGTTCGGTGGCGGTTCGAAGTCCTGGCCCCCTTTCCACTTGCTGCCCATCTGGTCGTAGGCGGCGCGCTTCTCTGGGTCTTTCAGGACTTCGTAGGCTTCGCCCACTTCCTTGAAGCGGGCCTCGGCGTCGGACTCCTTGCTCACATCCGGGTGGTACTTGCGGGCCAGCTTGCGATAGGCGCGCTTGATTTCGTCCTGAGTCGCGGTGCGCTCGATGCCGAAGATTTCGTAGTAGTCCTTGAACTTCATGGTCGGGGCAATCGGACCGGGTCATTGCGGATTCGGTGGTCGTTGCCACCATGTGCAAGCGTACATCGGATCTCGCGCCGCTCCTCGCCGGGTTGTCACAATGCGATGCCAAGCTAACAGGCCTGTACTCGCAATGAGCGGAACGCACTGTCTGTGCCGCACGCGCGGCACGCTGCCGACGCCGCCGCATCCGACGGCGCCGGGTCCGGCACACCCCCACGGCAAGGATATTGTCAGCACATGCTGCCCGTCGATCGCCAGCAGAGCGCCGCCGAGGAAATCGCCAACTGCATCAGCCACGGTATCGCGTTGCTGGTCGCGGTGGCGTGGTTGCCGACGCTCGTGCACGTGTCGCCCGGACCCACCGGGCCGGCGCTCGGCACCATGGCGGTCGGTGTGTTCGCCGTCGCGACCGTGTTGCTGTTCCTGTCGTCCGCCCTGTTCCACGGATTGCCACCCGGCCCCGGCAAGCAGTTCTTCGACCAGCTCGATCACGCGGTCATCTACGTCTTCATCGCGGCCAGCTACACGCCGTTCGCGGTGACGTCGATCGGCGCCGGCGGCAGTTGGGTCACATTCGGGCTGGTATGGACACTGGCCTTGCTCGGGGTCGTGGCCACGATGCTCGGCCTGGTCACGCATCCGCTCTGGTCGACCGGTCTCTACGTCGGGATGGATGGCTGATGCTGCTGGCTGCCATGCCCTGGATCACCCAGGCACCGGTGTTCGGCGTGCGGCTGTTGCTGGCCGGCTGCTTCGTCTACACGTTTGGCGCCGCTCTCTTCCTGCTCAGCGCCCGCCTGCGCTTCGCGCATCTGGCGTGGCACCTGTGCGTGATGGCAGGGAGCGGTATGCACTTTGCCGCCATGCTGCAGCCGCCATAGCATCCGACAAACAAAACCCCTGGGCAGATCTCGCTGCGCAGGGGTTGTCTGATTTGTCGCGCCGACAAGGACGCACCGCTGCACCCGATGCGGTGCTTGGCCGAGACTCAGGCGGTGGTGCGCGTTTTTCTGCGGCGAGCCATCAGCCCGATGACGCCGACACCGGCAGCCAGGAACACGTAGGTTTCCGGCTCAGGCACGGCCGACACCTTGATGTTGTCAACATTGAACGAGCCGGTCGTGGGGAGAGCAACGTCGATGAACAGGGTGTCGATCATGGCCGACGAATTGCCGAGGATCGTGCTGAAGGTAAGCGAGCCGGCCTGGTTGTTGGCGACGGAAAACTGCTGAAGGCCGCCGAGAAAGCCGCTGATCTCGTAACCGCCCGCGAACGTCACGTTCAGGTCGAGCGATTCGAAGCTGAACGGGCCGGGAGCGGTCAGCGCGAGGCGGCCGGACGGGGCGGAGAAGAAGTCGGCGACGAACACGCTCGGGTCCGGGTTGCCGAACGAATGCCCTTCCAGCCAGCTGCCAACAACATTGGTTACCGTGTAACCGCTCTCGGTATAGGACGTTAATGGGTCGCCAGTAACGCCCGGCAAGCCGTCGAAGGTGATGGTGGTGGCGGAGGCGGTCGCCGAAGCGAGCGCCAACGCTGCCGAGGCGATGATCGTCGCCGCGACTTGTCGTGTGGGTAGTTTGAGCTTCACGGCGGTTCTCCCATCAGGGTTAGTCGTAATTGTGACCATACACGGTGTGACCATATAAACCTGCCAGGGCGTCGGGCCGAGATCAGGCCTGCGCTCTTTTTAAATCGGTTGCCAGCTGGAAACCGGGGGAAACGAACAGGTTGTTTCCATAATCACAGCCAGCCCAAAGCATACAACAAGACCTCTTGTGTGTGAGTTTTTTGAGCGTCCTTGAGTGAATTTATCCGAACCCGAATATGTTCCTGACATTGCCGGTGACTGGCTACGGGCGCCGTTTGGTCAGGCGCCAAAGTTGCTGTACCGCAGCAATGCGTCATGGACATAAGTGCCATGCGGCACAGGGTCGTGACTTCATCACGAAATGGTCTGAAATCGATGCCTTTGGTTTGCGGCGCAGCATATCGCGTCGCACGATTCTTCGACGCGCAAGGCTCCTGGACGACGTGGCAATAAATCTCTAGTTGTACCAGGCAGGGTGGCATCGGCGGCATCTTCCAAATCGTCGGCGCGACGCTCGGGCAGCAGTTCCACCTCAGCCTCGACGCCGCGGCCATCTCGTCGTCGATCGGGGTGCGTATCCAGGCGCTGGTGAGCACGCAGGCCGGCATGGGCCTGGACAACGTGATTCTCACCTCCGCGGTTCCCGAGCCTTCGACCTACGGCCTGATGATCGCCGGCCTGGTGGGTGCGGGCGCCGTGGCGCGTCGTCGCTCGCGGCGAGCATGAGTTCCTCGCGCTGAATCGGCGTCTCCGCCCCGGCCTGCCAACGCTGGTTATTGGGCCGATCCCAAACGCCGCAACGGCCTCGACCGTTGCGGCGTTTTTTTTTCAGGCAGTGCAAAATGCAGTGAGCCAAAGGAGTCTCTTGAATCTCGAACGTCTATTCGGCCCGGTAAATCGGGCGCTGCATGCGCTCTCGCGAGCACAGGTCTTCGGCGTTGCGCTCCTCGCGATCGGCATCATCGGCATTCCGGACTACCTGGTCGGCTTCGAGGTCTCGCTCTCGGTCTTCTACCTGGTCCCGGTGGGCATCGCGACCTGGTATGCCGGGCGCAACGCCGGCCTCACGATCGTGGCGCTCTCGATGCTCTCGGCCCTCGGCGCCGACATAGAGGCAGGCCATCACGCCACTCGCCCGGGCCTCATGGCCTGGAACGGCCTTCTGCACCTGGGGTTCATGCTGGTTGTCGCGTATCTCCTGGACACCCTGCGGGCCCACGTCGAGATCGAGCAGGAACTCGCCCGTTCGGACCCGTTGACCGGCATCTTCAACCGGCGGGCGTTTCTCGAGCAGCTCCAGTGTCGTCTCGATCTCGCGGCGCGTGATGGCCAGCCGATCACCTTGGCCTACATCGACCTGGACGACTTCAAGCGCATCAACGACCGCCGCGGCCACGCGGGCGGCGACCGGGTATTGCGGCTGGTGGCGACCACGGTCGCGGCATCGATCCGCCGCACCGATATCGTGGCCCGCCTCGGTGGTGACGAATTTGCCCTGCTAATCACGGGTGCCGATCCGACCGGCGCGGAGAGTCTGGTCGACAAAGTCCTCGTGGCGCTGCGGCGGGTGTTCGACGGCGAGCGCGACGCCGTCACCTGCAGCATCGGTTGCGTGACGTTTCCGGTCGCGCCGCGCGATGCTGACAGCGCAATCAGGGCGGCCGACGCCCTGATGTACCGGGTCAAGAACCACGGCAAGAACGCGGTGATGTTCGAGGTCTTCCCCGGTGACGAATCCGGTGTTCCCAAGGATTAGTTTTTGGTGCCGAAGACCCGGTCTCCCGCGTCGCCCAACCCCGGAACGATGTAGGCGTTCTCGTCCAGGCGCTCGTCGAGCGCCGCCACATACATGGTGACTTCCGGGTGATGTTCCTGGAACACCGTCACGCCTTCGGGTGACGCCACCAGCGCGAGAAACAGGATGTCTCGCGACAGCACGCCGCGGGACTTGAGCACACCCACCGCGTGCGCGGCCGAATAGCCGGTGCCGATCATCGGGTCGACCAGGATGAAGGTGCGCCCGCCCACTTCGGGCAGGCGCACCAGATACTCCACCGGCCGATGCTGCTCGTTGCGATACAGCCCGATGTGGCCCACGCGCGCCGACGGGATCAGATCCATCAGGCCGTCGGCCATGCCGATGCCGGCGCGCAGCACCGGCACGATCGCGAGCTTGCGCCCGGCGATGATCGGCGCATCCATCGCGCACAGCGGGGTCTCGATGCGCTTGGTGGTGAGCGGCACGTTGCGGGTGACCTCGTAGCCCATCAGCAGCGTGATCTCGCGCAGCAGATCGCGAAACGTGCGCGTCGACGTGGTCTTGTCGCGCATGTGGGTCAACTTGTGTGCGATCAGCGGGTGGTCGAGGATCTTCAGGTTGGGAAAGCGCGGATCGATCTTCACGGGGCGGGTGCGTGGCGGCGTTGACGATGCACCGAGCGTAGCGCATCCGGCCTCACGTCGCAGACTGTCCCCAGCGCCATCGCCCTCATCGACGACGCCGGCGGCACGCTCACCGCGACGTTCGACCAACTCACGGTCCTGATCGCCGACGCCAATCAGGTGTTGTGGAAGCGCATCGCCGGCTGGACGCGGCCGCAGATGATCGAGGCCGGCGCGCTGGTCTACTGCAACATCCTATTCACCCATCGTTTACGGCGGCTCGCGGGCGACAAGCGGCCGAAAGCGATCGAAGTCCGGGACACACTGCCGAAAAGCACCGCCGGCAAGATTTTGCGGCGTAGCGTGCGTGATGTGATCGTCGCACGTGACCGCAAGGAGAGTTGAAGATGGATCGATTCGAAGCAATGCATGGTCTGGCCATCCGGAAGTTCGGTACCGGTGCGGCCGTGGCATCGGTGCTCGGCGTGAGTGAAGCCGAGGTGCAGGCGGCACTCGAGGCCGGGGTCGCCGATGGCCAGGCGATGAGCGCGAAAGGGGCGTTCATGCTCACGCCCAAAGGCCAGCAGGCGCTCGCGGCAGATTACCCGGTTCGATTCGCCGCCCTGCGCGCCGATCCCGGTCTTGCCGAGGCTTACGCGCGGTTCGAGGTGATGAACAACGGGCTCAAGCAACTCATCACCGAATGGCAGGCCATGGTGGTGGCCGGTGAGACCGTGCCGAACGACCACTCCGACACCGACTACGACGCGAAGATCATTGCCCGGCTGGGCAACCTGCACGAGCGCGCCGAAGCGATGCTGGCCGCGCTCGCCGCGCCGGTGCCGCGACTACAGCGCTACACCGAACGCCTCGACCACGCGCTCGACCGCGCCGAGGCCGGCGAGACCGCGTTCGTGAGCGGCGCGAAGATCGAGTCGTATCACACGGTCTGGTTCGAACTGCACGAGGATCTGCTGCGCATCCTCGACCGCAAGCGCGATGACTGAAACTCGTTTCACGCTATTGCTGCGATGGCAGCGCCCAGCCGGATCGCGAGCTGGTCGGCGGCAAGGCCCGGAACCTCTCGCGCATGCGGCGATTCTGGCTCAATGGCCGGCCGGCGTTCGTGCTCACCACTAAAACCTGCGCAGGCTTCGATGCCGCAGGGCGGCGGTTGCCGGCAGGCGCCATGGCTAACGCGACACTGATCGAGTGCGTAAATTGAGTAGGGTTGCCGCCACCGCCTCAAGCCGCCAGGTTATGCCCCCCGTTCACGAACACCACCTGTCCCTGGATCATCTCCGCCGCCGGACTGGCGAGGTATTCGATCAGGCTGCAATAGTCGTCGTGGCGCACGCCACGGCCGCTGGGATTTGCCGCGGCGTTCTGCGCCAGCAGTTGCGCGGTCTCGGCGCCGAACACGCTGTGCAGCGCATCGGTGTCGACCATGCCCGGCGCCACGGTATTGATGCGGATGCCGCGCGGGGCCAGTTCCATCGCCAGGTAGCGCATCAGGCATTCGGCCATGGCCTTGCCCACGCCCACGGCGGCGTAGTTCTTCACCACCATGCGTCCGCCGCGGCTGCTCAGAAAGAACACCGTGCTCCCGCGCACGAGCAGGGGCAGTGCCGCCTGCACCACATAGAGCAGCGCCGTGCCGTTGACGTTGATGGCGCGGGTGAAGGCGTCGAGGTCCACCGTCAGCAGCGGGCTCACCAGCACCTTTACCGCGCAGTGCACCACCTGATCGAGCTGTTTGGTGTGCCGCGCCACCTGCTCCAGCGCTCGCGCCGCGCCTTCGGCCGTGCCGACATCGCACTTGATCAGATGGCACGTGGCACCGGTGGCGTCGACCTGCACCCGGGCCTTGGCGGCGGCAACGTCGTCGCCGACGTAGTTGAGAAACACGCCCACGCCCGGTTTCGAGAACTTCAGCGCGATGGCGAGCCCGATGCCCTTGGTGCCGCCGGTGACGAAAATGGCCATGTCGCACTGCCTCCAGTAGAGTCGATCGCGGGCCGCGATGGTAGGAGGCGCGGGGATTGCAGGTCAACCGCAGCGACGGCGCGCTGCTGCTCGATGCGCGCCTCCCGCTCCAGCCCGACGACGGCGAGCGCATCGTCATGAGTTATCTTGGCGTCCGCCACCGCTACGACATCTTCGAGATTCTCTGATCCCACCTGCTCAAGGAAAACAGCATGGACTTCGACTACACCCCCAAGGTCAAGGAACTGCAACAACGCGTTGCCGCCTTCATGGACGAGCACGTGTATCCCAACGAGGACGCGCTGATCGCCCAGATCGCCGAGGGCGACCGCTGGCAGCCGACCCGGCTGATGGAGGAGTTGAAACAGAAGGGCAAGGCCGCGGGCCTCTGGAACCTGTGGCAGCCGAAGTCGCACGGCGGCACCCTCACCAATCTGGAATACGCGCCGCTGTGCGAGATCATGGGCCGCTCGGCGTTTGCCCCGGAAATGTTCAATTGCTCCGCACCCGACACCGGCAACATGGAAGTGCTGCTGCGCTACGGCACCGACGCGCACAAGAAGCAGTGGCTGGAGCCGCTGCTCGACGGCACCATCCGCTCGGCCTTCGCCATGACCGAGCCGGCGGTCGCCTCGTCCGACGCCACCAACATCGAGGCCCGCATCGAGCGCAAGGGCGACAACTATGTGATCAATGGCCGCAAGTGGTGGACGTCAGGCGCGCCCGATCCCCGCTGCAAGATCCTCATCTTCATGGGCAAGACCGATCCCGACAACGCCGATCGCCATCAGCAGCAGTCGATGGTGCTGGTGCCGATGGACGCGCCGGGCGTGAAGATCGAGAAGATCCTGCCGGTGTTCGGCTTCGACGACGCCCCGCACGGCCACGCGCAAGTGTTGTTCGAGAACGTCACGGTGCCGGTGAGCAACATCCTGCTCGGCGAAGGGCGTGGCTTCGAGATCGCGCAGGGCCGTCTCGGGCCGGGCCGCATCCATCACTGCATGCGCCTGATCGGGCTGGCCGAGCGCGCGCTCGAGAAGATGTGCCGGCGCACGCTCGCCCGCGTCGCCTTCGGCAAGCCGGTGGCGGAGCAGGGCGTCACCCAGGAGCGCATCGCCGAGTCGCGCATCCTCATCGACCAGTCGCGCCTGCTCACGCTCAAGGCGGCCGACCTGATGGACAAGGTCGGCAACAAGGAGGCGAAGAAGGAGATCGCGATGATCAAGGTGATGGCGCCCATCATGGCGTGCCGCGTGGTCGACTGGGCGATCCAGGCGCATGGCGGCGGCGGCGTGACCGACGACTTCGGGCTCGCCCAGGCCTATGCCCACGCGCGCCTGCTGCGCCTGGCCGACGGCCCCGACGAAGTGCATCGCAACCAGATCGCGCGGCTGGAACTGAAGCAGTACATGCATCGCTAGGCCGGGGTACGTCACCGTTGATGGCTCATGCATTGCCGGGCACGAGAGGCCGTCGCCGCATCTACCTGATGCGGCACGGCGAGGTCAGCTATCACCGCACCGACGGCCGCACCGTGTTCGCGAATGAGGTCGAGCTGACCGACGAGGGCGTGGCGCAGGCGACGCTCATGGGCGAGATGCTGGCGGATATTCCGCTCGACCTCGCCTTCCACACGGGCCTGCGCCGCACGCGCCGCACCGCCGAGCTGGTGCTGGGTGACCGCGACGTGCCGCTCGATGAGATCGGCGATCTGCGCGAGATGCAGGGCGGCAGCATCGAGAAGCTCTCGGATGCACGGCTCGAAGCCGAGTTCGTCTATGGCATGGAGCGCGCCGCGCTGCCGGGGGCGAACTTTGCGGGCGGCGAGACGTTCGTGGATTTCCGGGATCGGGTGGTGCCTGCGTTCGAAGGGCTGCTGCTGCGGCCGAACTGGAAGACCGCGCTGGTGGTGGCGCACGGCGGCACCAACGCGATGATCCTGTCGTGGGTGGTGCGGGCGGGCCTGGCCGGCATGGCGGCGTTCGAGCAGGACGCCGACTGTGTGAACATCATCGACGCCGACGTGCTCGACGACGAGGTGCTGCGGCGCTTTATCCGGTCGATCAATCTCACGCCATACAACTATCCTGAATCCGTGACCCCGGTTAAGTCGGCCAGATAGTGCCCCTGACTTTGACCGAAATCGGTGCGGATTGTCGCCGCGGTGATCGCCGAAGGTCACCGAGCGATGCAGCGGCGGGTAATTCGCATGGCATTTTCGCCGATTCGCCCGTGCGTCGGC
>JANXYG010000105.1 GCA_025350245.1 Betaproteobacteria bacterium
ATCCAAACTACAAAGCTAATTCTCTCGCTTGACGTGTTCCAGTACGCCAGCGCTTGACGCGCCAACATACTTTTTGTTCCTAGCGCGAGCACTCTCGTATAACTTTTTCGGCAATCCCGAATACCCCCAAGAACTGGAAAAGTTCACCACGGTCTCCCGCAGCTTCGTTTCCCTACTCCCGAAAGTACGCAGTCCTGCTTCGGAGTGCCCACACCTATCAGCTGTTCGAAATGTTAAAGAGCGGTGGTTGCGGGGGCAGGATTTGAACCTACGACCTTCGGGTTATGAGCCCGACGAGCTACCAGACTGCTCCACCCCGCGCCCGAACTACAAAATCGGTCGGCTGAAAGAAATCAATCAACCGAGCCAACAAGTATAGCGATGTCATCACCCGCCCGTCAATGCTTTGACACAAAAACACGTTACTGACGCACGTCCGCACCGAAGGACGAGGCTCTCAGGCATCCCGAAGCCACTCGAGCAATGGCTGCCACTGGGCCACCTCCCGCGCCGCGAGGTAATCCGGGAGATCGAACACCCCGCTACCGCTGAACGCCGCGTTGGCGTACAGCTGGGTGTCGCGTAGGTAGGCGACCACAGGCAGATTGAACTGCTGCAGGAACACCTCCAGAGTCGCGGCGGCCTTGGTGCGGGAATCCACCCGCATGCCGACGATACCGATGGCCGAGGCGTTGCGCCGCAGCGGCTTCTCCGCCAGGAGCGCCTGCAGGAAATCGCTGGTGGCTGCCATGTCGTACAACGATGGCTGTACCGGCACCACGATCTTCTGGGCGAGTCGCAGCGCATGCGCGAGATTCTTGCCGTGCAGGCCTGCCGGTGAATCCATCACCAGCCACCCCTTGCCTCGGCCAGACGCGTGACTGCCATCGGCGTCGGCGCCCGCTCTGGCGATCGGGGCGGCGGATGGAGACCGGATATCCAGCCATGCCAGTGCCGACTTCTGCCGGTCGAGATCCCACAGTGTCGTAGCCTCGCCGCTCACGGCCAGCGCCGCCGCGATATTCGTGGCCAGGGTTGTCTTGCCAGCACCGCCCTTAGCATTCGCCACCAGAACCGATTGCATCGCCCCCCCCCCATTCGCCCAGCCAACCTCGAGCCGCCGCTATGTCACCGCGCCTGTCATCCCAACCGCGCGTTGTTCGTCGATCGGCACCAACGTCTGCTCGACCAGCGTTTCGAGCTCTTCCAGCGGCGGCAGTTCGGACAAGGTGCGCAACCCGAGGTCATCGAGGAAACCGCGCGTGGTCGCATACAGCGCCGGACGCCCCGGAACCTCTCGTTGTCCGATCGATTCGACCCAGCCACGGGCTTCCAGAGCCTTGATGATCGGGGTCGCGACCGAAACGCCCCGGATATCCTCGATGTCGCCGCGCGTGACGGGTTGACGGTAGGCGATGATCGCCAGCGTTTCGAGAACGGCACGCGAATATTTGGGTGGCCGTTGCGGATTGAGGCGCTCGACGATGGCCTGGAACGCTGGTCGTGTCTGAAAGCGCCACCCGGATGCGACCGAAACAAGTTCGATCCCGCGCCCTTCCCAGTCGTCCCGCAATTGGTCAAGGAGCTTGCGCACGATTTCGGCGTCGATCTCGTCGTCGAACAGCCGGCGCAGCGTCGACACCGGTAACGGTTCGTCGCTCGCCAGCAAGGCGGTCTCGAGGACGACCTTGGCGTAATTCACGTCAATCGGCGGAGAGTCCATGGTTCAACCTGACATAGATGGGCGCCGCAGCAACCTGCTGCACCAGAACAACGAGCCGCTCACGCGCGAGCTCGAGGATGGCGAGAAACGTGACCACGACCTCGGGCACCCCCTGGTCACGGTTGAACAGTTGGGTGAACTCCGCTATCGGCAATTCGCGCAAGCTGCGCAACACCCGCGACATGTGTTCGCGCACCGAAAGCTGCTCCCGTGTGACGCGATGGTGCCGGCCGACACGGGCCCGGGAAAGCAACGTGAGCCAGGCAACGCGCAGGTCTTCGGGTTCCACGTCCGGCAAACGAATCACTTCGACCGGGATCGCCAACACCTTGGCGGCGACGAAATCGCGCCCCAGCACCGGCAGGGCATTCACGCCCTGCGCCGCGAGCTTCATGCGCTCGTATTCGAGCAGCCGCAGAACCAGCCGCGCCCGGGGATCGTCGGTGCCCTCGTCTTCGCCGGCTGCGGGCGGGCGCGGCAGCAACATGCGCGACTTGATCTCGATCAGCAATGCCGCCATCAGCAGGTATTCGGCCGCCAGCTCCAGTTGCTGGAACTGCATCACATCGACATAGGCCATGTATTGACGCGTGATCTCGGCCATGGGGATGTCGAGAACATCGAGGTTGTGCTTGCGGATCAGATACAGCAGCAGGTCGAGCGGCCCTTCGAAGGTTTCGAGAAACACCTCGAGCGCCTCGGGCGGAATGTAGAGATCCTTCGGCAGCTCGAGATACGGCAACCCGAGGACCTTCACGACAGAACCGGGCGCCTCCCGGGGCGTGATTGCTGTACCTCCGATGACAACCAGTTCGACCAAGAGCGGGCACGCGGAATAGGTGGGATTCTTGAAGACCAGCGCCCTGATGATGCTGCCACCAGCCTTCGACAAGGCTCTGATTATCCGCCAACTCCCGCACGGCGGCTACCGTAGCCGGACACCTTGTTGGACGCCCCCACCATTCAGGAAGGTAGGGCAGTCGCCACGTTGCGGTTCGCGGGAACCGCCTCCGCCCCCTTCGAAAACTCGAAGCGGCCAGCGCTGCAATCGACCTTGACCGTGTCCCCGGGGCCGAATCCGCCCTCGAGGATGCGCTTCGAGAGCGGGTTCTCCATGCTCTGCTGGATGGCCCGCTTCAGCGGTCGTGCACCATAGACCGGGTCGAAGCCGGCTTTCGCCAACTCGACCAGGGCATTTTCCGTCACAACCAACCCGATCTCCATCTTCGCGAGACGTTGTTTCAGGGACTCGAGCTGGATCCGGGCGATCGACTTGATGTTCTTCTCGTCGAGCGCGTGAAACACCACAACCTCGTCGATTCGGTTGATGAATTCGGGCCGAAAATAGTTCTTGACCTCGCCCATGACCGCCAGCTTGATCACTTGGTAGTCGTTGCCCGACATCTGCTGGATCATCTGCGAGCCGAGGTTCGAGGTCATGACGATCACGGTATTCTTGAAATTGACGGTACGGCCCTGCCCATCGGTCATCCGCCCATCGTCGAGCACCTGGAGCAACACGTTGAACACGTCGGGATGCGCCTTCTCGACTTCGTCGAGGAGGATCACCGAGTACGGCTTGCGCCGCACCGCCTCGGTCAGGTAGCCGCCCTCTTCGTAGCCAACGTATCCTGGCGGGGCGCCGATGAGGCGGGCAACCGAGTGCTTCTCCATGAACTCGCTCATGTCGATGCGGATAAGGTGGTCTTCGGCGTCGAACAGGAACGCCGCGAGCGCCTTGCACAGCTCGGTCTTGCCCACACCCGTTGGCCCGAGAAACAGGAAGCTGCCGTAGGGCTTGTCGGGATCGGACAGCCCTGCGCGCGACCGGCGGATGGCATCCGACACCAGGCGCACGGCCTCGTCCTGCCCGACCACCCGCTCATGCAACCGTTGCTCCATCTGCAGCAGCTTGTCGCGCTCGCCCTGCATCATGCGCGACACCGGAATACCGGTGGCCCGCGACACCACCTCCGCGATCTCCTCGGCACCGACCTGCGTGCGCAACAGGCGCGGCTTCTGGCTGGCGGCGTTCTGATCGTCCTGAGTCTTCAGACGCGCCTCGAGCTGCGGCAGCTTGCCGTACTGCAGCTCGGACATGCGCTGCCAGTCGCCCTTGCGCCTCAGGTCTTCCATCTGCTGCTTGAGCTGCTCGATCTCTTCCATGATGTGCTGCGCACCGTGCACCTGCGCTTTCTCGGCCTTCCACACCTCCTCCAGGTCGGCGAATTCCTTCTCCAGGCGCACGATCTCTTCTTCGATGATCCGCATGCGCTTGCGCGAGCCCTCGTCGGTCTCCTTGCGCACGGCTTCACGTTCGATCTTCAATTGGATGAGCCGCCGCTCCAGGCGATCCATCGACTCCGGCTTCGAGTCGATCTCCATCTTGATGCGGGCCGCGGCCTCATCGATCAGGTCGATCGCCTTGTCGGGCAGGAACCGCGAGGTGATGTAACGCTGCGACAGCTCGGCCGCCGCCACGATCGCCGGGTCGGTGATCTCGACGCCGTGATGGACCTCGTATTTTTCCTGCAGGCCGCGCAGGATGGCGATGGTGTCCTCGACCGACGGTTCGTCGACCTGCACCTGCTGGAACCGGCGCTCGAGCGCGGCATCCTTTTCGACGTACTTGCGATACTCGTCGAGCGTGGTCGCGCCGATGCAATGCAGTTCGCCGCGGGCCAGGGCGGGCTTGAGCATGTTGCCCGCGTCGATGGCGCCCTCGGCCTTGCCGGCACCCACCATGGTGTGGATCTCATCGATGAAGATGATCAGGCGGCCTTCGTCCTGCGCGATTTCCTTGAGCACATTCTTGAGCCGCTCTTCGAACTCGCCGCGAAACTTGGCGCCCGCCAGCAGCGACGCCATGTCGAGCACCAGCACGCGCTTGTTCTTGAGCGAGTCGGGGACCTCGCCGTTGACGATCCGCTGGGCCAGGCCCTCCACGATCGCGGTCTTGCCCACGCCCGGTTCACCGATCAGGACCGGGTTGTTCTTGGTGCGGCGCTGCAGGATCTGGATGCAGCGGCGAATCTCGTCATCGCGGCCGATGACCGGGTCGAGCTTGCCCGCCCTGGCGCGCTCGGTCAGGTCGAGCGTGTACTTGCGCAAGGCCTCGCGCTGCCCTTCCGACTCCGCTTCGTTCACCGAATCGCCACCGCGGACGGCGTTGATCGCCTGCTCGATCGCCGACTGCACGCCCCCGTGCTGGCGCAGCAGGCGACCGGTATCGGTCTTGCCATCGGCGATGGCGAGCAGGAACAGCTCGGAAGCGATGAACTGGTCACCGCGCTTCTGCGCCTCTTTGTCGGTGACGTTGAGGAGGTTACCGAGCTCGCGCGAGACGCTGATCTCGCCGCCCTTGCCTTCGACCGCCGGCATGCGATCGATTGCCTCGCGCAGGGCCGCGGTCAGGGCCGACACGTTCACGCCGGCCCGCTGTAGCAGCGAAGAAGCGCTGGAATCCTCCTGTTGGAGCAGCGCCAGCAAGAGATGCTGTGCCTCGATGTAGCCAGCGTCCCGACCAACGGCGAGGCTCTGGGCATCGGCCAGCGCCTGCTGGAATCGTGTGGTGAGCTTGTCGAATCGCATCTGGTTTTCCCCTCGGCATAAATGCTAAAGCAGTGTTCCGGAAATGGGGCCGTCGGAACCTTGTTTCAACGGCGGCGCCGGTTTGCGCCGCCATTCAAAAACTGGCACAGTCGGACGCATTCGTTTCGCCGGGAGCCCCTATGCGCACTGCGTTTTTCTGTCTCCTGCTGGCGTTGCCTGCCCTCGCCTTCGCCGACGACCTGACCGATCGCACCAGCCAGGCCAGGGATGTCGCCGGCCAGTTGGTCTCGCAGCTCGGCGCCGTCCTGAAAGCGGAACTCGCCGCCGGTGGCCCCGAAAGCGCCATCGGCGTCTGCAAGCAGACCGCTCCCGATCTCGCCGGTCGGCTGTCGCGCGAGCGCGGCATGCGCGTCGCGCGGGTGAGCCTCAAGGTCCGCAACCCGCTGCTGGGCGAACCCGATGCCTGGGAGCAGGAAGCTCTCGCGGCATTCGACCGCGCGGCGGCCAGTGGCGAAAAGCCCGCAACGCTCGAGAAGGCAGAGATTGTGGACGAACCGCAGGGCCGCTACTTGCGCTACATCAAGGCAATCCCGGTCCAGCCGCTTTGTCTGTCCTGCCATGGCACGGCCGAGGCGATCCCCGTGAGCGTGCGCGACCGGCTGGCCGCCGACTACCCCCACGATCGCGCTGTCGGCTACCGCGTCGGCGAGATCCGCGGCGGCGTGACCATCAAGCAACGGCTGCCGTAGGTGACAGGATGATCTTCCGGCAACTGTTCGATCCCGACTCCTCCACCTACACCTACATCATCGGTGACGCCGACCGTGGCGAGGCCGTCGTGATCGACCCGGTGCGCGAGAACGTCGAACGCGACCTGTCGGTGATCGGCGGCGTGGGCATGCGCCTGACCTGTATCCTCGAGACGCACGTGCATGCGGATCACGTCACGGGAGCACGCGCCCTGCGCCAGCGAACCGGCGCCACCACCGCCGTCAGCGCGCACTGCGGCGCCAGCGGTTTCGATCGGCTGTTCGATCACGGCGACGTCGTGGTCTTCGGCAATGAGGTCATCCGGGTGATCGCCACGCCCGGCCACACGCTGGGGTCCAGCTGCTTCCTGTGGCGCGACCGGTTGATGACCGGCGACACCCTGCTCATTGCCGGCTGCGGACGCACCGACTTCCAGAATGGTGACGCGGGCACGATGTACGACAGCATCACCGAGCGCATCTTCTCCCTGCCCGACGACACCCTGGTGTTTCCCGGGCACGACTACCGCGGTCGGCACGTATCCACGATCGCGGAAGAAAAGGCCACGAATCCGCGGCTGGCGGGGCAATCCCGGGACGAGTTCATCGCCATCATGAACAACCTCGATCTGCCCCTGCCAGTGCACATCACCGAAGCAGTACCCGCGAACCTCCTCGGCGGCACCGTCTAGGACGCCCACCCCCCAGCTGCGCTGCGCCCCCTCGAGAGGGCGCAGCGTCCTCGGGAGCGCCCCTTCGCATGAGCTCCCCAGGCTTCTTCACGAGGGTTTGCGGTGCATCGCGCTGGTCACGTCCGCGGTCGAGGCGCCTCGGGATACGGAAACAGGGTCGACATGGCCACACTTTCGTAGGCGCTGCGCACGATCCGCACGTGTTCGCGCCTGAACGCGCGCGCATGCGGCAGCCCGCACGAGTGGGCGATCATGTCGATTTCCTTGTTCATGTTGCGGGCGTAATTCGCCACCCGCACCGACTTGTCGGCCACCACCAGGCCACGCTGCAGGCGTCCGTTGTGGGTCGTGATGCCGGTCGGGCAGGTATTGGTATGGCACCGCAAGGCCTGGATGCATCCCAGAGCGAACATGAACCCGCGCGCCGTGTTGATGAAGTCGGCTCCGGCGCACAGCGCCCATGCCGCCTTCGCCGACGTGACCAGTTTGCCCGAAGCAACCACCCGTATCCGGTCGCGCAGACCGGTCTCGATGAGCGCGTCGATCACCCGCGGCAACGCCTCGGCGATCGGCAATGCCATGTGATCCATCAGCGCCTGTGGGGCGGCGCCGGTGCCACCTTCACCACCATCGATCACGAGAAAATCCGGGGCGCAGCGCACACCGCGCCGCAGCAACGCCTCGCACAGGTCATGCATGAACTGCCAGCCACCGATCGCCGTCTTCACGCCGACCGGCTTGCCGGTCAGATCGCGCAGCCATTCGATCCGGTCGAGCAGTTGGTCGATGTTGGCGATGTCACGGTGGCGGTTCGGGCTGATCGAATCGGTGTGCGCCGGAATACCGCGAATCGCCGCGATCTCGTCGGTTACCTTCACCGCGGGCAGTACGCCACCCTTGCCGGGCTTCGCACCCTGCGACAGCTTGATCTCGAAGGCTCGCACCCGCGGCGCGATCTCGCGCAGGCGTTCGACGCTGAGGTCGCCATTCTGATCGCGAACCCCGTACCGGGCGGTCCCGATCTGCATGATGACGTCGCAACCGCCCTCCAGGTGGTAGGGCGACAGCCCGCCCTCCCCGGTATCGATCCAGCACCCGGCGTCGTGCGCCCCGCGCGACAGCGCCCGGACCGCCGGGGCCGAGATGGCGCCGTAGCTCATGCCGCTGATGTTGACGATCGATTTCGCCTCGAACGGTTCGCGACACCAGCCCTCGCCGATGACCAGGGACGGAGTCGGCTCGCATTCTTCCTCAAGCACCGCGAACGGCGCGTTGACGAACAGGATGTTGCCCGGCTCGCTCAGATTGTTGGTCGAGCCGAAGCCGACGATGCCGCCTTCGTCCTTCGCGAGGCGATACACCCAGGACCGCGCCGACCGGTTGAAGGGCATCTCCTCGCGATCGTTGGCGAAGAAATATTGCCGGAAGTACTCGCCCTGGCGCTCGAACAGATAGCGCAGGCGTCCGACCACCGGAAAGTTGCGCAGGATCGTGTGCTTTTTTTGCGTGACGTCCTGGACGAACCAGAACATCACCACCCCGATCAGCACGAGCGCGAGGATGGTCCCCATGCCCTGCATCAAAATGCCGGTCATCCCCGTCATGACGTCTCCCCCGATTGCGGCCACGCGCGATGCCGCGTGAACCGTCAGCGCTATGCGCGCTTGCGTGCGACCAGATCGATCAGCGCCGAGCGCCCGACATGCTTGGTTCCCTCGTCGAGCACATCTTCATGCGCCTCCAGCAGCAGGATCTCGAATCCGCCGAACGCTTCCCGCAACATCTCCCGCGTGTACAGGTGCGCCAGGTCGCCCGGCCCACCGGTGCGGTACTCGAGCTGCCTGGGTGTGTAGCCCTGGAGCACGACAATGCCACCGGGCTTCAGGGTGTCGAGGAAGCCGGTGAACAGGCGCTCGCGATCCGCAGGTGCCGCGAACTGGATGAAGATGCACACGATCGCATCGAACCGCTCGCCGCCCCAACCGTAGGTGCGAATGTCGGCCTGCTCGAAAGCCACCGTGACACTGTGTTCTTCGGCCAGCCGCCGGGCTTTCTGAAGCGCCAGCGGCGAGACGTCGATGCCAGTGACCTCGCATCCCTGTTCCGCGAGCCAGACGCTGTTGCGGCCTTCGCCGCAAGCCACGTCGAGCACGACTTGCCCGGGTTTGAACCGCGCTGCCTGACCGGCGAGGAAGCGGTTCGGTCTGGTGCCGAAGATGTATTCCGGCGCAGCGAAGCGCTCGTCCCAGAAGCGCTGCGCGTCGTCGAAAGCCGCCACGATCAATCGCTGTGCGCCGCGATGTAGCGCTTCACGGCATCGGCATCGGCGTCGATCACCTCGAAGCGCTGCGGCAGGGCTTCGAGGCCGCGATAGCGGGCCGGCCGCTCGGGATCGCGGCCGAGCGCTTCACGCACCGTATCCGCGAACTTCGCCGGTTGCGCCGTTTCGAGGCACACCATGGGTATGCCCGCTTCGCGTTGCTCGAGCGCGCCCTTGATGCCATCGGCAGTGTGAGTGTCGACGACCACACCGAAGTCCGCATGCACCCGGCGGATCGTGGTCACCCGGTCGGCGTGAGTGCTGCGGCTGGACCGGAATCCGAAATCGGCAACGCGGGCGAAGTACGGCGTGGCGGCCAGGTTCATGTCGCCGTCGTGGTCGATGTCCCGCCACAGGCCCCTGACGCGATCTGGATCGCGTTCCACCAGGTCGAAGATGAAGCGCTCGAAGTTCGATGCCTTCGAGATGTCCATCGACGGGCTGGACGTCTGCTTGACACCCGCTCCGCCCCGCACCCGGTAGTGCCCGGTGCGGAAGAACTCGTCGAGCACGTCGTTCTCGTTGGTGGCCACGACCAGCCGGGAGACCGGCAGACCCATCATGCGCGCGACATGCCCGGCGCACACGTTGCCGAAGTTGCCCGACGGCACCGAGAAGCTCACCCGCTCGGCGCTGCTCCGGGTCACCGCAAAGTACGCCTTGAAGTAGTAGACGATCTGGGCGAGCAACCGCGCCCAGTTGATGGAGTTGACCGTGCCGATGTGCCACCGGCTCTTGAAATCGAGATCGTTCGACACCGCCTTGACGACGTCCTGGCAGTCATCGAAGACCCCGCGCACCGCAAGATTGAAGATGTTCTCGTCCTGCAGGGAGAACATCTGCGCGGTCTGAAAGGCCGACATCCGGTCGTGCGGTGACAACATGAACACGCGGATGCCGTGCCGGCCGCGAATCGCATATTCCGCGGCGGACCCGGTGTCGCCGGAGGTGGCACCGAGGATGTTGAGATGCTCGCCGCGCTGCGCCAGCGCCCACTCGAACAGGCGGCCTAGCAACTGCATGGCGATGTCCTTGAAGGCCAGCGTCGGACCGTTCGACAAGTGCAGCAGATGCAGGCCGGGTTCGAGTTCCGATACCGGCGTGATCTCGTCCGACCCGAATACGGCGGCGGTGTACGTGTCGCGCACCAGTTCGCGCAGCGTCGACGCCGGGATGTCGGTCACGAACAGCGACACGATCTCGAACGCGAGATCGGGATAGGTCAGGCCACGCCAGCGATCCAGCGTCGCCGCGTCGATCTGCGGATAGGTCTCGGGCATGGCAAGACCGCCGTCGGGCGCAAGGCCTTCGAGCAGGACGCCGGTGAACGGGGTCGGCGGCATACCGCCACGGGTGGAGAGGTAGTTCATGGTGTGGCGCATTCAGTCATGCGCGGCTGTTTCCTGTTGATCGAGCCAGGCAAGCTGCTCGCGGTAGGTCGCGATGTCAGGAAATGCCATGGACAGGCGGGTCAGCAGGGTACGCCCTTGCCGGCGATGACTCGCGATCCCTGCATCGGCATTACCACGACCAGCCAGCCCGGCAAGGTTTAGATGAGCGATAACCAAATCGCCGAGCGCTTCACGGTTCTCACCATACATCGCGATCAGCCGTTCCATCGTCTCCAGACTGCGCGCGTACGCCAACTGCGCCGCCGCCATGTCCCCGCGCGCACTCGCTGCATTGCCCACCTTCTCGAACGATACCGACAGGTCGCGCAGCGCTTCGCGGTTTTCTCCATGCACCGTGATCAGCCGTTCCCTCGTCTCCAGGCTGCGCGCGTACGCCGACTGCGCCGCCGCCATGTCCCCGCGCGCACTCGCCGCATCACCTACCTTGTCCAGCGATACCGACAGGTCGCGCAGCGCTTCGCGGTTTTCTCCATGCACCGTGATCAGCCGCTCCCTCGTCTCCAGACTGCGCGCGTACGCCGACTGCGCCGCCGCCATGTCCCCGCGCGCACGCGCCGCATCACCTACGTTGTCCAGCGATACCGACAGGTCGCGCAGCGCTTCGCGGTTTTCTCCATGCACCG